>JAEDLN010000067.1 GCA_016295275.1 Kiritimatiellia bacterium
GGGGCACGGGCGGGGGTGCGCAGCGACGGGGCACGGGCGGGGGTGCGCAGCGACGGGGCACGGGCGGGGGTGCGCAGCGACGAGGGCGGGTGGGGGCACGCAAAGCCGCGCGAGTGGGAAGCGGGGCCACGGGGCGGGATGGGGAAAGGGGAACGGGTGGTGGATGAGGCGGGACTCGAACCCGCAACCTTTCGGAGTAGATCCTAAGTCTACCGCGTATGCCAGTTCCGCCACTCATCCACGATATCAACTGTGCGCAAAGAGAAAGGAATGCCGCGTTTTGTTTGCGCGGGGAGCCTTCTTGCGGAATGCCAAAACAATACTCAAAGAGGGCCGGAACGGTCAAGGAAAACCTTTTGGGGCCGGAATGTGCGGGGGGCGGTCTTGCATGAGCGGGAAGAAGCAAGTACAATCGTTTCATCACCAGAAACGGCTTGAAGATGCGAGCCGGGTACAGATAATCGGGAGAAAAGCATGAAGCTTGCTAGATGTTTGTTTCTTTTAGGTTTGTCGGGAAGCGTTGCGGTTTCCGGATTTGGGGCTACCGAGGCGTCGCCGGGTCGGGCGAAGGTCGATTGCGGGAAAGCGGTTTGCGACTGTTCCATCGAGGGAACTTGGTGCGGGCAGGCGGATTGGGCGTTTTCGCTGTTTCGCGAGGCCGCGCCGGCCAAGGGGAATGCGGTTTTGTCGCCGTTCAGTGTGGCGTCGGCATTGGGGCTCACGGGGCTTGGTGCGAATGGCGAAACGGGGGAGGAGATGGCCAAGGCGCTTGGCTTTCCGGATTTTGTGGAGCTGTTGACGGTATGGCCGGGGGTCTTCCAGTCCCTTGCGGATGCGACGAATGAGAGTGTCCGGCTGGAGATGACGAATTCGCTTTGGCCGAAGCGGGAGGTTGCGGGGCATTTGAATCGGCGTTTTCTGCACTATGCGAAGAATGTTTTCCATGCGGAGGTGCAGCCGATTTCGATGGATGCGTCGGGACAGGAGGCGGTGAATGCGTTTGTGGCCGCCACGACGAAGGGGCGAATTCCGCAGTTGTTGTCCGAGCCGCCCGATGCGGCGACGCAGCTATTGATACTGAACACGGTCTGGCTCAAAGCGAAGTGGGCGCACCCCTTCAAACCGTCGCAAACGGAAAAGGGCATTTTCCATGCGACGGACGGCGATGCGGAGGCTTCTTTTCTCCATTTGGCCAAGACCTTTGCGTATGCGAAAACCGAAGGAGTGGAAGCCGTCTGCCTTCCGTATGCCGGAGGGGGGCTCGAGATGCTCGTTTTGTTGCCGGAGAAGGGCGTGGATTTCGCTTCCTTCGAAAAGGAGCTGTCGCTGAAAAAGCTACGTGCGTTGCAGGCGGCATTCAAGGACGAAGTCGTGGATTTGGCGCTTCCGAAATTCGAACTGGAAAGCACTGCGGATCTGACGAATCCGTTGCAGGCGATGGGGATGAAGAAAGCGTTTTCCTGGCAAGCGGATTTCTCGGGCATTTCGCGCGACATTCCGCTGTCCATTTCGCAGGTTTTCCAGAAGGCCAACATAACGGTCGACGAAGAAGAAACGGAGGCGGCCGCCGCGACGGCCGTCGTGATGGAGCGCAGCAGCATGCTGCCGCCGCGTCCGACGGTATCGTTTCGTGCGGACCGTCCCTTTTTCTTTGTGATCCGGCATCGCAAGACGAATTTGGTTCTCTTTCTCGGGCGGGTGGAGAAGCCGATTGCGCCCACGGGCGGAACCGCCGTTGAGAGATAGGACACTCCCATGGAAGAATCGCGCATTGGCTTTGTCGGCATTCTCATAGAGAACCGGCATCAATCGGCGGGCGAGGTGAATCGCATTTTGAGTTTGTTCGGCGAATTGATACGGGCCCGTTTGGGGATGCCGTGGCGTGACCGCGGCATATCGGTCGTGACGCTTGTCGTGGAAGCGACGACCGACCAGATGGGGGCCTTGGCTGGGGCGCTCGGGCGGTTGCCGGGCGTATCGGTCAAGACGGGTCTTTCGAAGCGTGCGAGCGAGCTTGAACCGAACGAAGAAGCAGACGGAAGAAAGGCGAGCGAATGAGATCGCTTCCGGGGCTTTTGCAGCGGGCGGAGGCGGCGCCGTATTCGCTTTCGCGCGAAGAGTTGGCGTGGCTCTTGCGGCTGGGGCCCGGGAAGGATCGGGAGGCGTTTCACGCGGCGGCCTGCAGGGTACGCGATCGCGTCAGCGGTCCGAACGTCTATTTGCGCGGACTGCTTGAAATCGGCTCGGTATGCCGGAAAAACTGTTATTATTGCGGATTGCGGAGCGGCAATCCGCAAGCGGAGCGGTATCGGCTTTCCGGCGAAACGATTATCGAATCGGCCCTGCAGGTTTTTCGGATGCGCATCGGCTCGGTGGTTTTGCAGTCCGGCGAAATCGACAGTCCGGAGCATACGGCTTTCATAGAAAACATCGTGCATCGGATCCGGGAAGAAACGTCGCCGGATTTTGCGATTGTGCTTTCGTTGGGCGAGCAGAGCGAGGAGAGCTATGCGCGGTGGCGGGCGGCCGGAGCCACGCGCTATCTTCTCCGTGTCGAGACCTCCTCGTCGGCGCTCTATGCGAAGTTGCATCCGGAGGATCATCTATGGCGCACGCGGGTCGATTGTCTGCGGGCATTGCGGCGGCAAGGCTATCAGGTCGGCACGGGCGTTATGATCGGGTTGCCCGGGCAGAGTCTTGAGGATTTGGCGGATGACATTCTGTTTTTCCGGGAAGTGGATGCGGATATGATCGGCATGGGGCCGTTTTTGCCGCATTTGGAAACACCGATGAAGACGGCGCCTGCCAGCGAGGAAGAGCGGCTTTGCCTTGCCGTCAACATGGTTGCGGCGGTCCGGTTGTATTTGCACACGTGCAATGTGGCGGCAACGACGGCGTTGCAGGCCTTGGCCGAGGACGGCCGGGAAAGGGCGCTTTGTGCGGGTGCGAATGTTCTCATGCCGAACTTTACGGATATCGGGCATCGGCGGGCGTATCGGCTCTATCCCGGCAAGCCGGTCGTCGATGAGATTTCCGGCGAAACGCCCTTGCAGCGGCTATGCGCTTCGATTGAAGCGCTTGGGATGAAGGTGGCGTGGAATGTTCCGGGGACGCCGCCGCATTTTCGTGCCTGACGGCGCGCAGGGAGGGAATTGTGGAAGAGGGAACGGAGAAGGGGGTGGCGGCGTGGACGCTTGCGAATGGCGTCAGTGACGCGCACTGCCATCTGCAATGGTTGCCGGAGGCGGAACGGGCGACTTTTTTCGTTCGAAAAAGGGAACAAGGCATCCGGCGTTTCCTATGTTGTGCGACAAGTCCTGCGGATTGGGCCGATGTTGCGCGGATTGCGGAAGCGGCGCGTGCATTCGGGAGCGAGGTCGTGCCGTGTTTCGGAGTCCATCCGTGGTTTGTGCGAGGCGAGGACTTCGAAGAAGCCTTGCGCGGATGGTTGGCGCGGTTTCCGGGCGCATGGGTAGGGGAGTGCGGATTGGATGGCACGAAGCATGTTCCGGATACGGACTTGCACCGGCGAGAGCAGGATGAGGCCTTTTCCGTGCAGTGGCAATTGGCGGCGGAGGCGCGGCGTCCGATGGCGCTGCATGCGGCGGGGCGCGGAACAGCCGGACGCCTGCTGGAGCGGATTCGGGCGCTCAAGCGGAGTGTTCCGGGTGTTCCGGGCGGTATTCTGCATGGATCTGTCGTTTCTCCGGAGCTGGCATTGTCCTTTCGAAAAGAAGGCTTTCGCATCGGCATCGGAGCGAGCGCTCTTGCGGCGGAGCGCTTGCCTCGCGTGCAAAAAATGCTCTCCGTGCTAACGGCAGAGGACGTCTGTCTCGAATCGGACGGAACGGATTTGGCGCCGCATCAAACGGCGTTGCGCGCATTGTGCGAGCCGTCGTCGAATCAGCCGATATCCAGAATGGAGAGAAATTGATCGGGCGTCAGGAAAACGGGTTTGTCGTTTGCGCAGCGGTCGCGCATTTTGCGATCTTCCGTGACAACCAGAATCGGCCGATTCGGAGCTTTGTTCCGGAGGTAGGAGAGATAATATTCGATTCGGTGATCGGCGCGATGGTCTCCCGTACCGCCGGAGTAGACGATCTTAATGGCGCCATGATTGGAATCGGCCGCATAGGAACCGTCCCAATACAGGGTAATTTCCGAATTGGGAAGCAGATCGTGGAGGGGTTGCAAGTCGTCGGCAAAACGGTCGCGAAGGTCTCCGTGGCTTAGCGAAGCTTGTTTTTCGCCGTATGGTATGGCGCAATTGAGGACATTGTGGCCATCGATCAGGATGGAGATTTCGGAATCGGGCGAGAGCGACAGATCGGTCAGGGAGACAAGTTTGGAAAGTTTCCGATTGTCGGTTGAAATGTCGGTGACGTAGTCGATTTTCGAGAGAAGCGTTTCGAAATCATCGGGTTCGGCGTCGCTTGTCTTTTGAGGAGGATCCGCGGAAGAGGCTTGTTCCCGGTGCGGAATCGATGCGTCATCCGGTTTGTAGACGGGGATGTTGGCGACAAAGGAGTTCAGGGCCTCCCGCAAATCGTCATAGGCCTTCCGGTATCCGTCCCGTTGTCTGCGAAGTGCGGCGTTTCGGGCATTTTCCGATATGGCATCCGATTGTTTCTGCTTTTGCTGTTTGACTTGATTGTTCAAGTCGGCAATCGTATTTTTCAGCTCTTCTTCGATCCGGAGCGAATTGGTTTGCGTCTGTTTGCAGAGTTGTTTTTGTTCATCGCACTCCCGTTGCGTCTTTTCCAGCCGTTGCTGCAAGTCGGCGTTTTGGCGTTCGAGCGTTTGCACGGAGTCCGTTTTCGCTTTGTTTTCGCGAGATGCGGCATCCAGTTTTTCCCGAACCTTTTTGAGCTCGCGTTTTTGGCGCTCTGCATCGGTTTGAGCGAGATCGAGTTTCTTTTTCAGCTCGAAAAGGGTCTCTTGACCGGCGGCATTCTGCGGCAGTTCCGGCGCAGCTTTTTCCGACGCATCGTTAGCCTGTTCCTTGTTTTCGGATTCGGTTTCCGTTTCGATTTTCCGGAGGGAATCGAAGATGGGGGAAAAGAGCTTCTTCAGTTCCGCGCTTCTTTTTGCTGGATCGGGATTTTGGTCCGGCAATTTATCCGGCGGTTTTTCGAGCCATTCGTAGGCCTTGTTCCGGACTTCGTCGTGCTCGGAAAAAAGCATGGTTGCGAGGACTCGGTTGCGACCATAGATTCTGAAATAGGCATCCAGATTCTGGAAGAGGCAATCTTGTCTGAAGCTATCGATCAAGGGGAGAAGCGGCAAATTGTTTTGAAACAGGATTTCCACGATATCCGGAATCGGATTCGGAGAGAAAACAGCCGACAGGATGGTTTTCTTTATCAGCGGGAGGTTTTTCGGAATGATTCGAAATCCTTTGAACAGTTCCCTGCGGAAAGCCGGGTATTCGGAATAGCGTTCGAATGAACGGAACGGAATGCCATCGAGGATTTCCTCGAAGACGGGTTTCAGGAATCCCGGAACGTTTTTTTCTTTCTCGATGGACATTTTGCGGAAGACATCTGTTGGAATTGCGAGCAATCGAATGATATCAGAAAATCAGAAAAATCGAAAGGATATAAATCCGCATCTTTCATAATATTCCGAATTTGGCGGGGCCTTTGAAACAAACATCCACTATCCACGCGGGACGCGGATAGTGGATGCGGCGGCAAAGCGGAGCTTCGGCTAGGCGTCGAATCCGGCCAGAACGGCCTCTGTTCGGGAGCAACCGAAGCGGGTGGCGCCGGCCTTTCGGAGGGCGAGCAATTCTTCGGCATTGTGAATACCGCCGGCGGCCTTGATGCGAACATGGGGTCCGACGTGCGCTTTCATGAGCGCGACATCGGAGACGGTTGCGCCGTGCGTACCGTAACCGGTGGATGTTTTGACGAAATCGACGCCGAGTCTGGTACAGATTTCGCAGAGGCGGATTTTCTCCTCCTCATCGAGGAAGCACATTTCGAAAATGACCTTCAGGATACGGTTTGCGCCGTGGACGACCTTGCAAACAGCGGCAATATCGTTTTCGACGTAGGCCCAATCGCGATCTTTCACCTTTGAGATATTCACGACCATATCGAGTTCGTCGGCACCGTCTTCCATGGCGACGCGCGATTCAAAGACCTTTGCATCGGTGGTATGGGTACCATGGGGGAAACCGATAACCGTGCAGACCTTCACGCCGGAATTCCGGAGCAAATCGGCGCATTCGCGCACGAAGAACGGGCAGATGCAGACGGAGGCGCAGTGGTGTTCGGCAGCGTAGCGGCATGCATCGACGAAGGTCTGGTGCTTGCTTTGCGGGGCGAGCACGGTATGATCGATTTGGGCGGCGATTTCAGCTTGGTTCATGGGAAAATTGCAAACGAAACGGATGATTACAGTTGAGGGGTCAGGCGCTGTCCTTGCGGGGTATCCTTGACGAGCCAGCCGCGGGCGGCCAGTTCGTTGCGGATGCGATCGGATTCGGCCCAATTCTTTGCCTTTCGGGCGGCGGCACGTTCATCGGCGAGAGCGGCGATGTCCGCGGGAATTTGGGCGGCGGGCTTTTGCAGGACGCAGAGAACGGAGTCCATGCGCCAGAGGGCCGCGAGGGTGGCGGCGGCATCGGCGGGGGAGAGTTTGCGATCTTGCGCGAGGCGATTGCCGTCGTTGACCAGGGAGAAGACCGATGCGAAAGCGAGGGGGGTATTGAGATCGTCGGCGAGGGCGTTTGCGAATGCCTCGAGGTGTTTTGCGACCCAATCCGGGGGATTGGTGGGGGCGGCAACCGCCTTTGGGGAGGCGCCGGGATCCGGAAGTGCGGGAGCGGAAGCGCCGGCGATTGCCGTCAGGCGGGCGGTGAATTCGTCGATGCGCTGCAAGGCGGTCCGGGCTGCGGCGAGGGCATCGAAGGCGAAGTTCAGGGGTTGGCGATATTGACCGCCGATCAGAACGAACCGGATTTCGCGTCCGGACCATCCTTTTGCGAGCAAATCGCGCAGCGTATAGAAATTGCCAAGCGACTTGGACATTTTTTCGCCGTTGACGCGAAGGTGGGCGCAATGGAGCCAGGTCTGGACGAACGGTTTTCCGTTGGCGCATTCCGCCTGTGCGATTTCGTTTTCGTGGTGGGGAAAGAGGTTATCGATGCCGCCGGTGTGGAGGTCGAAGGTTTCGCCGAGGTATTTGGTCGACATGGCGGAGCACTCGATATGCCAGCCGGGGCGGCCGGGACCCCACGGGGAATCCCAGACGACGTCTCCGTCGGCCTTGTCCCATGCCTTCCAGAGTGCGAAATCGCCCACGTTGTCCTTGGCATATTCGTCATTTGAAATGCGGACGGAGGAGCGGAGATTATCGCGATCGAGGTGAGCGAGTTTTCCGTAATTCGGATCTTTTGCGACGGAGAAATAGACGGATCGGTCGGCAGCTTGGTAGGCATAGCCGGCATCGAAGAGCTTTTGGATGAGAGCGATCATCTCGGGAATGTGATCCGTTGCGGCCGGATAGACGGTCGCGGGTTCCACATTGAGATTTTTGAGATCTTCGAAGAAAGCCTTTTTGTAGGGAGCGGTATAGTCGCGGAGGGGAATCCCGGCGGCCTGCGAACCGCGGATGGTCTTGTCGTCGACATCCGTGAGGTTCATGATATGCGTGACGTCGTAGCCGGCGTATTCAAGGGTTCGGCGAAGGATATCCTCGAAAGTATAGGCCCGAAAATTGCCGATATGGGCGAAGTTGTAGACGGTCGGACCGCAGGTATAGAGACCGACCTTTCCGGCATGGATGGGTTGGAAGGTCTCGACGCGGCGCGTCATTGAATTGAGAAAATTGAGTTCCATGGAAACAAATCGGAAAAGGTAAAACGGAAAAAAGAAAAGGGGAAGACTGCAAAAGCGGAAAGGCGGGGTCAACAGGATTCGGCGAGGAGGGCGACGGCTTGGGCGGCGATTCCCTCTTTGGCGCCGATGGGCCCCAATTTTTCCATGGTAGTGGCCTTGACGGAAACGGCTTGGACGGGGATATCCATTGCCGTTGCAAGGCATTCGCGCATAGCGGAAACGAACGGGGCGATTTTAGGCGATTCGGCAAGAATTGTCACATCGGCATTTTCGATGCGATAACCGGCCGCATGGACGCGTTGCGCAACGATTTGCAGGAGACGGATACTGTCGGCGTCTTTCCAAGCGGGATCGGTATCCGGAAAGAGGTGGCCGATATCGCCGAGGGCGGCGGCGCCCAGGAGCGCATCGCAGAGGGCGTGGGTTGCAACGTCGGCGTCGGAGTGTCCGAGAAGGCCAAGCGGATGGTGGAACGGCACCCCGCACAGAATCAACCGGCGATCCGGCACGAGTCGATGAATATCAAATCCAAAGCCAATACGCATAGCGAACGAAAGGAACGGGAGGAGGAAAGGGATGGGAAGGACGGAGCGCTCCGGTTTTTTGGGGGGCGGATATCCAAAAATGGAACGCGACGGGCGGAAATTTTCCGCGCCGCCGCGTCTTTCGTCAATCATTTTCGACTATTCGGATACGACGAAAGGAAGGAAGCAAAGGATTTAGAGAGCCCAAGCGGGGAGCTCTTCGTCTTTCTGTTCCGTTGCGGAAGGGGCGGCAACCGGTTGAGAAACGACTTCATCGGCGAGGATTTCGATTTTAGCCGCTGCGCGCAGGCCATCGAGGTAGTTGCTGATTTTTTCGCCGATGCGCTCACGACCCATACCCTCGATGATTTCATCGCGGACCTCCTCGAAGGTAACGGTTCCGGCGGGATCGTGTTTCTCGACCTTGACGACATGGTAGCCAAAATCGGTTTCGACGATTTCGCCGATTTCGCCGACCTTCTGTTCGAAGGCGGCCTTTTCGAATTCAGGCACCATGCGGCCGCGGCCGAATTCGCCGAGAGAACCGCCATTTGCCTTGGAGGGGCAATCGGAGTATTCCTGGGCGAGTTTTGCAAAGTCGCCACCCTCGAGAAGTTCCTTGCGGACCTTTTCGATTTTTTCCTTGGCGGCATTCTTGGTGGCTTCATCGGCGTCCTTTTCAACGCGGACGAGGATATGGGAAGCGGTGACGAGTTCAGGCTTTTTGACGGCGTCGGGATTGGCTTTAACGATCTCGTCGAAGCGTGTCTTCGCCTCGGCCTCGGTGACGGCGGGGATGCCATTGGTCTGTGCGACGAAAATACGCTCCATGCGCACTTGGCGATCCAGATTTTCGAGTGCCATTTTTTCATCCATGCCGCCGGCGGTCGCCATTTGGACGTACTGTTGGACATTGGTCATCATGCCCTGCGATTGCTCGGTCAGAATCCTTATCCGGTCATCGTCGCTCACCGGTTTGGGATCGGCATCCGCGACATCCTGCACGAGGAAGGTGTTGACGATTTCCTGAATGAGACGGGTCCGGATTTGGGGGCGGATTTTGGCGATATCTTCCGGTCTGACCTGTCCGCCGAGGCGTGCGATTTGCGAATCGAGAATCCGGTTGAATTGGGCGATTGTCATGACGTCCTTGCCATTGATGCGGATGGCAGGCTTGTTGTCCTCGGCGTTATCGAGGATGGCGCTTGCGATTGAGTCGACGGTGTTTGTTTCCGTTTGCGCGGCGGGTTCTTCGGCGATGCTACGTCCAACGAGGATTGCACCGAGACAGGCAACTGTCAAAGCGGTAGTGCTAGCGAAAAAGCGAGACATATTGAAAAATAAAGAATTGAGGGTCGATAGGGATGGTTTTCCCATCCGGATGAAAAGAACGGGGTCATCATTTCAGAAAACCGATCTTTCGTCAAGTCGTTTGCGGCGGGTGCGGTGGGGAGCCCCCACGGGCGATGGCGGCGGCTTTACCGCGCCAAGGCGACGGGGTGGCGAGCCGCCCCGGGCAATGCGCGTGGGGAATAAGTCGGGGGTAATGGCGGTAGGGCGCGATATCCCTATCGCGCCGCAGGGTAATGCGCGTGCGGAATGGACGCGGGCGAGAGCGGTGCGCGGGTTGGCGGCGCGTGCGCTGGGCGGCGCGAGTCGGGAGACCCGACAGCCGATCATCGCGCCCTACCGCAACGGGACACGGGCGTGTGCGCAATGGATCTGTGCTTGGCCGCCGGGCCTCCCGGCCCCGTGGCGGCTCGCCACGCTCTGCACGAAACAAATAACCCGTGCGG
>JAEDLN010000282.1 GCA_016295275.1 Kiritimatiellia bacterium
ACGCCCTACCGCCAAGCCGCACAAGGGAGGGGCCGTGCGAGGGGGCACGGGTACGCACGGCAACGGGGCACGGGCGGGGGACGCGGCGAGGGGCGGGGGGAGGGGTCACCAAATAGAGCCCCAGCGAACGGAAATCGGCCAATAGACGCAAGCGGCGGGGCCTAGCATTTGGAGGCGTGGAACGGGGCCCCAGTATCGTCCATCGAAGGAGTTGCGGGTATTATCGCCCATTGGGAGATAGGAATCGGCTGTCCGGATGGCGTCTTCGGCGGTGCAGAGGATTCCGAACGGTTGGCCGTTTTGCCCTTTTGGGAGTCCGGGGTCTCCGGTATTGCAATAGCCTCGGTAGGAGGGACCTGTTTCGGATGGTTGCAGTTGGGTCAGCCGGTCGATTCCGGGGAATCCTTCGACCGGTTTTCCATTTACGCAAAGGAACGGGGGTCGGATGGAGATGGTTTCGTTCGGGAGGCCTACCAACCGTTTGATATAGTGTTGGGAAGGGGGGAGGCCTTGGATTGGCTTTGCGGCGAGGTAGAGCGGAATGCCGAAGAATGGGATTTTCTGGACAAAACCGGCATTTGCCGGGGCGGTTCCGAGGTTCATGGAAACCGAGGAGGTGGCAAAGACGGTGATTTCATCGCGGCGCGGGGGGCGGAGATTCCAGAGGAAGCGATTGACGAAGACCTGATCGCCGGCGTAGACATATCCGGCCCAGAGGCGTTGTCCCTTCCGGACATCACCGACGGATCTGCGCGTATTGACGGCCGCATTCGGATTGTCTGCCATGTGATTGGCGAGCAATTGCTGCAGATCGATTTCGCCTCGTTCCAGGACATCGGTGGGAATTTTGTACGATTTTCCCGCAACGGAGAGGAAAGCGAAGCCGGGGGCGCGTTGGGCGTCGGTATGGACGGCGAGGGAGCCGTTATTGGGAGCGACGACATCGAGGTATCTTCGTCCGTTTACGAGCCATTGGAGGGTAGCGAAAGGTTCGTGGGTATCGAAGAAGGTCGGTGTTCCGGAGAAGGCCTGAGAGTGGACTCCATAGAGGGTAGGCTGCATGGAGCCGGTCGGGATTTTGAACGGCTGGAAGAAGTATGCGCGGAACGCGAAAGCGACGCCGAATGCGACAACGAGGGTTTCGACGATTTCGAAGAGGAAGGAATTGGGGCGCGGGGGGAGGTCCGGCAGGACGGCATCGAGGGCGGTGCGGCCGATTTGGGCGGCGTTTTGGATTTGTTCCGCACTCATGGGCGCGGATGACCGGCGGAGGATCCGGTTCCGGCAGGCGTTCAGCAATCGGGCGTACCACGGGCGTGTGCAGGATCGGAGAATTTTTGCCTGTTCCTCGAGGGACTGTCGAGCGGCGGGGAGCATCAAGTCGTTCGAATAGGCGAGGATCAGATCGATTTCCTGCAGGACGGTTTTGGCGTTTTTCCGAGCGGCGTGGAGGGCGAAAAATGGAAAGCGCATAGGGGAGAGTGAAGAAAAAGGCACTGAGGTTTGCAGTGCCGGGCGAGCGGTCAGTTTTCGAGCCGCAGATCATCGAACGTCCGACCGAGGCGCGTCAGGATTTTTTCGACATGTCCGTGGGTTGCGGAATCGGAGTTGATCCGGTCCTCGCTTGTTTTGCAGGCATGGAGAACGGTCGAGTGGTTTTTTTCGAAAGCTTTTCCGATTTCGGGGAACGAGCAGCGGGTCAATTTCCGGCAAAGGTACATAGCGAGTTTGCGCGGATCGGAGAAGATCTGGGATCGGTCCTTGCTGGTAAGGTCGGCCAATTTGAGATCGAATTCTTCGCAAACGGCCTTTTGGATATCGGCGCAGGAGAGGGCCGCTTTCTGTTCCTTTGCGATAAAGCCGCTCAGCTGGTCGATGACGACGTCCATGGTCAGCGGCCGATGGAGCAGGTCGCGGAAGCAGACGAGTTTGGTGAGAGCGCCTTCGAGCCGGCGCACATTGGAGGTAATGTTTTTGGCGATATAATCGAGAAAGATATCGGGCAGCGGGTCTCCCCGGCCGGCCTGTTTATTTCGCAGGATTGCCATTCGCGTGGCGTAGTCGGGGATTTGAATATCGGTTGTAAGGCCTTGTT
>JAEDLN010000283.1 GCA_016295275.1 Kiritimatiellia bacterium
GCACACCTTCGTCTATGACGGATGGAACATCGTGCTGGAGCTGATCGAGCGTGGCGGAACGACGGAGCGGATCGAATACTACTGGGGCAAGGACATTTCCGGGGCGCTTGACGGCGCGGGCGGGATCGGTGCGCTTCTCTACCTTAAGAGGAACGGGGCGATCTTCGTACCGATCTACGACGCCTACGGTGACATCGTGGAGTATCGCGGCGCGGACGGTTCGCTTGCGGCGTCGTATGTTTACGATACCGTCGGTCTCATCCTTGCGAAATCGGGCCCGTTCGCGGATTCCTTCCGCTTCCGCCATGCGACCAAGGGCTTTGATGCGGCGACAGGAATCTACTACTACATCAAGCGGTTCTATTCGCCGGTCATCCGCCGCTGGCTCAACCGCGATCCGATTGATGAGCGCGGCGGTCTGAACCTTTACGCATTCTGTCGCAACAACGCGCTCTCGTTCTATGATAAAGATGGGCAGGCGTATTTCGCGAAAAGGGCTTTGTCACGGAGTTCGTGGAAGAAGAATCTGTCGCAGAATTTGTTCTTGGATCCGTTGAATATCGAATGGTCACATGAGCAGTTGTTCTTCGGTACGCCTGACAAACCTTTGGATGATTTCGGCTATTTTGATGATGGCAAGGTGAAGAGTGATCCTCTGCGTGATTGGTATAATTATGTTGTGACCGATAGCGGTTATGATGACTGCGTGATGCGGAAAGCCGTTGCGCAGGTTAAACCAGATCCTTATTTGGGCGTCCCTATTCCGTGGTTGGTGGATAATTGCCAATCGTATGCCGAAAAATTGCGTCGGAAATATTGGGAGCTGATGAAAGACAAAAAGGTTCAGTGTGAATGCTTTGGAAAGGTGTTGTAATGCATATGGACATTTTAAAGGCCGTTTGCACGATTGGAGCAGTGACAATTTTCTATTTCAGCCCAATACCACTTGTGGTTGCTGGCGTGGTTTGGTGTGTGCAGATTTGCTTGCGGGCATTAAAATCAAATTTTGCTCCTGAAAGAAATGTTTTTTTACTTGCAGATATTGCCATGCCATTTGTTATAACTTCTGCTTGGATACTGATCGGAATGTTGTTATCCTCGATTTTCGATCAGCGCAAAAGTTTGAGTAACCTTGTTGTTGAGCTGTTTGTAATTTCCGCTTGTTGGGGCGGGACATTTGTGGTACGGTTGATACTAGCAATCAGTGGAAGTAAGAGTTATGTGCGTTTTGTTTGGTGCCTGAATGCGGCTGTGGTTGTCATATGTGCTTTAATTGTCGTTTTCATGCCGACTCTTCCTGAATGACGCCGCGACTCACGGAAGTGCGTAGCAACGGCGTCCTCGTTGCGTCCAATTACTACGACCATCTGGGTCGCCGTGTCCGCCTTGTTACGTCCGAGGCGTCGTACACATTCATCTACGGCGGTTGGAACGTCGTTCTCGAATTGGTTGACCATGATGGTGTGTCGGATCGGATTGAATACTACTGGGGTAAGGACATTTCCGGTTCGCTTCAGGGCGCTGGAGGTGTCGGCGGGCTTCTCTACCTCAAGCGCAACGGCACGATCTTCGTCCCGATCTACGACGCCTACGGCAACGTGATGGAGTATCGTGCTGCCGACGGTTCACTTGCCGCATCGTATGTCTATGACGCCTTTGGCCGCACGATCTCGCAGAACGGCCCGCTCGCCGATGCGTTCCGCTTCCGATATTCGACCAAGAGCTTCGAATGCGAGTCGGGGCTTTACTACTACGGGAAACGTTTCTACTCGCCTGAGTTGCGGCGATGGTTGAATCGCGATCCCATTGAAGAGGGCGGTGGCGAGAACCTGTATGCGTTCTGTGGAAACAATTCTTTGGCGTTTGGTGATGGCAATGGTTGCGCATATTTTGCATATCGTCCTCTTGACGCTCCTGTTTTCAACTTGTTTGTTATGGGGAACGAACAAGACGACCAAAATAATACGATGATAGCGCACGAGCAGTTGTTTTTTGAGGATGGTGACATGCCAACTAATCTTGGTTATTTTGGTGATGGCACTGTTCGTTCGGATTCTAATCTAAGTCGATATCGGACACCGCATAGTAGGGG
>JAEDLN010000068.1 GCA_016295275.1 Kiritimatiellia bacterium
CTCATCGACGAAGCGCGCACCCCGCTCATCATCTCCGGCCCCTCGCAGCGCTCGGCCTCGGGCGAGTATGTGGCCCAGAAGCCGCGCGTGGAGCGGGTCTTCCGCGAACAGACGCGCATCTGCACCCAGCTGATTGCCGAAGCCAAGGAGCTCATCGCCAAGGGCGATACGGACGCTGCCATGCGCAAGCTCTATCAGGTCTATCACGGCACGCCAAAGAACAAGCAGTTCCAGCACCTGATTGAAGAGCCGGCCGTGCGGCGGCTCCACGAGCAGGTCGAGGCGATGATGCTCACCGATATGCGCAAGTATGAGGCGCGCGACCTCAAGGAGCTGCTCCTCTTCACCATCGATGAGAAGACCCGCGAAGTCTCCCTGACCGACAAGGGCACCAAGTTCATCTCCCCCGACGATCCGGAGATGTATGTGATGCCCGACCTCGCCGGCGAGCTCGCCGCCCTTGAAGGCAAAACCGGCCTCTCGGCCGAGGAGCGCGTGGCCGAGCGCCGCGCCATCCAGGAGAGCTTCGCGGCCAAGAGCGAACGCCTGCACGTGGTTGACCAGCTCCTGCGCGCCTACGCCCTCTACAACCGCGACGAAGCGTATGTGGTGCAGGATAACAAGGTGCTCATCGTCGATGAGTTCACCGGGCGCATCCTCCCCGGCCGCCGGTGGAGCGAGGGGCTGCATCAGGCGGTCGAAGCCAAGGAAGGCGTGGACATCGAGCGCGAAACGCAAACGCTCGCCACAATTACCATCCAGAACTACTTCCGCCTCTACAAGAAGCTCTCCGGCATGACCGGAACGGCGGAAACCGAGGCTTCGGAATTCAACGACATTTACCACTTGGACGTCGTCGTCATCCCGACAAACCGCCCGATTCGCCGCGTCGACCGCAACGATTTGATGTTCCGTACACAACGCGAAAAGTTCGCCGCAATCATCAAAGAGGTCAGCGAATGCCACCGTTTAGGACAGCCGGTCTTGATCGGTACGGTTTCGGTTGAAACCTCCGAATTCCTTTCGCGCATGTTCCGGCAAGCGGGAATCCCGCACAACGTTCTCAACGCAAAGAACCATGCCCGCGAAGCCGAAATCGTCGCCCTCGCCGGACAAAAGGGAGCCGTAACCATCGCCACCAATATGGCAGGTCGCGGAACCGATATCAAGCTGGGACCGGATGTCGTCTGGGTTTCGCAGGATTTGATCCACTCGCAAGTCTCGCTCGACCAGAAGCCAGCCGGAGAGGCGCATACGTTGCGCGAACTGCTCACGGAGCGCCCGTGCGGTCTCTATGTCATCGGATCCGAACGGCATGAATCCCGCCGGATCGACCGCCAGCTGCGCGGCCGTTGCGCCCGCCAGGGCGATCCCGGCGCCTCGCGCTTCTACGTTTCGCTCGAAGACGGTCTCATGCGCCTCTTCGGTTCCGATCGAATCGCAGGCCTCATGACACGGCTCGGCATGCAGGAAGGCGAACCCATCGAACACCGCTGGCTCAACCGCAGCATCGAAACGGCACAGCGCCGCGTCGAGGAACGCAACTTCTCGATCCGAAAGCGTACGCTCGAATACGATGATGTCATGAACCGCCAGCGCGCCATCGTCTACGAATTCCGCTCCGATGTTCTCCGAAAGGAAAACGCACACGAGTTGGCGCTCGACATTCTCCACGATGTCGTCCTCACACAAGCCGAAACCTATCTGAACGGCAGCGAAAAGGATTGCCAGCCGGAGGATTTCGCCGAATGGATCCAATCGATCTTCCCGGTTCTCGTGACACCCGACGAGCTCAAAGCCTACGCCGGGCGCCCGGCAGACGCCGCCGAAGAAATCTACAAGCGCGTCGAAGAGGCCTACGAGCTGAAATGCTCGCTTGAAAATCAGGAGGTGTTGCCGCGCCTGGAACGCTTCGTCCTCTTGCGCGCCATCGACCGCGAATGGCAGGATTATCTCCGCGCCATGGACGATTTGCGCGATGCCGTCCGCTTGCGCGCCTACGGCCAGCGCGATCCGCTCATCGAGTTCAAGCGCGAGGCTTATTCCCTCTTCGAACGACTCATGTTCTCGATTAAAACCCGCATCAGCTCGGGTCTTTTCAGAGCCTCCACATCCGTGGAAAACATGCAGAACTTCATGGCGCAAATTCGCCGTCCGCGCCGCGTCCAGCTGACAAGCCCCTCTTCGGATGGCGCAAACCAGCCCGATACCCGGACGGGCGCCGAAACACCGCGACCCGCAGCGGCCCCCGTCAGCCAAAAGGCCGACGCCGCCTTCGATCGTATTCTGAACCATGCCGCCGCCCATCGCGCCGCCTCACAAAACGCCGCCGTCTCCAATGCCAACGGCGTCCATAAAATCGGTCGCAACGATCCCTGCCCCTGCGGTTCCGGCAAAAAATACAAAAATTGCCACGGAAAGAAATAACCCTTTTCTTCGAAAGAACGAACCATGGCTGATATCGAATCTCAGACTACGGAAGATCTCCGCGCCGGATTGCCCTTCCGCGGATGGCTTCTCGTAAAAGAAGCCACCGTCCGCCAAACCGCAAACGGAAAATCGTTTCTCGATCTTCGACTCGTCGACAGTTACGGAACCATTCCCGCCAAGGCTTGGGAATACGAAAAGGGGCTGGAACCGTCCGTTGGAACCATTCTTTGGATCGAAGGCTCCGGAAATCTTTATAACGGTCATCTCCAACTCCGGGTCGATCGGTTCCGCTTTGCCACGTCCGCCGATGGAAAATCGCCCGCCGATTTCATGCCGCACGCACCCGAAACCCCGGAAACCATGCTCGAGGAAATTCGCGAAACCGTCGCGCATTTCTCCGATCCCTCCCTGCGGAATATTCTTGCAAAGCTCCTCGAATGGGCCAATGCGGACGGCCGCCTCCTGACGGCACCGGCCGCACGGACGCTCCACCATGCCGAACTGGGCGGCCTGCTCTACCATACCATCACCATCCTCCGCGCCGCCAAGGCACTGATGACCGTCTATCGCGGACTGGATCGCGATCTGCTCTACGCAGGCATCATCGCACACGATCTCGCAAAACTGGACGAAATGCGGACAAACGAGCTCGGACTCGTTGACGACTACTCGGTCGATGGAAACCTGATCGGTCACATCGTTCGCGGAATCGTCAATATCGAACGCGCCGCCGGCGAAGTCGGCGCCAATCGCGAACGGGCAACGCTCTTGCAGCATCTTGTCCTTTCCCATCACGGAAAACCGGAATTCGGCTCCCCTGTCCGCCCCGCCGTTCCGGAAGCCCTAATTCTCTCCGCTCTCGACTGCCTGGATGCCCATCTCTACCAGATCAACAGCACCCTCAAAACACTCCAGCCGGGCCAGTTCTCTCCGCCGGTTTGGGGGCTGGAAAACACAAAGGTCTATCGCCCCGTCGGCGAAAACGCCGATGCCGCCATCCGGCCGTAGATTCCCGCCACCGCTTCACCAACCGTTCCATGAAAAGCGCCCTACGACCACTTTGCTTTTGCGTTGCCGCCATTTTCTGTGCCGGACTGTTGGGATGCCAAAATCTGGCAATGACCGAGGATGGTCATTTTCGCAGCGAAGCCATTCTCGTGGACGACTCGTCCCTTAACTGGGTCGAGTTCATCTACCTTCCCAGAAAGACCGGTGCCGTCGCCAACCCGCTTCGGGAACAAACCGGGCGAAAGCGCATCTCCGTTCCCGTGCGGCTCTCCTTGCTCGGGTCCGGTTCCATCTCCATGAAAATCGGCACCAGCGAACAGGTCGTCAATGACTTTGCAACCGGTTCCGATGCCGATTCCTGGAACGACATGCAAGAAGATCGCATCAACATCTCGCCCGATATGATGCGCCAAATCCTGCAGGTTTTTGTCGACGAGGGGCTCATTCCGCAATATCCGGCCTATCTGCCTCCTCCACAAAAAACGCCTCAAATCCGCTATGTCGGAAAAATCCAAGGGACGAAATTCGGAATGCAGACGGATAATCCGTTCCTTGTGAAACTCGTCGAGGATTTTCTCCACACCAACTTCGAGCCGCTTCTCCGGTAAGACTTTTCCTCTGTTTGGGTCCGCTTTCTCATGCCACGCACAACGAAAAAAGACAAGTTCATTCCGCAGGAATCCATCCGCATCCCGCCCTATAGCGCAGAAGCGGAACGCGCCATTCTCGGTGCGATCCTTCTCGAACCGGCCGCAACTTTCGAAATGCTGACCGGATACAATCTGCTTCCGGAATGGTTCTATATCGAGTCCAATCGCATCATTTTCGAAACCGCCAACCGGATGTACCAGCAGAAGGCAACGGGAATTGACGTGATTACGGTTTTCGATGCGCTTCAAGAGGCGGGTCTTGCCGACCAGGTCGGAGGCATGGCGGCACTTGAAGCCCTGACGCGCGGAGAGCTGATTGTCGCCCATGCCGAGTATTACGCCAAAATTCTTCGCGACAAGGCCGTTCTCCGCCGAATTATCCGTTCGGCAGAAGAGGCCGCCGCCAAATGCTACGAAGCCGATCGTTCCGTCGATACCATTTTGAGCGAAAGCCAAGAGGCCATGTTCGCCATCGGAGAACGAACCGATGCCAACAGCCTGCCCGCATTCGGCGATTCTCTCAAACAGACCTTCAGCAAGCTCGATAAGCTGTTCAACAACAAAACCGGTTTGAACGGACTTTCTACGGGATTTCGCGATCTGGACCGCATCATGCAGGGACTTCGCAATTCCGAAATGATCGTTCTCGCGGCACGTCCGTCCATGGGAAAGACGTCGCTCGCCATGAACATCTGCACCGCCATCGCGCTCGGAGCCGACGGCACCGGAAAACGGCTCACGAAAAAAGAACCGCTCCCCGTGGCCATCTTCTCGTGCGAAATGTCGACAGACGCCTTGATTACGCGTCTGCTCTGCGCCATCTCCCATGTGCCGTACTACAACATCATCAACAACGCCTATAACAATGCCGAGACAAATGCCCGGTACTTCAGCGCGTTGACCGCCGGTGCCGATATTCTGCAAAATGCCCCTATCTACATCGACGATACGGGCGGACTGGATATCGCCGATGTGCGGGCACGGGCGCGCCGCATGAAAAAGCGCTACGGCATTCGCCTCATCATGATCGACTACCTGCAACTGCTCAACTGCCGGGACGCCTCCGGCGAAGGACGCCAGCTGGAAACGACGCGCATCTCCGCCGGCATCAAGGCCATGGCAAAGGAACTCGATATCCCCGTTATCGTCCTATCCCAGCTTTCCCGTCAAACCGAACAACGGGACAAGGAAGGAAAACCGCGTATGTCCGATTTGCGCGATTCCGGCTCCATCGAGCAAGATGCAGACGTCATCATGCTCCTGCGCCGGCCTTGCAAATATCCCGGTTCCAGCGGCTCCGAATTCAAAGATCTTGCCGTTGTCGATGTCGCCAAAAACCGAAACGGCCGCGTCGGTGAAGTCAAACTCACCTTTATCGACGAATTGACGCAATTCGCCGACCGCAACAACGACGAGAACCCCGCCGCGCAAGACTAGCGCCGCGATCCCGCTGCGGAATATCGCTCCCGCCCCCTTTCGCGCGTTCCCGCTTCCCCGCCGCCACGCAAACCGCCGCAACGAAGCTCCTCGCCGGATGTCGTGCGCTTAGTCGCGAAATGCCACTTGCTCTTCCACCGGAATGCGAGGCGGTTTCGAAAATTCGGCTTCGCCCTTTCCAAGCGCAATGACCGAAAGAATGACCTCTTCCTCCGGAATCGCCAGCTGCGCCCGGATGGCATCCGCATCGCGAATGCCGATGACAAGCGAATCGTAGCCGCCGTTTTTCGCCGCCAGCAAAAGATGATCGCTCGATAGACCGGCATCGTAGGCACCCCACATGTCCGCCAATTCGTTGGCAGGCACGTTCGGCTCGCCCGCGCGCAGCCGGTAGCCGGATTTCTCCTTCGCAAATGTCACGACAAAGAGCGCAACGGCATGCTCGACGTTTTTCGCATTGAAGGGGGGCAGACAACGGGCGGCAAAGTCCGCCTTTGCTTCTGGTTTCGTCAGCACATAGTATCGCGTGCTTTGACAATTCTTCCAGGAAGGAGCTTGCTGCGCTTGGCCGATCAGCTCCAAAACCGCTTGGCGGGAGAGAGGCTCCGATTCGAGATAATGGCGCGTGCTGTGACGCTGTGCAATGACGTTCGCGAATTCCATGGCGTTTCGGCAAATAAACTGGTTTTCGATGTTGTAGAAAAAAAGAGATTCCTACCGGGTTTCGATGGCATGGAGTGCAAGCAACCGTTCGGTTGCCGATGGGGAAAAACGCCGAAAGGAGGCGAGGACGGCATCCCACGGCTTTTCTCCGCCATCTCCGCTTTTGGAAAAAAACTTGTCGGCATAGCAAATCAATTTTTCGAGCGGTGTCTCCGGCAAAAAGTCCTGCGGAGGAAGCGGCAACCCTTGCTCACGGATTTCTCCGGCCGTCAGCCCGGACCCCGTATGCCGTTCGCAGACGCGTGCATATTCCTCCAAATCCAGATGGTGCGCACTGCCATACGCCCGCAAAAGCTCGCCGCCAATCAGCCCGTGCCGCAAATACGGTTCGGAACCCATGCAATGGATGCCTGGAGCATGGCAACGGGAAACGCCGATATCATGCAGGAGCGCCGCCCGTCCGACTCGCTGCGGATCGAGCCCGTAACGCCGCCAACCCGTCTCTCGAATCAGCCAAAGGGCTTTGTCGCGTACGCAAACGCTGTGTCGCCACAGCAAAGCGCGAAGCGGGGTTTCCTCCGGATAAAAAGAAAGAAAAATCGAGTCCATTCCCCTATTCCTTTCCAAATGCGGAATCCAATCGGTCCGGCGGCACCGGATCCGGTTCGTGCGAGCCGGAAAACGCCGCTGCTACAGCCAGCAAAATCGAAGCGGAAATGCCACAGTAGCTGTAGATGGGATTCTCGATCAACTCGGATGCAAGCCCTAAAATCCCGCCAACGCAAATGGACGCCGCCGCCAATACGGGCTGCAGTTTTCGCCGAAAACAGAAGGCAATGAAAACAGGCGCGACAACCCCGCAGACGTAAATGTTGTTGGCCATCAGCAAATAGCCCAGAATGTCGCGCCCCATGCAACAGAGGCAAAATGCGAAAACGCTGACGACGAAAATGCAGGCTCGCGTGACGGACAGAGCGGGCCTTTTGAGAAAATCGTTGCTCAAGACCGTCGAGACCGCCAATAAACAGGAATCGGCAGAGGAAACGATGGCACTCATCATCGCCAAGGCCAGAAAGACGCGAAAAACCGCCGGCATGCGCCCGACAAGGGTCATCAGGACGGCATCGCCGCTGCCATCGCCGGGCGGCAAAATTCTCGTGGCGCCAATGCCGATGAGTACGATGACAAGCGCCGTCAGCAACAACCCGAACACCGACAGCCACCCGGCTCGGAACGCGCATGCTTCGCTCCTCGCACTTAAAAACCGGGAGAACAGCATGGGGCAAACGATGTAACTGCCTCCCATCAAAAGCATGAAATAAGTCCAGCGCGACAAGGTAAACCGGTCGTTCAAGAGCCGCCAGTCGCTGTTTTCCCAAACCGCGACAGGGGCATGGAAGCAGACCCACGCCAAAAGAATGATAAGCCCTAGCAACAGAACGAGAAACTGAACGACGTCCGAACGCAAGACCGATGTCTGACCGCCCAACAGCGTGTAAAAGGTGATGAAAACCGCTCCCGCAACAAGAGAACGCTGCAGCGGCCAATCCGTCAGCCCGGATACAATGCGGGACATGGCACTGAACTGCGCCGCCAAAATGGAAATCCACGCGACCCAAATCACAAAGACCATGACTGGCATGGCATATGGACCCAGATGCGTTTTCACCATCTCAGGCATGGTGAGCGCCCGTGTCCGGCAAATGCGCCGTGCCAGCGTCAATGTCAAAAACGCCAAGCCAATCGCACCGCTTGCCAACCACCAGATCGCCGGCAAACCGACTTTCCAGGCAAGCCCGCACATCCCGATCGTGGCAGAACCGCCGACACACGAGGCAATGAGAGAAAAACCGACCTGAATGCTGCCGGACCGATTGTCGTTCACAAAAAAACCGCGAACGGTTTTCGCATGCCTGGCATCATAGACGGCAAGCGCGCAAAAGAAAGCAACGTAGAGAAGAAAAACGATCATGACAATTCCGGAAGCCTAAATATCCCAAAAGGGAAAACAACCGTGGGCAGTCAGAAAAAACGGCATTACAGATATCCGGCTTGCCGGAGCAGGAAAAAGTTTTCGTCCCAATTCGGTTCAACCTTGATCCAAAGCTCGATCTTTACCGGACCGTCGAAAAAGTCGGTTAGAACACGTTCGCTTTCCCGGGTGATGGAACGCAAGGTGCGCCCCTTTTCCCCGAGAACGATCCCTTTTTGGTTGTGGCGCTGGACAAAGACCGTTGCCTTGACGGAGGTCATACCGTCCGGATGCGGGGTGATGGAATCGACCTTTACGCCGATTGCATGCGGCAACTCATCGCGAAATTTGAGAAAAAAGCGCTCTCGAATCAAGTCCGCAACGGCAAGCTTGCGCGGATAGTCGGTCAATGTATCGGCATCGAAAAGGAGGCCGCCCTCCGGGAGAAGTGCAAATATGCGATCCAACAACTCCGGAACGCCTTCGCCGGACGAGGCCGAACCAATCATCCAAATCGGTTTTACAAGCGGCCGTGGCGGAGCATAGCCCTTGATTCGCTTTTTCCAACTCGGCCGTTGCGCTTCCGGCGCTTCTCCTTCGGAACATTTCTGCTCCAGACGCGCCCGTACCTCGGCTTGCTCCTCCTGCCGGACGCTTGACGCAACGGCTTCCTCCCACGCCTGTCGGAATTTCTTTCCCTTGCAGGCAAGATCCGCTTTGTTCAAAAAGACGATGACGGGGGCCTCCGAACGAACCAGACGCTGCATCCATCCTTCATCCTCCAAAAGCGGATCGCGAGAACCATCGCACATCAACAAAACGACATCCGCTCCGGCCAGCGAAGAACGCGCCCGCTTGTTCATTTCCGTTCCAAGCTTGCTGCGGCTCTTGTGCAAGCCGGGCGTATCTAGAAAAACGACCTGTCCGCGATCCTCCGTCAATACCCCGCGAATGACCGTGCGCGTCGTCTGGACGACAGGAGAAACAATCGAGATTTTCTCCCCGAGCAACCGGTTGACCAAGGTCGATTTTCCGGCATTGGTCCGACCGACAACCGCAACAATGCCGACATGAGAAGCGGGTGCGCCGGCTTTTTCAACAGGATTTTCTTTCATGTGCGAAATCCTATCAAAAAAACGCCATTCGCGAAACGAACCTCCCTCGGAGCTCTTTCTCAGTTGAGCGAATGCATTTGTTCGCTCTCGCTCCGTATGACGGCAGGGGCGTTTACGCGACAGACAGCCTTACGCCTGCACTTCTTCGATCGCCGAATCGACGATCGTGCGCTTTTCTTTCGAGAATGCAAGGCCGACGAGAGTGAGCGTTTTGCCGTTGCCCGCGAATTTCTCGGCGTAGCGATTCGCCTTGATTTGCGCAAGCGCCGCGGCAGCGGACGTGTCGAGCTTGAACTCGATGACGTAGCAATGGTCCGGCGTCTCGGCCGTCATGTCGATGCGCCCTTCATTCGTCTTGACTTCGGCCTCCACCGCTACGCCGACCATCTTCAAGACAACGTAGACGATCGCCTGCCACATCTGCTCGTTCTGACGGTCGGTAAGGTCATAGGGAATGTTCGCAAAGAGCCGCTTCAATGCGTCAATGAACGGCATCGGTGCGTGATCGTAGAGCGCATCCACCGCATCCGCTTGGATATCGTTTGCCCGGTTGAACTCCTGACCCGTGTAAGCCGGCACGACTTGCCTCAGAAACGAGTTTTCAACCTCCAGGTTCGGGAAGTCAAGCGTATAGCGCCGTGACGCACCGCGTTGCTGGAAACCGGCAATCGTAAGGTAACCCGTCTGGAAGAGAAGTGTCGTAAAGTCCGCCTGATCCGGCTCGTATGTGCCGAGAACCGACTCATCCACGTCCACTTTCGCAAAATTGAGCGGCTTTGCCTTGAGCGTATCCATGAGAAACGTCGTCATCGCCGTCGTGGACCAGTAGTTGCGCA
>JAEDLN010000284.1 GCA_016295275.1 Kiritimatiellia bacterium
CCCGACATCAACCGGTGCGTCCCCCGCCTAGCCACCCCTTCTTTTCTCTCTTCTCCCAAACGCAAATCCGTTGCGTACGAAAGAATTCTGTGAGACAATACCAATAGAGAAATTTCCTCCACCGCTCGTTTCGGCATTCCCTTTTCTCTCTTCCTTACGCCCCTTTCTCTACCGTCGTCTGTTCACTTCTCCTCAAATATGAAAACACCCATCGCCGTTCAACTCTACTCCGTCCACGAAGATTGCAAGAATAACCTCGCCGACACCCTCAAAGCGATTGCGAAAATGGGGTATGACGGTGTCGAACTTGCCGGTCTGCACGATTGCTCCCCCGCCGAATGGACCACGATGCTCTCCGACAATAACCTTCGCGTGGAAGGCGCACATGTCGGTCGCGAGCTCCTTGTCCCCGATCAGCTCGAAAAGACGCTCGATACCTACGAGGCCGTCGGTTGCCGCCGCCTCATCGTCCCATGGATCGGCGGCGATGACGTCGCAACCCTCGACGGCTGGAAGCGCTTCTTCTCCTTCCTGAACACGACCGCCGACGCCGCCGATGCGCGCGGCTTTGAAATCGGCTTCCATAACCATGCGCTGGAATTCCGCTACGCGTGCGGCATCATTCCCATCTTGGAAATGCTCCGCGCTTGCACATCTCTCGTCCACTTCCAAATCGATATGGGCTGGGCCTACTTCGCCGGTGCCGATGGAATCGCTCTGATCCGCTCCAATCCCGGCCGCATCCGCTCCATCCACATGAAGCCCTTCAAGGCCGACAATCCCGTCGCTTTCCTCGGCGAGGACGATGTTCCCTGGAAGACGCTTCTCCCGCTCGCCGCTCAAGTCGGTCCTTGCGATTGGTTCGTTGTCGAACACGAAACCTACGCTGATACGCCTCTCGCTTGCATCCAAAAGGATCTCGCAAATCTCCGCGCAATGGGTTTTTAGTCCCGCCCATTCTTCTGCATGGAAACCCTTTCCGAACTCTCGGAACGAGGCTTGATCAGACGCCTTCGTCCGCAACTTGTCACGCGCCCGGATGTCCTTCTGGGCGCAGGCGATGATTGCGCTCTCGTCAAACCGCCACCGCCCGGCGAAGAGCTCGTCCTCAAATCCGACCCCATCATTGCCAGCCGCCATTTCCTGCCCGAGACCGATCCGAAACGCATCGGACACAAGGCACTCGGACGCGTCCTGAGCGATTTCGCCGCTATGGGCGCCACCCCGCAATGGGCGCTCATCGACTTTACAGCCCCGCCCGATACGCCGATCTCGGTCGCCGACGGCATCTACGCCGGCATCAAAACTCTCGCGGAACGCCACCACGTCGCGATCGTCGGCGGCGATACCACGTCCGACACCACCCTTTCTCTCCACGTCTTCGCCGCAGGCTCCGTTCCCG
The DNA here is from genome assembly GCA_016295275.1 of Kiritimatiellia bacterium. GTDB lineage: Bacteria > Verrucomicrobiota > Kiritimatiellia > RFP12 > UBA3636 > JAEDLN01. The sequence continues at coordinate 1,403 of JAEDLN010000284.1, forward strand.
CCGGAAAGGCAATGCGCCGCGCCGCCGCCAACCCCGGCGACTCCCTCTACGTTACCGGAACCCTCGGCCGATCCTTCGAATCCGGCCGGCATCTTTCTTTCGAACCACGCCTCGACGTCGGCCGATGGCTCCTCAATCGTGGCATCCGTTGCGCCATCGACATCTCCGACGGACTCGCTTCCGAACTTTGGCATATCGCCGAAGAAAGCAATGCCAGACTGTTCCTGATCGATTCCGCCGTTCCGCTCTCCCCGACCTGCGTCCGAATGCCGGACCCGCTGATACATGCGCTCGACGATGGCGAAGACTTCGAACTGCTCTTTTCTGTTCCGCCGGACGATTTTCATTTCCTAACCGATTTTCTGCAAGCCTTTCCGGATGTCCTTTGCACCCCGATCGGAATGGTCGGCGAATACCTTGAGGGCGGACGTGTCACCTACGGCAATGGTGAATCCGGCGGTAAAATCCTCCCTAAAAAGGGATTCGACCATTTCTCGGAATAACACTTTTCCCCTCGCCCCGCGCGCCCGGTGACACCCCCATCGCCGCACGCACCGCCCGCTCCCATCCCCGTGTACTCTCCCTCGTGTGGCATGGCGTAGGGCGCGATGCTTGGCCGCCGGCTCGCGCCGCCGCGCCATCGGCGCGGTGCGCACCACGGCCCGCCCCCTCGCCGTGC
>JAEDLN010000069.1 GCA_016295275.1 Kiritimatiellia bacterium
GTCCGAATCCTATCTCCCCTAACCCCTTTCTCAATCTTCTTATTTCACCTCAATCGCGGCCTCCTTCAGACCGCTCTACAAAATAGAAAAGGAGAAAACATCATGCATCCTCTTCTTCAAGAAACAAAAACCCGTATGGATGGTGCTTTTGCAAACCTGAGCCAACAGCTTGACGGCGTTCGCACCGGAAAGGCTTCTCCCGCTCTCGTGGAAAACATCACAGCCCTCTACTACGGGGCTCCTACCCGTATTCGCGAACTCGGCTCCATTGCCACCCCCGAGCCGCGCCTCATCACCATCACCCCCTTCGATCCGTCCGTTGCACAGGAAATCTGCAAGGCGATTCTCGCCGCAAATATCGGTGTTACCCCCGTTTCCGACGGACGCAAAATCCGCGTACCGATTCCCGCACTCTCCGAGGATCGCCGCAAGGAAATGGTCAAGGTTGCCTCCCGCATGGCCGAAGAGGCTCGCGTCGCCGTGCGCAATGTCCGCCGCGATACCAACGATAAAATCAAAAAGGACAAGACGCTTCCCGAAGACGAACGCGACTCCCTCCTCGAGCAGGTGCAGAAGGCTACCGATGAAGTCATCGGAAAAATCGATGCCGCTGCAAAGGCCAAGGAAGACGAAGTCATGACCGTCTGAGCAACGGTTCTTTTTCAAAACCTTTTCGATTTCTTTCAACCGAATGGGAGGCCGGTTCTCCACCTACCTCCCGCTTTTTCAGATTCAGGAGCTTTCTATGGCTGACGTCCCGAAACCAATCACCATTAAGCCTATCACCATCAAGCCTGTTCAAGCACCCGCGGGTTCCGCTCCGGAAACCCCCGCACCAGCGGCAACAACAGCGCCGGTCGCGCCTGCGAAAGCCCCCGCATCCGCTCCTGCCATTCCCGGAATCAAGCCGATTGTCATCCAGTCGCCCGCCGGCGGCACCCCACTCCCCGCCATGGGGACTTCTTCTACCATCCGCTTGAAGCCCGTTGCCCCGCCGCCCGCTCCGGCAACCCCGGTTGCGCCTTCCAAAACCGCAAAAATTCCCACACCCGGAATTACGACGGATCTCTCCGCGGCTATGAAAGGAAAGACCTCTCGAATCTCCCTTGAGGCCGTCTTGGCAACGCCCCCGACAACCACCAAATCCCCCGTGCCGCCTCTCGCGCAGAACGCTTCTCCACGCCCGGGCTCAACCCTCGGCAAGGAACAGAATCAGACACTGCGCCTGAAACGCCCCGCGGCATCAGCCGCCCTCCATAAGGTCGCCGAAGACCTCAATGGTAGCACGCAAGCAGATGGTGCGACGGCTACTACCGCAGTGCAGGTGACGAATCCGACGAAAATCAGCACGATTCCGACAACCGGAAACGATGCCGTCAAGCCGCTTGAACCGGACGCTTCCGAAGCCCCGACCATCAAACGAAAGTCCCTCGTCCTCAAGAAGCCGGGTGCCAAGCCGACTCTGAAAACCGCCTCCGTTCCAAAAGCCGATGCCGCCGACGGCACTTCCGCACCGAACGCCGAAACCCCGGCTCCCGATGCGCCTCCTCCCGCCGCCACCTCGGCAAAATCCGCTCCCATTGCACTCGGAAAACCTGAGAAAACAAACGTCATCTTCCCGATCATCGCCGTGGCCGCAATCGTTATGCTGATCGCACTGATCATGCTCTTTATGAGCGAAGCTTGCGGTCCCGATCGGACCGGTACGCAGTTCTCTTCCTTCCGCTCGCTTCCTTCCGTCGATTGGCCCGGAAAAGTCCAGGCATTTTAACCATCCTACACCCATTGCTTCCTTCTCATGACGAATTCCACCTCTGAAGGAATGGATACCCGGCTGAACGGTCGGGTATTTTGTTCTGAACTCGATGCCATTCTCGGCGTTAAATTTCCCGTTCTCGACGATGGCTTTATTCGCGTCATCGATTACATGGGTGGCGACTCCTCGATTGTTCAAGCCGCTCGAGTCTCCTATGGCGCCGGAACAAAACGCCCGTCCGACGATGAACATCTCATCCGCTATCTGATGCGCCATCGTCATACGACCCCGTTCGAAATGTGCGAGCTGAAACTGCACGTGCGGGTTCCGATGGATGTCTGGCGTCAATGGATTCGCCATAGAACCGCGTCCGTAAACGAATACTCCACCCGCTATTCACTCGCAATCGATGCGGCCCGAAAACTCGCCCCGGACGAATGGCGCGCTCAGTCCTCGACCAATCGCCAAGGCTCGGGAGAACCACTCGATGCCGAAATCGGTACCCTTCTCTCAAAAGAAGAGGCGGAATTCCAGCACCGCGCACGCGAACTCTACCAGAGCCGTATCGACCGGGGAATCTCCCGCGAAATCGCACGAAAGGATTTGCCCCTCTCCACCTATACCGAGGCATATTGGAAGTGCGATCTCAAAAATCTCCTGAATTTCATTGCGCTCCGTATCACAGGTGCCGCCCAATACGAAATTCGCGCCTACGCCGAGGTGATCGGACGTGAAATCGTCGCCAAGTGGGTACCCTTTACCTGGAAGGCTTTCGAGGATTACGAACTCTCCGCGAAAACCCTTACCGCGCCCGATCAGGAGCTCCTGAAAACCATGTTCGCCGATCGTTCGCAAGCGCTCGATGCCGCACTCCGTCTCGGTTATGCCCGTAAAGAGCCGGACGGCTCGATTAAAGTCATGCGAGAGGGCGCCGAATTTGCACAGAAAATCAAGCCGATCGGGCTCACGCCGCCGTGGTGAATCCGCCCTTCCCGAACATTTCTTCCCTCACACTTCCGGATTCCGCTCCCGCTAGCGTCTAGGCGCCTGTAGACGGGTGTTGCCTCTTTTCCAAAATGACGCTCTCCTTATCCCCTTTTTTCACCCGGTTGCCGCTCGTCCTTCTATTGCCGGCATTCTTATCGACCCGAGCTCCGGCGGAACCTCGACACTGCGTTTCAGCGCCTCCGGAGCAAACAACGTCCGAACTTGACGCCAAGCCGATCATGAGCCCTTCTTCAAAACAATCCGAACAGACCCGCCAAACGCTTTTCGCAGAAGCTATGCGTCGCGGACTCCCGGAAGACGCTCTCCTGATCGTTGTCGATACCGCATCGCAGCAAGCCCGCCTCTACTCCTCTGTTCGTCTCCAGAAAACATACCGTATTTCTACGTCCAAATTCGGAATCGGCAATCAATTCGGCTCCAATCGCACGCCCCTCGGTTGGCATCGCGTTTCCGAACGGTATGGCGCAAAAAGCCAGCCCGGTACCGTCTTCGTTTCTCGTGCCCCGAATGGACGCGTCTTGCCGGCTTCTCAGTGGAAGTCTCCCTCCCCCGCCGAAGATCTCGTGCTGTCGCGTATCCTATGGCTGACCGGACTCGAACCGGGTAAAAATGCCGGCAAGGGAATCGATAGCCATGAACGCTGTATCTACCTGCATGGAACCAATCAGGAACAACTCCTCGGTTCCGTTGCCTCGCATGGCTGCATCCGATTCTCGAATGCGGATATCATCGAAATTTTCTCTCTTTCCGAAGGCACTGAACTGTATTGCCTGATTCAATAATCCCGCAGGTTGTTCTCACGATGAAATATCTGATTCCGGATCGGCACTCATTCCGGGCTAACCTTCACTGCCACACGACTTGCTCCGACGGACAATACTCCCCGCAGGAAATCAAGGATCTATACCGTTCCCTCGGCATCTCCATCGTCGCGTTCTCCGATCATAGAAATCTCGTCGATCAATCCTCTCTCTCGGACGATTCTTTCCTCGCATTGAATGCGTTCGAATACGATGTGCCCGCATTCGAGCGGAATTCACCTTGGTTTTGGAATACGCTTATCCATATCGGAATGATTGCCAGATCGCCCGAGACCCGACTCGAAAAGCCTATCGCAATCGAACCCCCTGACACTTTCCCCGGATCGTCCGTATTCGAACAAAAACGAAACTACCTGATTGCAAGCGTCAACGCAGCCGTTCGCCAAGCTCGCGCACAGAACTTTCTCTGTATCCTCAATCACCCGGAGTGGTCCTTCCTCTCTGTCGGCGATGCGCTCGAATTTCAAGGCTTGATCGGTGTCGAGGTTTACAACCATGCCAGTTCGGTCAATACCGGAATCCGGGAAGGCGATGCCTTCTACAACCAATGGGTCTCCGAATTGGTGCGCACCCATGCCCCGCATCCCTTTCCTTTCGCAATCGCAACGGACGACAACCATGCGCGAAATCCCGTCGGATACCGCGATTGCAACAATGGAGGCGGATGGCTTGAAATCTTCTCAAACGATCTCACCTACCCCTCCGTCATCTCCGCCATCGAAACAGGCTCTTTCTACGCATCCTCCGGCGCGACAATCAAATCCCTGGAATACGATCCCGACAACAGAATGGTGCATGTGCGATGCTCCCCTGCCGCCGTCATCCGAATCTTCTCCCGCGGACGCGTTTCCAAATATCTCGCCGCAGAACCGGGTTGCGCGATCGAAGAGGCGACGTTCCATCTCGATCCGCAATCCTTCCATTCCTTTTTCCGCATCCGCATAGAAGGCATTGACGGAAAAGAGGCATGGTCGAATTGTTATCCCATCTGATGCTTTGTTCAAAAAAATCAACCCTAATCCTATCTCCTGAACATGAAACGTACGATTGGAATCCAACTCTACTCCCTGCGCGAATACTCCAAAACGCGCCAGGATTTTATCGAAACCATCAAACGCGTGGCGAAAATCGGCTACAAAATCGTGGAACCGGCCGGACTGCACGATATCCCCGCGAAAGAATTCCGTTCCATCCTCGACGATCTCGGTCTTGAAATGGTTTCGACACACTCCCCGTGGGCTCACACGCCCGCCGATTGCCAGAAAATCATCGACGAACTCGGCGATCTTCGCCTGACAAACTGCGTCTGCGGTTACGGTCCGAACGATTTTTCGGATCTGGATACCATCAAAAGAACTGCCGACAACACGAATGCCATGCTCGAAATCTTTTCGAAGGCCGGTATTACTCTCTTCCAACACAACCACGCATTCGAATTCGATCGCATCGGGGGCGAACTGAAATACGATATCTACCTTCGGATGGTTCCCGGCGTCAAACTCGAACTCGATGCCTACTGGACCAATAACTTCGGTGCCGAAAGCCCCGTGGAAATGGTCAAGAAATTCCGCGACCGCATGGTCCTTCTTCACCTCAAGGACGGTCCTTTCCGTCAGGACGCCAACGAACAAACCTATAAAAACGGAATCCTGGATCGCAAAATCACCCTCTGCCCGCTCGGACAGGGTGACATGGAAATCGAACGGCTTCTCGAAGAAACCCCCGATTCCATCAAGGAGGTCATCGTTGAACACGATTACTCCAATAAGGAAATGTGGCAGACCGTTACGGAAAGCTACGAGTATATGACCAAAAACGGATTCTGCGTGGGAACGGTCTAATTCCCCGCACCCGCACGCACACGCACATTCGATCGCTTGTGCGCAAAAAAAGAGAGATTCCGCGGCAGCGCCGCCGCGGAATCTCTTCCGTTTATCCCCCCGTCTGCACGGTTCAGAACGGAAGCGTATCGGGATGCTTTCCCGACCATTCCTTCGGCTCAAGACAATCGATAGCCTGCATCTCCTCTTCTGTCAGCGTAAACGGATTCGGGAGCAGATTCGTCCGCATCCGATCTTCATGAGTCGTGCGCGGAATCGAAAGCATACCATGCTGGAGATTCCATTGGAGACAAACCTCCGCAACCGAACGCCCTTTTGCCGCCGCAAGACTCCCCAGCCATGCATGGTTCAATACGCCTCCTGCTCCCAACGGACTCCATGCCTCTACCAAAATGCCATGCACTTGACAGAACCGGACCGCTTCACGCTGCGCATACCCCGGATGAATCTCCAATTGATCGACCATCGGTGCAACCTCCGTCTTCATCAACGCTGCCAAATGGTGCGGCAAAAAGTTCGATACGCCAATGGAGCGGAGTACCCCTTCGCGATACAGCCTGGTCATGGCGCGCCAAGTCTCTCGATTGATGTTCTCCCAATCGTCAAAGAGAAAGAAGGAGGCCGGCCAGTGAATCAGATACAAATCCAAATAATCCATCTTTAGCCGCTTCAGCGATGCCTCGCAAGCCCTTAGCGTCGTGTCGTACCCGCGCTCCGTATTCCAGACTTTGCTCGTCACAAAATACGCATCGCGCGGCAAACCGCACTCCAAAAGCGCACGGCCGACACCTTGCTCGTTGTTGTAAATCGTCGCCGTATCGAAAAAGCGGTATCCGACCTCGACTGCTTTCCGAACCGCATGGTAGACAACTTCGCCGTCCGCAAGACGCCACGTGCCAAAACCAATGCGGGGAAATGCCACGCCGTTAGAAAGAACAAAAGAATCAGCTGCGACCGTCATGTCAATGGAATGCCAATAGAAAAACGAAAACGGGAAAAAAACAAGGAGATGGAATACGCCGCATCTCGACCGCGGGTCGTCCATCTCCGTCACCTTGACAATGCAAGACGATTCCGGCTACTTCTCCCGCGTAACGTCGATAATGGCATCGACAACCTGATCGATCGAAAGCGCAGTCGTATCGATGACAATCGCACCATCCGCCTTCTTCAACGGGGCCGTCTTGCGGGATGAATCGATACGGTCGCGATTCAATAGCGAAGCCTTCACCTGCTCCTGTGTCTGGCAGAAGCCTTTCTGAAGATCCTCGGCCAATCGACGCCGGGAACGCTCGTCCGGATCGCAATCCAAATAAATGCGAAACGGCGAATCCGGATAGACGGCAGACCCGATATCACGCCCTTCGACAATCAGATTGCCAAGCTTCGGCAGTTCGCGAAGCCAACCCGTAATGCGGGCACGAACCGCCGGAACCGCAGACACGGGACTGACATTCGCATTGATCTCCGGCGTCCGGATCTGATCGCCCGGCTCAACGCCGCCCACCGAATAGGCAATGCGCTCGGCGCTTACGGAAAAATCAACCGCGACGGTTTCGCAAAACCGCGACACAGCCAATTCGTCCTTGCAGTCGATTCCATGCAACAACGCTTGCCAGGTCATAATCCGATACAATGCACCGGAATCGACATACAAAATCCCAAGCTTGCGGGCAACAGCCCTGCTGACCGTCGATTTCCCGGAAGCCGCCGGTCCGTCAATGCAAATTACATATCCCATCGTAGACAAAAAAATCAGTTTCCTTTGATCAATGCGCGAAAATACTCAATCGTCTTGGGCAATCCTTCGCTGAGCTTGATGCGAGGCTCCCATCCGAGCAGCTCTTTGGCAAGCGTGATGTCGGGGCGGCGACGCTTCGGATCGTCTTTCGGAAGATCTTCGTTGATAATCTTGCTTTTCGATTCCGGAAGCAGGGCAAGCACCATCTCCGCCAGCTCGCGGATCGTAAACTCCCCGGGATTGCCGACATTGATAACCGGAACGGCAATGCCTTTTTCCGAAAAGAAACGCTCGACCTTCGCACGCGGAAGCGCCATATAGAGCTGAATCGCATCCAGCAAATCGTCCACATACTGGAAGGAACGGGATTGCTGGCCGTTTCCGTAAATCGTAATGTTCTTGTTCTGAAGCGCTTGTACGATGAAATTGCTGACGACGCGACCGTCGTGCGGATGCATGCAAGGCCCGTAGGTATTGAAAATGCGGATCATGCGAACATCGACGCCATACTGGCGCAAGTAGTCTGCGCAAATCGTCTCGGCGGCTCGCTTGCCTTCGTCATAGCAGCTGCGGATGCCGATCGTATTCACATTGCCCCAATAATACTCCGGCTGCGGATGGACATCCGGATCGCCGTAAACCTCGGAGGTCGACGTGTGGAAAATGCGCGCCTTCGTCTTAAGCGCCAATTCAAGCATGTTCATGATGCCGAGAACAGATGTCTTAATCGTCTCGACCGGATTGTGCTGATAATGAATCGGAGAGGCCGGACAAGCCAAATTGTAAATCTCGTCAAATTGCCCCCAGAAGGGTTGCGTGACATCGTGAATCAAGAAGGTGAACTTCGGATTCTGCATCAAATCGTAAATGTTTCCCTTCGATCCGGTAAAGAGGTTGTCAATTACCGTTACCTCGCAGCCTTGCAAAAGAAGCCGACGGGCCAATTGAGAACCAATGAAACCGGCTCCGCCGGTAATCAGGCATTTCTTTGTATAACCATTCATGTCAAATCAAGAAAAAAAGAGAAACGAAACAGAAAAGAGAAGCAGATCGGAAAACGACAGCGACGGAGAAGCGGAATCGCAGTCAACCGCCGGCTACGGCAAGGATCGTCGGTCATTGGCGCCGGACGTATCGGAAGGTCGCGCCAACAGCGTCCGGTGGTCAAGCTGTTCCCAACGGGACAAGGTCGTTTGGATGAAATCAAGCTGACGTTTCTGAATCTCCGCCTGCGTCATCCCTTCCGTCTCAATCGGCTCCCCGACCGCAATGCGGACGGGGGACTTCGGATGACAGGTCGCCGTCAAATCGCGATGAAGCTTTCCAATTCGCCAAAAGTCCATCGAAACGCAACACGGCAATACCTGGCAATGCGCCCGCATTGCCAACTTCGTTCCCAACGTATTGAACTTGCGCGGATCGAATTCGCGAAAACGCGAACCTTGCGGAAAAATCAGGACATGACGTCCCTCTTCAAGCGCTTTCGTTCCACGCTGCATCACTTGGCGCAAATCTTCAATGGGGGATTTGCGATCAACTTCAATCGGACGAATCGCTCGGACGACACGCCCCAGCAACGGATAGTGACGAAGCGAACTTTTCAATACATACGAAACATTGTGCCCAAACGGAATGAGCGATAGCGGAAACAAATACGTTTCAATCGCAGACGCATGATTCGACGTCACGACCGCCGGCCCCGTCAGCTTGCGCACATTCTCGTAGCCTTCCATGTGCACCTCTCCACCCGTTCGCTCAATGGCCCGCAAGACGCGATAGCTCGAACGTGCCCAATACCGGTTGGCATAATCACGATAGAACGTCTCAAGCCAACCCTTGACGTAAAAATCAAACATCCGGAGGATGAAGACGGGGGTAGCTAGAAAAGACGGCAAACGGAAACGAACCGGACCCGGTGTGTCATAACACCCGGTCCGAACAATCGTTTCATTGAACTGCTGAAAGGTCATGCGAAAAGTCCGTTTACGACGCCTGCCCTTGGTTATCTTTTAGGCGCCTTAGCGCGTCCAAACCCCTTTCAAGACATTGGAGCGCTTGCGGCCGTCACTCGAGACGATGACAAAACAGGCATTGCAAGGATTGGGAACGCCGGCAAGCGACCATCCGTTGTAGCCCGGAACATGCCCCGAGAAGGAACGGCTCGTACGGCTGCTCGAAATCCAGTCGAATTTGCCGCCGACCCAGCTTCCGTCCGACTTTTGCACGAAAAGACAGGCCAGCGCTCCACTCGCATCCGTGTACGAAAGCCCCCAAGCGGAAAGATCGGTCGTGTACGAAAAACTCAAACCGTCCCTACTAAAACTCAAGCTGGAAATCTGGACGCCGGACTGAACGGCAGACGAACCGTTGAAACCGCCATAGCAGAAGTTGAAACTCGAAAACGACTCCTGATCGCCGACACCCGCAGTCGCGTCATTTCCGGTCGCTGGATCCTGTGAATTGTCGGCATCGCCGACATTGCCGGAGGACGACGAGTCATTCCACGTCGAAGAAACGTCCAAATCGGAATTTTCACATCCTACCAGAGTTCCGAAAACAACCAACGACAAAATGGACGAAAAGAAAAGACAATGAGACTTGGTGATAGACATGTGAATGTTCGAGGCTTGAAGTGAAAGAGAACGATTTGAGCTTCAAAAAGACAGGTCCATACTACAGGAAAACCCGAATTCCGACAAGATGATTTTCACCCCCTTCCTCCGCACCCCGCCCGTGCCCCCCCTTGCACCCCGTCGCTGTGCGCCCCCCCTCGTGCCCCGTTGCGGTAGGGCGCGATGTCCCCATCGCGCCGCCGCGCCTTGGCGC
>JAEDLN010000070.1 GCA_016295275.1 Kiritimatiellia bacterium
GCCGCGCACCGCGCCGATGGCGCGGCGGCGCGATGGGGACATCGCGCCCTACCGCAACTGGGCACGGGCGGTGCGCGGCAATGGCACGGGATATCAAGGCGCGCACCGCGCCGATGGCGCGGCGGCGCGATGGGGACATCGCGCCCTATCGCCAAGCCGCACGAGGGAGGGCGCACAGTGGCGAGCCGCCGCGGGCGAAGGCGGGGTATCTACCACCTGGTGATGTTGAAATTGCGCGGGGTTTGTCTGTTTTGGGAGAATTGATGCGATTGTCCGGAGCCTGCGGCAGGAGCTATGCCAGGGAGAACGCCTCGGATTCTCAGACGTTTGCAGATGGCAATTGCCTCCGAGAAATCGAGCTTGAAACCGGTATGGACGGCGGCGTTTCGGGCATCGGCGATCTTGTCGTAGTCCTTGCGCGTCAAGTCAGGCAGAACGGCATGGTAATGCTCGAACTCCATTTTGCGAATGGCCTCTGTTTTTTCCGCGCCGGAAAGACCTTCGGAAATACGAGTGTATTCGGAATCGGGAATTTCGCAGCTCGCATCGAAGTTGACGATATAGGGCGTAATCTCCAACCGTTCATGTCGATCGCGAGCTTTCTGTTCACGGAATACGGTGGCCATTTCAAAGAAGTCGAAGGATTTCCTCGATCCGTCCGGGGAGAGGATGCCGACGATTTTTTGCCGATAGTCCTCAGCGGCACGATGATCGCCAAACAGGGTTGCGAATGCGGGACGATTGATATCATTAGGACGAAAAGAGACGGTTATGCCCTTCTTTTCCATCTTAACCGGCGTGTCGAAGAACTCGCGAAGAGTCGTCTTTTCCGAGAACGGCATGACCATCTTCTTCAAGAAGGTATCTGTTTCTTGGAATCGTTTCCAGTACTCCATGGCGACAAAAAGGAGTGTCTTGTCCTGATTCTCGAAGTTCTTGATTTCCCGGATGGTGGCATCCAGCGTTTTGAATGACAGGGAATCGAAGGAAGATGGTTCGCGAGTCGAGCCGTCCGGGTTCGAATTTCGACGTTTGCGCGAAACCAAGCTTTCTACCAAAGGGGATACGTCGTAGAACTCGCGAAGAGAGAGTTGCCCATCGGGAACCCAATCACGGAATGCCGCATTGAAGTCGACAGATGCCGGGGCGTCGGCGGAGACCGGCTTCAGGAACAATCCGCGCCATTTGCGCGGAAGCTCCGACGCCAGGCGGTTGGAGAATTCGTTCGGAAGCGGAATCCGAGCGGCAATGTGCTCCTCGTTCTCCAAACGGCGATTCTCGTAGGGTTTGCCGTTGGAGATGTCGTAGGCGTGACGCCAGGCGTCATAGTCGATTCCGAGAATGGTCTTCAGCAGTGATTTTGCCTCGACCGGCATACCGGGGCGAACGCCGAACCGGATGCAAGCGGCTAGAATTGTGTCATGCGATGTTTTCGACAGATCGACGGTACTCCAGCGATTCAGTTCTTCGCAATAGAGGTCGTTGGTGAGGGAGACAGCCGCGATGGCGAGATCCTCCAGTTTTATCGGTCTCGACTTTACGGCTTTCTTCAGAGCTTTCAAATAGCCGGACAGTTCCGGGCGTTTTTTTTCCAAGAGATCCTCCAGACCTTTCGGATCGAGCGAGGTTTTGCCGATGGCCGTATGAACCAACTGGAAAAGGTGATCTTCGATTCCTTCGCGGTGTTGCTCGGAGATGGGCAGTTGCCGGAATTTGCGGTTGTTCGGGAGGAAGAGGTTGAAATAGTCGAACACAAACGAGACGTAGTCCGCATCGGAGAAGCGGCACGAGGTCGGCGGATTGGATATCTCGTTATTGCCGGTTCCGATCCGGCAGTGAGGATTGGCGGGACGGACCGGGCGGTCCTTTTCGGGAAGGGATTCCAGATACCGGTCGAAATCGGAAAGTCTTGGGGGAAGCGGCTGGTTGGGATGATGATTCCGGAATAGATCGATCTGTTCCCGCCACTCATCCTGTGCATCTTTCCATGGTTTCGCCTCTTTATTCCAATCTTGGAGTGCGTCGTACCGGACAAGGATATCGCTTGTACGGTTGTATCCGGCCAGAAGTTTCGTTGCGAGCTGACCTGCAAGTTCAGCGTCGGTCCGCGTTCCGGTTTTTTTTGTGAAATAGCGAAGAAGACTTTCGGGGATGAACGAACGGAAAGAATCGGGAGACGCTCGGAAGGCTTCGGGCGTCGTGCCGCAGATCGTGGCGAGATCATCGAGGTAGGTTTTGTCGTCCAGCGAAATTGCGGCGATGGAATCGGCGTTGACCATGCGCTCGAGGATCCGGTGGTAGGCCTCGAAATAGCGCCGGAGCGGCGTATTGACATCGATCGGCTTATTATTTTCCTTTTCTATTCCGTATGCGCGGACGTATAGGAGCGTTCTCATTTCCGTTGCGCTCATAGCGCTTCGGAGAGAGCAAATGCGAATCGGTCCGTAGTGTTGGCTTGGGATGAATTCAAAAGGGATGGCGTCCCGGCGAATCGCGTAGTGGCGGTTCATTCGGACGCGGTTGCTCTCCGCCTCGTCCTTGTCCTTTGCGTCTTCGCTTCCAAAGACATATTGGTGACGGCCGGTTGTCTGTCGGACATCAAGGCGTTTGAATCGGAGGGAGGGTAAAACATTGAAATCTTCGCAGTAGGCTGCCGCGAAGGAAAGGAAGCGGTTGACGTCGCGACGGCGAAGGGTGTACTTGGTTTGCTTGTTCTCTTCCGATTTGGCCGATGCGGCGGTCAATGCGTCCAGCGTTTCCCGCTCCTTTTTCAACGGGAGAAATTCGAGGGCGGGCGCGGGGACTTTGTTGAGGTATCCGACGATGTCGGCAAAGCACATGAAATCGAGGTTTTCCGCATGGAGGGATTGGCGTCCCCGGCGATAGCTGTAGAAAGAGAACAGTGCAATCAGGGCACGGCCTTTTCCTTTGCGGCCTTTGAATGTCTCAAAATCTTTCTTTCCGAGCACAATCGATCTGCGACCGTCTTCCAATTCCTCGTCCAGTTCTTTGTCGTCGATGCGATCCGGAACCTTCATTTCTCTGAAGAGATGGCAGAATTCCTCGGCTTCGTCCTTATAGAGACCGAGGCAAGTCAGGAAGATCAGACCCTTGCGCGTGAATTCGTAGGAACGATTTGTTTTGTCATGGCTGGCGACGAGTTTGAGCTTTTGCGCCTTTGAGGAATTGAGGCCGGGAGCCATTGTTGCCTTGCGCGCGTCATTGCCGAGGATTCCTTCGATGAAGACGTACTGCGACTGATCGAGAATCAGCGGAGTATTGCTCTTACCGTTGACGTGGACGAAGAAATTCCGGAGTGCGACGATTCGTTCGACAAGCCAAGTGGCCAGGTCATAGATTCCGTTGCCGAGTTTATTCTTGAGGCCGCGTTCATCGGACGCGGGATCCTTCACCTGAAATGTCCAGAGAAAGTCGGCGAGTTTCTGGAGGCGACGTTCGATCATCGACTGTTCTCCGCGGTAGAGCGAACTTCTCACCTTTTTCTCATCGGAAAAATCGATGCCTGCAACCGCGGAGAGGTTATTGACGGCATAGTTGAGATAGGTGATGAAGGCAATCTGTTCATCGGGCGTGATCTTGAGGATGGAGAGAGCTTTATTGCGGTCTCCATCGACAATTTGCGGAAGGCGGGTAGAACTTGAGCGGGAGGAGTTGTCCATGGTTCGATGAATTTTGGGAGTGAAAGGATTCGGCCTATCGCAATCTTTCGTCTTTTCCGAAAGACAAGGGGCGGTGGCCGGTTACCGGAAATTGAAGGGAAGAACGGTGCGGGCGAGAGAGAGAGGGTCGATTCGCGTCGCGGGGTCGAGTTGACTGCGGAGTGTGGCGATTCGCGTTTCGCCAAGTGCAGGGAGAGTTTCGGCGCAACAGGCGATGAGGTTGGCATACTGTTCGCGGTCGTCTGCGGGCGCATCCGCGATGGCGGCGCCTGCAATGACGGCTGCGATAACCTGAAGCGTAGCGCCGTCTTCGGACATAGCGAGGTTGAAGGCGGAAAGCAATCGTTCGTTTCGCATGGAGCCTTTTGGCAGCAGAAGCGAACGATAGAACTCGATCAGTTCCCACGGATGGCCGAAGGCGGGTTCGGACCAGCGGTCTTTTTCCGCAAGGTAAGCGGCGCGGGCGGGATGATCCTCCGGTAGTTCGACAAGATGGCGGAGAAGGATATGGTGGACATACTTCTCGTCCGGTCTGGACGAGGCGGCAAGGCGGCGCGCTTCTGCGACGAATCGTTCTTCAGAGAAGGGGGCTCCCCAGATATATGCAGCAAGGCGTTCGTTGGCGTCCGGCGTTTTTGCATCCATCGCTGCCGTAGCGGCGTAGGCGCTGGTCTGCCCAATCTCGAGACGGGAGAACTCCGAGAGGTCACGGAAAAGGGAAATAGCCTCATCGAAGAGCGGCAACGCACCGGCGGAATCGCCAAGAAACGCCGTATGTTGACCGAGGGAGGAAAGGAGCCTGCCTTCCATGCGAAGTCCAAGCCCCTCAACGGGCCAGTCGCGCATAGGCAGAAGCAGGTCGCGTGCTTTTTCGAATTCGAATGCGTTGGTGTAGGAGACGGCAAGATGCAGTTTCGCGTGCGCGACGAGAGGGCAGTCCTCGCGGCGGAGCCGTTCGCAAAGCTCGTCGAACTCCTTGCGGAAAGCATCCGATTCGTGAAGATTTGTACATCCGGCGTGGTTTGCGGAAGCGAGTTTCGAAGTGAGCCACATCAAGCGGATGCGCGGCGGGAGTTGCGTATCGACGGGCTCCCACTGTTTGAGCCACCGGACCTGTGCGTTGAGCAAATCCATTCGGATTGCCTTGGAGTCGAGATGGCGGACGGTTTCATCGAGGAACGTCCTCCAGAGGAACGTATTGTTACGGGTCTCCTGTCCGAGCGCGTGGAGAAAGGCGGAGGCAAGCGACGTTTCGCTTTCGGAGGCGGACAACTCAAAGAGCTTCGTCCAGTCGGTCGCATCAAGCTTTTGTTCTTTGGAGAATATGTCCAAGCAACGGATCAGAATCTTCGCCGAGTCTCTTTCGAACAGGCAAGGACCGATCCATCCGGTCGTATCGAGAAGGTCTTTTTTTCTCATGAGGGGCGATCCCCACATAAACGCCACGGCATCTGCGTAGCCGTTCCAAGGATGATCGCCTTTTCTGATGATATGGCTTTTGCCGACCGACAGTTTTTTTGCCCGTTCCGGGAAAGCATACGCCAGACGGTGGAGGACATCGTCAACCGTTTTTGTCAGCATGATCGAACCGTTCGAACCGGAAAAATAGCCTCTTTGTTCGACAAAGATCGAAATCTTCGTATCGCCATCGAGAGGCAGCAAACGGAACCCAAGGGAAAGAATATCCTCCACACAGGAGATCCATTGATCCGCTACCGTTGTTTTCGGCAAGACCGTCACAGGGATGCCGAGAACGCCGCACTTGGCAGACTGAATGCGTCCGATGACATTGAGGATGCCATGCTCTCCGTTCAGCGACTGGTCGACGGCATGCCATTCCTGCGGCAGATCGGGAAGCGATTCGCCATTCGGAACAAACAAAGCGACCATTCGTCCGCAGTCCTGGACGATTCCAGAAGACGAAAAGTTCCTACCCGTCTCATCGATCAAGATCGTCCACGAAGGAGAGGGCTTAAGTGCCGACAAGATATTTGCGTGTCCGTTCCCGATTTTCTCGATCATATCCATGCCGGAGTTTTTGGGCGTATTGACCGTTGTCGTTTCCGGGGCAGGCTTCTTCGCAGGTTTCGGAGGCGGAATCGATGCCGCGCCATTCTTGTTTTTCGCCTTTATCAACTCCTTTTTGATTTGGTTTGCCTGAAAGCGACGCATCCGTGCGTCTTTGCCTTTGTTATAGCTTTTTTCGACAAAGGACAAATGATTCTGTTCGATAATGTTCTCCTCTTTCATTTTCTCGAGAACCGATTCCAGCGGTTTTCCGGAGCATCCTGCTTTGTACGCCTGATTTTTGAAAGCCGACAGCTTTTTCCCCTTTTCGACTTGCTGTTTTCCTTCTAGGACAGCTTTCGGGTAGTACTTTTCAAGGGCACTGAGGGCTTCGTTGAGTCTTTGTTTGCCAATGGGATCCTCCCACGAGGCATATTTGAGGATTTCTCTAAGCAAGATACTTTTGCTCGGAACGTCAGGAACCGATTTTTTGGGAGCGACCGTTACGGACTTCGCCGGTTTGTCCGGAGCTTTCTCGGGTTTCGGTTCTGCGGGCGTTTCCGGTT
This sequence comes from Kiritimatiellia bacterium, assembly GCA_016295275.1. Taxonomy (GTDB): domain Bacteria; phylum Verrucomicrobiota; class Kiritimatiellia; order RFP12; family UBA3636; genus JAEDLN01. The sequence goes on from JAEDLN010000070.1 coordinate 6,254, forward strand.
CTTCGAAAAACGGCTCAAGCATAAACCATGCGGCGTCGCGGCGACGGTCATCCGTAAGGACTCCATCAAGATAAGCGAGGACATCGCGCTTCAAGGAGTCAAAAGCAAAACCCGTCCGATCCTCGCCGCGGGCGACCATTGCTTCGGACTCCATGCGGAACTTGCGACCGCGATCCGCCCATTCGCGAAGAGGCGCCAGAAATGCTTCGGGATCGGAAAATACGAGGCTAACGCACATTCTCAGATTTTTCGACAAATCGCCTGTCGGGTTGCAGAGAAGAGCGTGACGGCATTGTTCCTCCAACATCTTCAAGGATGGTTTGGTAGTTCCGGCGGCATCGACGCCGCTTGAATCTTCTGAGGCGATTCCCGTTGCGTCCAAACGTTTTCCATCGATCGAAGCAGTCACGGAATTTCTCGCTGTACCATTGGGTTTAAACAGAGAGGAGAAGAAAGAAACGAGGTTTGAGAGAAGTGTATTCATGTATGAGGATCCGTTTTATTGCCATTCAATCGAAATAAGGTTTTTCCGCCGAGTTTTCCATTTTCTGTCAATACCAATAAGAAAGACCGGGGAATGGAGCGGTATTGGAATTGGGGGATTGCAACCAAGTCTTCCACAGGTTGTTGCGGTCGGGGATGCCTTTCAGCATCATCTCTCGGGCTTGTTCGAGGAAGTCTGCGGCTTCCTTTGGAAAGAGAGTGCGAAGACTGCGGTATGCTTCTGCTCGGACCGTCATGGCAATCTTGCGGAGAATTTCCGAAGAGGAAACGGGCAGAGCCTCGCATGCGATGGTGAATAGACGTCGGGCCTGATTCGCATATTCGCTTTTCGGCTTGGCGGAGCCGGCAAGAACGGTTCCGAGATATTTGGCGGTTGTCGCAAGAACCCATCCGTTACCTTCGGGATTGTCGAGAAAGGCCTGATGGTGTGCGAGTTCGGAGTCTTCGACAGTTTCGCCGCGGAGCGTCGCTCGATATAGACCAAGTGCGTGATACCGTAGCGGATAAACGAGATTTTTATCCTTGGCGTTTCCGCATCGTTCGGCCAGTGTGAGAGCGCGTTGCAAGGAGGGTTCGAGACTGGAGCGGTCGAATAGTGCCGCATGCAGGAGCAGGTAATTTGCGTCTTGCGAAACATCTTTTGCCCGTTCATCTTTCTTTTCGTTCGTTTCTGCGCGTTTGTGCAGCCATTTTGCGCAGACGAACGCCGTTTCGAGATGATGGCGGGCCGATTGGGACGAGCAGAGATCGTGTCGAATGCCGGAGATCGCCGCATATGCATGGAACTGTCCCATTGTTCCGTGAAAGCGCATTGCGAGATCGAGCGCAGAATCGGAAGCGGAGTCCGGTACGGCGTTGGGAGAAACACGGCCGCCGATTTTTCGCTCGATCCGTGCATCAAGATCGGGGAGTAGAGCGAGAATTCCGTCAAACTCTTCGGAATCCTGAAGAATGACCAGTTGATCGACGAGGGCTTGCAGAATCCGGTTTTCGAATTGCGGACTATTTTGTGCGAATTCGATGACCTTTTTGTTCCAGAGGGCCGCCTCGGTTGTCTGGCCGGCATGGCAGTTGGCTTCGGAAGTCAACAGCAGGGTTGTCAGCCAAGCGTCTTCGTCCAGATCGGGATTGAGATTTGCTCGGAGATGTTCGAGTCTTTTCAGAATCGCCGACCAGTTGCCAATCCGATCTTGACGGACTTCGCTTTCGTAGTCCGCAAGGCGGTCCATCACATATTTCGGAGGCGCATCGACCACCTCTTCCGCTTGGAGGCGAATTCTATCGAAAACCTCTTTGCTGGACATGCCTTCTCGAATTTGGGTTTCGCCCAGAGAGACGTTTGACGGGACAGGATGGACCAGAATGCCGTTCTTGACACAAGACGCGACTTTATCCGTCTTGACCTCCGTATTCACGCATTCGACCGCACCGCCCCGGAACGAACCCGTGAAGAGCAGGCGGAGCGGGTCGTAGGAAGGCAATCTTCCCTCCTTCCGCCACCAAGCGGCCAGAACGGGCAGAAGCAGGCTACTGCCGATGGGCGGACTCCAATCTGTCTCGGCTCCGAGGTGGGCATCGATGCGAATGTTTGCACCAACCGGTTCGGGAAGATGGTGCATTGCAGCGGACCAAGCCTCGATTGGATTGTCGTCCGCATCGAAAACCATCGGAGCCCCGCCGGAGGGAATGGAAGGGAGAAAGGAAAACGGCAGAAGAAATCCTTTTCGCTCCGAATCTTCGAAGACGGGAATCACCCCGTCGGCGGACAAGAGCCGATGAAAGCGGAAACAAAGCTGTTTCGCGACATCGGCATTTGCCGTGCCGGAGAGCTGACGTTGCAAGGCGTCGATTTTGGCTTTTCCTTGCGTGCAGAGGGCGCATCGATCGAGGAAATTCCTCAGACATTCTTTCCCGATTCCGTTTTCCAGAAGCGGACGGAATCGATCGTCGCAAGACAAGAAGAAACGAATTGCCAACTCCGCGAGAGCGGCAGCGCGATCCACGGAGGAAAATGCTCCTGAAGCGTTTTCCGCAACCGCAAAGAGGACTTGATCCGCAAAGAAGAGTGCGTTCCACGGCTGCGTTTGAGCGATCTCAGAGAAGGTGCGAGCCGTGAATGCGGGACCCGGCATACTATTCGTGCTCCTTTTTCACCGGAACGATCGGCTCCATCGTATCGGGATCGACCAAGACAAATCCGTCTTTAAGGGCGGTTTCCTCAACAATAAGGAGACCATTGACGATTTCTCCGACGAAAGACATTTCTTTGTTTGCCACAATACAGCCTTCAAGGGAAGTTGTATCCATTTCGCCATTTTTATAGACGATAAGACGAACCTTCCCTTCGGACGGCGTGTGCTTCACATCCAGTTCCACGTCATGGGACGGGATGCGGAATGTTTCGGTCGTTTGCTGTTGTTTGTCGGCGGCGGCAAGCGCGTATTGCGGCGTTCCGTAGGCGGGGACGCAAATTGGTTGGGCCCACTTCTGAGCGTTCTCCCTGAAGGCGGCTTCGCGTTCCTTACGGGCAAGTTCTGCTTCAAGAGCGCACACGGCGGCGGTCAACGGTGCGAAGCGTTTGGCGGATTCCGACAGGAAGTCGGAACGCGGATCTGCCTTGGAGAGGATGGGCGCTCCAATGGGAGCCGAAAAGGACGCGGGAAGGGGGGTGCCGGCAGAGACGTGGCGGAAGAGTGCAAGGGCGTCTGCACGGACGGATTCGTCGAGGGAGTCCGCCACATAGCTTTGTTCGATGATCGATTCGTGCGCAGTCCGGGCGTTCCAGCATTGGAGAACCCGCCGACAAGCCAAATGATCGCCTGTTTCCATCTCGCCATTCGTAGCCGGATGGCTATAGGGAGAGAACGGAGCGACGAGCCATAGGTCTCCCATCCAATGTTCGAGAACCGCGATATAGGGAATGGTATCGCTGTCGGCAACGAATTTTGGGGAAAGGATTCGGATCTGGCCGGGGCGGACATCGCCGTCATGCGGTGCTGCGGCCTTGCCGAGTCGCTCGCCATCGACGAAAAAATCAAGCTTTCGGTTGTTGTCTCCGCGCAGCGCCAAATCGATTTTTCGTTCGGCAAGCCATGCGTCCAACTGCGCAGCGTGCCGGTCGTTATCGGAAAAGATGCGGGAAAAGAGTGATGTGTTCATGTGTGTCAATCAGTGAGGG
>JAEDLN010000071.1 GCA_016295275.1 Kiritimatiellia bacterium
CTGAACGAAGTTCGCGATGTCGATCCCGAAAAATGGAACCGGTTGGCCGATCGGACGATCCGGGCGATCCGCCGCCTGAATCCGCAGCGTTGGATCGTCGTCGGGAGCGTCTTCTGGAATTCGCCGGGCAAACTCAATCGCCTAAAGGTCTGGGACGACGATCGCGTGGTCTATACGTTCCACATGTACGAACCGTTCGAATTCACCCACCAGCGCGGCGTCCTCCAAAGCGGGCCCATCTATTACAATCGAATCCTCGAATACCCGAGCCGGGACGTCGAGCGTTATCGCGGCTATCACCGCTTGCTCGGATCGGCAACGGGCGGCTACGAGGGCGTCGATGCAATCGACCGCGAGGAATTGCGCCGCCGGATGTCGGGCGTGCAGGAATTTCTCCGGCGAAACCCCGGCAAAATCCTCTGGAACGGCGAATTCGGCACCATTCGCCATGCGCCGGCGGCAAGCCGGGTCGCCTATATGCGCGATGTCGTATCCATTTGCCGGGAATGGGGTATTCCCTATTGCGTGTGGAACTATCTTTCGACTCCAAACGACGGCAATCGATTCTCGCTGGTCGACGATGATACGCGACAGATTTTGTCGCCGGAACTCTTGAAGGCTTGTCTCGGCGACTAAACGCATCCGCCAGGAAACCTGTCAAGAATATGCCGACCTGTTCCCATGCGTGCGCAAAAATCCCGTTCCTCGATAGGCGTACCAGGCAACTTCGGCAAGGAAAAACTCACTGATGTTGAAGGTCGACCAATCGTAGTGACGTAACAACTTCTCGAAGGCCGCACGCTCGGTTCCGGCAAACGCACAGATTGCCGCGGCAGACAACGGAGCCGTCATGTAATCGCGCTCGACATTCTTTCGGGTTCCAAGAATTTCCTTCTTGCCTGTCATCGATACCGCGTCCGATTCCTTCAATGTTTTTTGGGGTCTCCATGCATACCCGTTTCGCCAATTGCCATAGCGAAACGGACTTTCCGTCGTATTGTCGTATTTCTCGTACAGCTGCAGAAAGCAGCGCGCCCTTGCCGCATTCGCCGCCAAGCCCGCACGAAACATCGGTTCATCCGGCTCCAGCTTCGAAAGCTCCTTCAGGCAGCCCTGCGCGGCTACGTAAATCCACAGAAGATGCGGCTCGATCCAAGGTAATTTGGGTATATCCGCTTCGTAGCCTTTGCCGCACGCTTCCAACCGCGTGAGGGATGAATTGCTCGGCTTCCCCGTGGCAACGGAACGGTAGAACGGCATTCGCCCGGGATCGAGCTCGGCAAGAATGCGAAAGAGAAACAGCCCGTGCGCGGCATTGCGAAACGGCAACCCGTCCTGAAGAAAATCCCCGCAATCTTCCGTTTCGAACGGTTGTTCGTTGGGACACTTCCAGCCATGCCGCTCCAACGCACAAGCGACTTCGAGCATCCGCATTTTGACCTCATCCGCATGGGAGGGCTCTGCGATGTTGCTCGTACAATAACGCCATAACCCGTAAAACCACGGGAGCGTCTGATCGATGCTGCCGACCGGATAATGGACCCCCGGATCGGCTCCCATACCGCGTGCGATAAAACCGGGCACGGACGAACACCTCGACGCCAAAAGCAACCCATCCGCAAGGACGCGCGCCAAATCCCGGTCCGCCGCCGCCCCGCTCGCTTCCGCACGGGCGCAGACGGCGGCAAGCCACATCCCCGTAAACATCGGTCCGTTCTCAATCGGCGTCCACCACCCTTTGGCATTCGGTCGGCATTCGGCACAATCGCTTGCCGTCGGCAACTCGCCTACATAGTCCTGAAGCAATCCGAACGGACTGATAAACTTCCGTAACTGCACATGCGCAGCTTCGATAGACGCAACGACGTCGGGCGAACGCGCAGACAAAAACGCAGATTGCTCATGAAGTGTGGAAATCGAAGCAGACGGTTTCATCGTATCGTTCAGGTTGTCGGAGAATCATGTACGCATTTCCCGTTTCGAATGCGACGCATTTCGTCGCAACGAATAGAAATCGCTTCCAATGCCAGCATTCTATCGCGGTCGCCGCCCGGAAATCAAACTCGTTGTTGCCCTGAATCCATCCGTGCCCTGCTCAAAACGATACGCCGCCATGCGAATCCCGTCGATTTTCCCAAACTTGCTGCCCCGCCTGCCCCTGCCGCCAATCTCCGCGCAATTGGGCAAAAGGTTCCCGCCTCCCCGTCACGGTCATTGTCCGCATCCGCAAAACCGACACGTGACAACATCCCGACTCGACCGGAGGGACGTTGCCTTTGTCAGTGGGACGGGACGCGCTTGCTTTCGTCAAAGCGGCGGTTTCTTTGTCATGCGACCCCGCTAAAAAACCGCTGGACGCAAATTTCCCGTTTTGATAGGATTCGCGCTACCCTAGTACGCAAACTGGAGTGATTTTGTCCAAAAAGACGATCCTCCATTCAATATCCATTCATCTCAGAATCAACTATCGTAAGGAGTATCCCACATGGGTTCCATTAAGAAAAAGCGCCGCGCAAAGATGTCTAAGCATAAGCACGACAAGCGTATCAAGCTCGAGCGCCACAAGAATCGCTAGGCGTAACCCGATGGGAGTCGCACTCCGCTGTCCAAGCGTTTGGGTGACTTTTTTCGCTCTCCTCGATTCTCCGCAACGCCTTATCTCTGCGGACGCAATCGAGGGCCCCTTCAGATGGGTTTCCGCTCGGACGTAATGCCAGAACAGACCTTGGCGCATCGTGCGCACGAGGTCTGTTTCTTTTTCCCGATCGGCCATCGTCGCTTCCTTCCGTCCTTTCAACCACTTCTTTCTTCTTATGACGGTCCATCAGATTGTCGCCGGATTTCATGTCGGTGATGCAATCAGCAATGAAACGCTCCTGATTGCCAATCTCCTCTCCGAATACGGCATTCCAAACGATATTTACTGCCCGCGCAACAATATCGACAAAATGCAACCGACACCCGTCAAGGCATTGGACGGATTGGAACGCTCCGTGCAACCCGATGATATCGCTTTTCTCCACCTTTCCATCGGTTCGCCGGCCAATCTTCTTTTCCCGAAACTCCGTTGCCGCCGCATCATCCTCTACCACAACATTACGCCCGCCTTCTTCCTGGAACGCTTGAATCCGACGACCGCCCAAATCCTGGCGAACGGCCGGAAAGAGGTCGCTCTCTTGAAGGACGCCGCAGACGCCGTCTACGCAGACTCGGCTTTCAATGCCTCCGAACTGGTTGAACTGGGATACAAAAATCCGAAGGTGCTCCCGCTCGTCATCGACGATCGATTCGGTTCGGAAAAACCCGATCCGGGGATGATGGAAATCCTCAAAACCGGCCATTGCGAAAAGATCCTCTTTGTGGGACGTATCGCTCCCAACAAGCGCCAAGACCGGCTCGTCACCGTTTTTGCACACTACCGGAGAACCGTCAACCCGAACGCCCGGCTCTTGCTGATCGGCGACGTCGGCGCCGGCATGGAAGCCTATCACATGCTCGTCTTGGGAATCGCACACTCGCTGGAGGTGAAAGACGCCATTTTTTCGCCGGGCTTCGTGACCGCTGCTGAACTGGCGGCTTGCTACGCTTCCGCCGATGCATTCGTCTGCTGCTCCGATCACGAGGGCTTCTGCGCACCGCTCCTGGAAGCAATGGCTTGGCATGTGCCCGTCTTCGCCAATGCCGCCGGCGCCGTCCCCGAAACGCTCGATGGCGCAGGAGTCCTTGTCGATCGGGAAACACCTCCGGAGGAATTCGCCGAAATCATCGGAAGGGTTCTTCACGACCCCGCTCTCCGTGCGTCCGTCGTCCGCCGTCAAGACGAACGCCTCGCACGCTTCAGAGCCCGCAACCCATGGCACGACGTGGCTGCCGCTCTTGGTCTTCCTCTCTAATCGATCATACCCTCTATGCATTTCACAGATTCCCGTCAAACCGTCGCTTTGACCATTGCCGGTTCGGATAGCGGCGGAAACGCCGGCGTGCAGGCCGATCTGCGCGCCTTCCATACCTACGGCCTTCACGGCTGTACCGTCTTTACGGCACTCACCGCACAAAACCCGTTCGCCGTAACCGCCGTCGAAGTTCCCGGTCTCGAATTCCTCGAAGCTCAGCTCGATGCCGTCCTCCCGACCTACTCGATTGGTGCCGCAAAAACCGGAATGCTGGCAACCCGCCAGGTGATCGAAGCCGTTGCCGCCAAACTGGCGAAATACCCCGATATTCCCGTGGTCGTCGATCCCGTCATGATCGCTACCAGCGGTGCGCGCTTGATTCAAGAGGACGCAATCGCAGCCATGCGCGACTGCCTGCTTCCTCGCGCGACAATCGCAACCCCGAACCTCCCGGAAGCCGAGGAACTCTGCGGAAACTCCATTACGTCCCCTTCCGAAATGCTGGCAGCCGCCAGAACCCTCGCCAAACGCGCCGACTGCGCAATCCTCGTCAAGGGCGGCCATGCCGCCGGTACCACCGCAACGGATTTTCTGGCGTTTCCGGATGGTACGGCAGTCCGCTACCGCTCCCCCCTTGTCGAACATCCCTGCTCGACACACGGAACCGGTTGCTCCCTCTCCGCCGCAATCGCCGCCGGAATCGCACGGGGGCTCTCCATCCGGGACGCTGTCGCTCTCGGAAAAACCTACGTCTACGAGTCAATCAGGCAATCCCTCCCCGTCGGCCCCCGGGCCACTGTCCTGGGTACGCCGTCTTTCGAGGAGCTGCTTCAAAATACCGCTGTCGAAACAACCGATCTCGGTCTTCATTCGCTCTGATTTCCCCCATCATACACGACGTACCATGAAATCGTTCTCTTTTGTCCCCTCCGGTGTCTGCTCGCGTCTCATGACATTCGATCTGGACGACCAGTTGCGCGTCCACAACCTCGTTGTCCAAGGCGGTTGCAACGGAAATCTCAAGGGAATTGCCGCCCTCTCCGAAAACCAGCCCGCCGCCGATCTGGTCAAACGCCTCGCCGGAATTCGCTGCGGGTCGAAAGCCTCCTCTTGCCCCGATCAATTCGCAAAGGCTTTGGAAAAAGCCCTCCGGGAACAATCCTGATTCCTGCGGCTCGTCAAACAAACAAAAAACGCTCCGCCTCCGGATTTCTCCGGGCGGAGCGTTTCCGTTTCCTTTCCGCGGAAAGATAAGCCGCTAGGAACCGGGTTTTTCGATGCAGGCCGCTTCAAAGGTCACAACCGCATAATACTTGTGGTCCTGGAATTGAACGCAGTCGTCGATCTTTTTCTTGAGCTCCGCTTTGTCCTTCATCAAATCGAACGGAACGGAAACGTCAAAAATCAAGTTGGTGTGATGAGGCCCGCGAACCATGCGGAAATCATGCAGGGAAAGCCGTCGGTCAATCTTCTTCAACTCCTCCGAAACCAAGCCGCGCATCCGGTTGAGCTCTTTGTCGTCCGAAACAACCGGATCGTAGTGGATGACCAGGTGAATGTTGAACTTTGTCAGAAAATCCCGCTCGATTTCGTCGATGATGTCGTGACAGCCTAGAACGGGTTCCTTGCAGTCCATCTCGACATGCACGCTGGCAAAACGGCGCCCGGGACCGTAATCATGTACCATCAAATCGTGGATGCCCAGCACTTTCTCATGTGCCAGAATTTCATTGGCGACCATCTTCACCAACTGCGGATCCGGAGCCTGCCCCAGCAAGGCATTGACCGTTTCCTTCCCGATTTGGAAACCATTCCGCAAAATGAACAGCGCCAGTCCAAGCCCGATCCAGCCGTCCAGCCGCCACGACGTGTAATGCTCAATCAAGGCGGAAACAATGACCACCGCTGTGCTGAGCACGTCATTGCGGCTGTCGGCGGAAACCGCCAGCAAGGCCGTCGATTGTATGCGGTTTCCCAAATATTTCGCAAACCGCATCATCCAAAACTTGATCGCAATCGATAGCACGAGTATGCCGACTGTTATGGGCGTCAGTCGAATCGACGCCGGACGCAAAACGCACCCGAACGACGATTTGAACAGCTCCACGCCAACCAGAAGGATCAAGGCGGCAATCGCAAGCGCCGAAAGATACTCCATCCGGGCATGCCCGTACGGATGCTCCGCATCCGCCTCTTTGCCCGCCATCCGAAATCCGAAAAAGGTGATGATGGAACTGCCCGCATCGGACAGGTTGTTGATGGCATCCGCCAAAATCGAAATACTGCCGGATACGAGTGCCGCCGTCAGCTTTGCCAAAAACAGGAGCACATTGCACACCGTCCCGGTGATGCCCGCCAGTTTTCCGTAAGCGGACCGGACCGACAAATCCTCCGTCTTGTCCGCGTCCTTGATGAACAACCAAAGCAATAGTTTTGTCATATCCGAATAATTCTATCTATCCGCCTGCAAAAAATCCACCTCCTCGGCAAACGGGGTCTCCGATAATAAGGGACGCGTAGTTTGCAAAAGTAAACGCACCGAATCCGATGCGTTTACTTTTGCGGACTACGCCAAAAAAGAGGGATAAGCCCGGGGAGGAAAAAGGCTTGACGAGCCGATGGCTTTTCACAAAAATAGGGGGTAATTCCCCCCCCATTTTCTTATACATACTACTAGGAGTTTATATGGTTGTATGGACTCGATCCGCATTTGCGGTGGCTGTTTATGCGTTGCTTGGTCTTTCTGCGAGCGCCTCGATTTACTTGCGCGAAGGTGTCGCAATTGAAACCGGCGGTTACGCGGCGTCTTCCAAACTTGCCGGGCAGACCGCCAAAGGAGAATATTTGAGCGGCAGTTGGACCGGTTCGACCGGCGTATGGCTCGTCAACGCTTCGTCGCTCAAATATCCGACTTGTCTGACCTTGATGGAATCGGTTGGCGGAGGTGCTTTCCGCGTGCAAAATAGTTCGGCTTCCGATTCGACAGGCCGTTCCACCGGTGCCAAACTGGTGAAAGGACTGCCTTCTACCGGCCGCATTTACGTCAGTTGCCTCGGACAGATTGGTTCCACGGCCGCGGCCTGTTTGTCTTCCGGACAGGCGTTCGCAATTGGCTTGACCGAAACCGATGACCGCGGCACGACGGCAAGTGTCGCCCAGCTGACGGCCGACAAAGGCTTCTACTTCGGATTCGGTCGAATTGGAGACGGAACCCCGCTTCCGTTTGTTCAAGCCGGCGATGTACGCGTTCCTCTTTCTTCCGCCTTGACGACCGGGGCGAGTTGCTTCTTTTTGGCGCGTATCGACATTGGCGCCGGAACCGATGGCAAGAGCATCATCCGCGCACAGTACTCTCCGTCGAGTTCCTTCGATGGCGTCATCGAATGGGGCGACCCCTTCGAGGCGGATCTTTCCCCGGCATCGTTCCAGTATCTCAAGCTCGGCGGAGCGTTTACGACGAAGAACGATACCGCTTTCTTTGATGAACTGATTGTCGCCGATACGCTTCAAGAGGTTTCCGGTCTTTCGGAAGACGCGTATTTTATTGCCTACCCGGTGAGCGACATCGGAACAACCTCCGCCACCCTTCAGACATTTCTCGCCAACTACTCGTCCGATCTCGAAGGGGCTTCCATTGCGCTTTATTACGGACGCGACAAAAACAATCTCGACCAAAGCGTCACTGTTGCGACATTGCCGATTGCCGAGGCCGTATCGACCACGATAACAAACCTGGATACGGGATTCGACTACTACTATCGTTGGTGTGTCGAGCGCGATGGACAAGTCCTTGTCGAGGACATTGTCTATTCTTTCGAAACAGTCGGAAAGCCGCAAGCAAAGACCTTTACGCTTACGCAGAAAACCAATACGGTTATTGCCGATATCGTACTCGATTCGCCGGTTTACGATAACCTCTCCGTTGTTCTCCTATATGGCCGCGATGCGAACAATCTCCAAACGGCCGCAACCTACACCGGCGTTTCTGCAGGTCAGAGCTTATCCGCCACGATCGAAAACCTCGACTGGGGCAGCGATTACCTCTTCCGGCTTACGGCATCTCGTGTCACGGAGGCCGGAACGGTCGAGATGATTCCGGTCGATCAGAACATTCTCATCGACGGTACAGCAACCTTTATCGCCGAAACGCCCGCGCCGTGGAATGATACCGCCAGCTGGGATATTGCCACGATCCCGGATTATGCGCTTTCGATCGATGCTTTGTTTAATAAGCGTTCCGATGTTCTCCAAACCGTGCCTGTAGCGCTTTCCGCCGGAAAAATCGATGTTGAAGCGCCCGTCACGTTTGACTTGGCCGGTTCGACCCTCCAAGCCGAAACGCTCCATGTCGGTGTCACCGAGGAATCCTCTGTCCTTGCCGTGTCCAACACGGTTTTTGCCCTCAATACGGAAGACCCGGGCGCAGTCGCTCCGATCGCAGCCGGCGTCTATCTTGGCGCCAAAAAGAATGCGAAAATCTATTTCGGAAAGGGTACCACGGGCGAACTCGGCTCGATTTTCATGGCGTCCGGAGCGGATAACTGCGGACGTTCGATTACCATCGCCGACGGTGCGAACATCTCTGTCGGTACGCGCATCTACCTTCAAAATGACGCCGCCGATTTCTTGCTGGACAATGCAACCCTCACAGCAAGCGGAATCTTTCGCATCGGTGTGACGAAATCGGGCGGCGGCTTCCGGTTTACGGTCGACAACAATGCCTTGCTGGACGCTTCGGCTACGGAAATTTATGTCGGCACCGGCAATAACGCACAATTGTTGATTTCGGGCGGGGCAACGGTCAAAGCGACTTCGGTCAAGGTTGGCGCGGTCAACGATTCCGGCGCCTACAACAGCGTCGTTGTCTCGAATGCAAATCTGGAGGTGTCGGAAAACTTCTACCTGGCGCCCGATTCCCGCTACCACTCCAATCGTCTGACGGTCTGCGAAACCGAGCCGGGGACGACACATGTCACGATTGGCGGCAATCTCAATGTTGCGGCGGAAGGCAATGGATACGCTAGCGGCGGCACTGCCTGGACGAACGTTTTGACGGTTGCGGGCGGGCGAATTGACGTCTCCAAAGCTCTTCAAGTCGGCGGAAAATGGGCGACGAACAAGGGTAACCAGGTTCGTCTTACGGGAGCCAACGCCATGATTCATGCCGCGAATATGTGGATGACAAACAGTTCCATTCTGACCTTTGTTCTTCCAAAGGACGGCTATGCGGAAACCCCGATTCAGGTCGATGGAAACTGCCGGCTTTACGGCGATACGATCCTAAAGGTCGATGTTTCCGATTTCCAGCTTGCGCGTCAGCGGTTGATTTCCGCAACCAACATGAATGGAGAGTTGCTGGAAGCCGATCGGATCACAATCGTGCCGGAGTCGCGTACGACGGCCGTCAAGCTGTTGCAGGAAGAGGACGGAATTACCTTGATTCACTCGATATCGACGATCACCACATTTCGGTGATTGCTGCGCTTCGTAAGCGATACCAAAGAGAGGACGGCCGTCCTCTCTTTTTTTGTGTGTGTCGTGCGGAAGAAAATGCGTCCCTGCGGCGGAAAGAAACCCGCAGGGAGTATTGGAAGATGAAAAACCATCGCCGCGCGCGCTTTGCATCCTGCCCCCATGCGCACGGCTTGGCATACGGAGAGCGGCGAGTACTCTTGCGATGCGGCTCCCGTCCCTCGCGCGCGCGCCTTGGCATCCCGCCCCGTGCCGCGCTCCCGTCGCCTCGCGCACCGCTCGTGTCCCGTTACGCGTTCCTCGCCGCGCTCGTGTCCCGTTGCGGTAGGGCGCGATGTCCCCATCGCGCCGCCGCGCCATCGGCGCGGTGCGTGGCTTGGCATCCCGCCCCTCGCCACGCGCACCGCTCGTGCCCCGTTGCGCGGTCCCGTTGCGCGGTATGGTGCCGCGGCTTGTCGCGGGTAAGAGTGACCGGGCGCCGCGCCCTGCGCGGCTATGAGGGGCGCACGGAGACGCCCCCGCAAAACTCTC
>JAEDLN010000072.1 GCA_016295275.1 Kiritimatiellia bacterium
TTCGGAACAAGTAAATGCGACTAGGGTAGTCGCATTTACGATGAGAAGTTACAAACGAAAAAATGCAATTGCCTTGAAGAAAAGCAATATGCTATAGTGAAAGCCATGAAAACGTTTTTTTTCGTCATGGCCATTGCGGTTGTCCAGACGGTGTTTGCGCAAACGCCGGTATTGGTTCTATGTCCGTATACGATTGCCGGGCGAGTGGTGAACTTCGATGGAATCGCCTTTGACGCGGACGATCAGATTACGCTTTATGTGCGCAATACGGCGGGAGCCGTTCTTGCAAAAACATCGGTTTTCGATCCCGGCAGTCCCACGGCATGGAATTATCGCATTGAGGTTCCGATGGCTTCCTCGGCAGCTGACGGGTATGCGGTTTTGGGCGATTCGCTTTTGCTCTCGGCGGTAGATGCCAAGGGGATGGTCTACGAAGGCTTTCTCCAAGGGGATGATGCCATTGCCCGGCCGGGCGGAACGGTTCATTTGCAATTGATGCTGGCGGAGGATTCCAATCGAAACGGCATTGCCGATCTCTACGAGATGTCGAAGGAATATGACATGTTTCTTGCGGGGATAGAAGATGAAGCATTCGATCCCGCGAAGGATTACGACGGCGACGGGATTCTCAACTACCAGGAATATCTTGCCGGAACCGATCCCTTCGACCGGAAAGACTACTTCCGCATCAGCGGCGTCGCGAGTTTAACGACGACGACCGCAAACAAGGAAATTCCGGACGACATCATTGCGCTCACCTTCGAAGCGAATGCGGGGCGCACGTACATTGTCAACGAGGCGTCGGCCCTTGACGGCGAACGGACGAGCTGGCAGCGCGGCGTATTCCGTCTCGATCCCGACAGCGAGGTTACGACCGAACGAGTCACGAATGACAAGAACACGTGGTCGATGCGGACGATTTATCTGATCAAGAACGGACCGACTCGTTTCTATCGGTTGGAAATGGAGGAATAATGATACCGGTACTCGCCGTTCTTGCAGCTTGGACCAATACCGCGAATCAAGTGGTATTGGCCACGCCTGTCGAACTGCGAGGCACCCGTGTCGTCATGAATTGTCGCGACGGGGGGAACCGGACGTTTCCGTTGACCGTTTTTTTGCCAAGCGAGCAGCGTCGGATTAAAGCGGCATTAGGCGTTCCCGAGCTACCCGCCCGGCTGGTCGAATTGCGCACGGTTTTTGCGGCCGAGCTCAAGCGTGCCGAGGAACGGCATGCCGGAGGTGCGATATCCGATGAGGATTTTGCGGCGAAATGCGAAAAGTTGCATGCCGCTTGGCAGAAAGCCTTGACGGAAGCGAAGCTGTCGCCGGCTGAAATAGCCTATTGGAAAGGTCGACTGAAATGAGATTGTCACCGCTGTTTGTCTTTTTCGTGTTGCTTTGCGGGATTGCGCCGGCCACCGGAGTCCGCATGAAGCACACCGTCACCTTGCAACCCGGTTGGAATGCGTTTTTCCTGCCGATCACCCTTTCCGATCCGGCGGAAAAAGTCTTTGCCGACTGGCCGGTCGAGACGGTTGGCTATTACGATCAGAATGCGTTTGCGAAGACGCAGCAATTCACCGTTCGCGCGGACGATTCGACGCTCGGCGCGGTTGACGGCGGGATGAAGATGTGGAAGCGCGACGGGCTAGGGTACAGCTCGTTCCAATTGGTTGCCGCAAATGGCGTATACGTAACGGTGAACACCAACCGCACCGCCTTTACGGTCGATTTGTATGGCGAACCGTCGGCCTATCGGGTCACATGGCATGTCACGGACGGGACGACCGTTCCGCTCAATTATATCGGCGTTTCGTCGTGGGCGGATGCGAACCTCTTGGCGGACGGCTATTTTTCGGGTTTGGACGTCAATTGGATTTCGCGGTATCTGATTCGCGGCGTTCCGACCGCTGCCGTTCCGAGTCTTACGGCGCTCGGACGCGTTTCGTCGATGTCCAACGGCGGTGCGATTGCGATGGATGCGGCAAAGGTCAGCGACTGGAGCGGTGTTTTGCATGTTTCGCCGGCCAACGGGATCGATCTCGGGACGGAGTTGAGCCTGTCTTCGGTTTCGGTCCGGAATGACGCTGCCACCAACCGGACAATTTGCATTCGGCTTGTCGAAAGTGCGTGCAATCCGGAGAATCAGGAAGGTCGTCTGGAGTTGCCAGTCGTCAAGTATCTGGATGTCGTCCGGCATTCCCAATGGCAGGAAAGCCTTGCCGACGTGCCATACGAATGCGAGCTTGCTCCGGGCGAGACGTTGCGGTTGCAGCTTGCGGTAAACCGTCAGGAAGCGCGTTACCAATCCAATCCCGGAGAGGAATACGGCGGCATGATCGTCGTGGATGACATTTCCGTCGAACAGCCCTCGTGTTTCCGGACATCGATTCCGTTCTCCGTCTGTTCGGACGGCGGGCTGTTCGAGCGTACGCGTTGGCCGCGCGGCTTGTGGTCCGCCACGATCCGGCTCGACAAGGTCGGTCGCATGATCGACGAGAATGCGGCAGACGTGGAATATGAGGACGTCATTACAATCGAGCAGTATACGACGTATGTCGAAGTCACGAATGAAAACAATCAAGTGACAATCGAGCGGCAGACGATTGACAAGAGCATTACGAATCGGGTTCCGGTTTTGACGACGCCCCCCGTCCCAGTTTCCAAGCCGATGACGGTTCGGGCGTTGATGCATGTCGATGGCGACGGGAAATTGCATTTGCTGCAGCGCGCGCGTTTTTCGGGCCGTCGGTTGACGGCGGCGGTTTTCCCGGCGGACGATCCGATTCTTCCGGGGACGGGAGAATTCGGAAAGAGCGCGAGCTTCGGCTGGAAAGTCGGCGAGCATTCGAATGTGAATCCCTTTCGTCACGCAAAGCATCCCGACCATGACGGGAAGAGCGCGGATTTTTCCGAACCTGCTCCGAGCGGCGACGACTACGGCAACTATCTTTCGACGGTGAAGCCCGAGCTCTTCACGATTGAAAACGAGGTTTCTTTCCAGTGGGACGCGACCATGGCCACGGCTTGGTCGCCGGAGGAGACGCTCAAGGGGACGTGTTCGTGGACGCTCAAGGGACTGCGGCGCGAAGGTGCGCTGGAGATGTCGGGAACGTTTCAGATGACGCGGCTCACGGCCGACGATTTAGAGTATCTCAAAGAAGAATTTTAGCGAAGGAAATCAACCATGAAGAAACTGGGATTGTTGGCATCAATAGTGATTGCAACGCTGTTCACGGGACGGCTTTCGGCCGATACGACGTATTCGTTCACCTATCAAGCCTCCTTGCGCGACGAGCACGGCAATGTCATCACGAATGACGCGGGAGAAGTCGTGCGCAGCCACGACGTTATTTTGCGGCTGTGGGACAGCGTGGAGAAAGGGAAACTGCTCTGGGGTAGACAATATTCCATCTATACCGACGAGACGGGGGTGTTCAACCTCGCGGTCTCGGACGAAACCGGCAGCGGAATCGACCAAGCCCAAGCATGCGGTTCGCTGGAAAAGGTTTTTGCCGGCAATCCGGCCGGCGGCGTTTACGTTGGCATAGAAGTCAAGAACTCGTCCGGGGAAATCACGCCGCGCCAGCGATTGTTCGCGGTTCCCTTTGCCGCAGTCGCCAACGACGTGCGCCGGATTTCGGGCGATATCGTCGCCGGCGGTAGCATTCAGCTCGGCGCGTCCAGCAATGTGGTGATCAATGCGAATGGCATCACGCAGAAAACCGGCGAATCGAAGTTCTATAAATTGACAGTCGACGGCACGCTCACCGTGAGCGGGAAAATCACCGGCAATGCAGACACAACCATCAACGGAAAGCTAACGGTCAATGAAGACGTCGAAATTGCCAAGAACAAGACGCTTTCCGTCGGAGGCAGCGAAGTCGTTCCGGTGCCGGTCGGCGGAATTATCATCTGGACGAAACCGGAGCTGCCCGACAATGAGCATTGGGCGGTTTGCGACGGCTCGACCAACAAGAATTATATCGGCAAGCTTCCGGATTTGCGTGCGCGTTTCGTGGTCGGCGTCAATCCGGCAAATGCCGACTACGAGCTGAACGCCACTGGCGGGGCCGAGACGGTTACGCTCACGACCGATCAAATTCCGGGACACCGCCACTATTATGCCGGCGACGACGAGTTGGAGGGAATCGAAACGACATTGGATTGCACATCTAGTGCCGGCAGTACCGACAAGCATTACGACGCCGATTCGAAAATGTCGGGCAAATCTAAGGTTTATAAGACCAGCTCCACGGGCGGAGGCAAAAGCCACGAAAACCGTCCGCCGTACTATGCGCTTTACTACATCATGCGCGTGAAGTAGTCGATATGTATGGAGTCAACCTGGAGACAGGCGATGTCGATTCGAATACGGGAAATTCTCGGTGTCGCGGCGATTGTGTCCGCGCAATTTGCGGGGGCAGGCGAGCGTCCGGTCTATTCGCTCGTTTCGCCGGGCGCGACGCCGCTCTACATGCCCGTGCGCGGCGGGGCGGTCGAGCCGGTTCACGCAGCGTGGGCAGTCACGAATGCTTTTGTGGCGCCGTCGGCCGGGTTCTACAACTATGGAGCGACGCAAGAAACGAATAAAAGCGACCGCACGACCAACCCGGCGGCGCCTGTGCGCCGGTTCGAAGCGGTGACAGCGGGCTTTCCGGCCGAGCGCAACAAGCCGCTTTACTATCTTGGCGACAAGCTGCTTGCCCCGGATGGCGTCGATTGGGATGAAACCTACCGGATTTACGATGCGGCGAAAGACATCCGAGACAATTTTCTTTTCGACACCATCAACAAGGCCGTCTATGTCGTCCGCGGAGAAACCTCGCAGTTTACCTGGGTCGTCACCGGCGCGGACGGCGCTCTTACGACCAATTCGTATGTCATTGTCGCCTCGCCGGTCTCCGGCGAGCGTCCGAAGAACATCTTTTGGACCGATGCGCGCTATGGCGGGCGGACGGTTGATCTGACGGGCAAGTACGTAGAATTGCTCGGTCCGTCCAACATTTTGACGAAGGTGATGGGCAAGGAATCGACCGGCACGTCGATCGGCGGCGAGACTTCGTACCGCGATGTCGTGCTCAGCGGCCTTTACATCGATGAAACGTCCGCCAAGAAAACGCTCTATGCCGCCGGCGAACTGCAAGGCCAGGTGGTCATGGTCTACTACGATTCGTCCGCGCCCAATCATCGTATCGTCGATGTGCAGACGATCGAAGTTTCAAGGCCGCAAACCGATGTTCGCATAGCCTCGGTGGGCGACGAGCTCAAGCCTTCGGGCCGCGGCTACAGCATTGCGGGGCTGACGGCCTCGCCGACCCATTTGGATGCGCCGGAAGGCGACAGCAAAGGACCTTATCTGTACCAGCACAAGGGAACCTATCCGTACAGTCCGAAGAACGGCAGCGTTTTCGCCTTGCGTCCGACGGACGACACCACGCGCAACCAGACGCAGATCTACTGGATGGAAGTCGACCGGCAAGGTGTTTCCTGGCCGTTCGAGGTCGATGAATATCTCGTCGACTGGCCATCTGACGCGGTAAAGTTCGTACGCAGCGACGAGCCCGCCACGCCGGGGCGCGGCATCCAGATTCCGGAAGGCTACACCGCCGAAATCATGAAATGGCAGGAGGATCGCGGCAACGTCGCCAACCACGCCCGCGAAGTCGGCAAGGAGGGCTTTGTGACGTACGGACCGGGGCGGTCGCTTTTGAAGATCACGGGTGACGACAACATCTGGTTTTTGCCGGTCGAATCGATTCTGCGCACCGACCAGACGTGGTTCGACCTTTCGGTCGAGACGCTGGCGCGCGTCGGCACGCGAGTCGCCTTGCGCGGCGGATCGATTTCCGGTCTGGCCGCAGGCCGGGAGCTGGCGGTGGATGCGGACATCCCCGGATACATTTACGAGCAGGCCTCGAGTCCGGTCTGGAATCCTGAAATCTACAGTGAAAGCGGTGCGGAAACGAATGGTTTCGCATCGGTCATCTATCCCGTGACGGCTTCGCTCGACGAAGCGGTTACGAATAAACTCGAAGTGTGGTGGTCGAGCCGGGTGCAGCTCGACGGCATGTCGCAATCGCTGACGGTGCCGGCGCTGCCGCAAGTCTACCGGGTCGGGTGGCCGGAAACGCAAGATGCCGCGCAAATCGCCATCGCCTCGCAGCTCGGCAGTGCAGGCGTATCGACATTCTGCGACGGGGCCTCGCTCGTGTTCGATACCGATCGCGCCTTTGTGGAACTGCCGTGCCGGCGGTATTTCGGCGAAAATGCCGGCGCGATCATGTTTTGGACGCGTCCGTTCGACGAGACGGCCGTCGGCAAGGACAGCGCGCTGCTTTCGTTCAAGGGAACGAACGGCGTCGAATGCATCGCGCTCGACATCCAGAACGGCAACTTCGTGGCGACCATCGGCGGCAGACAGCTGAAAGTCGCCGGCGCCGACAGCGACGATTGGCGATACCTCGCCTTGTCGTGGGATGAAACGCAAGCCGTCTTGCACGTGCAGGGCGAAGAAACGTACGCGTCCGTGACGAATGCGGTGGACGGACAAATGCGCGAGGCGCTCTCCGCGCAATTCGGCGAATGCCGGCTCGGCGCCTCGTCCGGCAAAACCGTTTGCCGCATGCGCGTATTGGATGAAGTCCAGACCTGGAACAAGGCGATGACGCACGACGATGTTCTCGTCCATGCAGCCTTGTGGACGGCGGGGAATGAACCGGGACTTACCTTCTTCATGCCTATTTTACGCGATGCGGACGATCTCGCGGCGGACGGTGCGACGAATGTCCGCTACTTGCGCGATCTCGTCTTTGACACTTCTCTGCGGGCAGTCGATTGCCTGAAAGACGAGCCCGGCGCGCCGCATGCCGCACGCAGCTATATCCAGTCCGACCATGTGCCGCGGATATACCGCCAAAATGATGCCGCATTGCCCGGCTACAATCCGAACGAAGAGCACGCCTATGTCGAAGCGAAGGACGAAGGGTATGTCGTCTGGGCGCTGAGGTGCGATCTCAATGACGCGGGCGCGAAAAAGGCCTCGCTTCCCGGCGTGCTCGTTTCGTACGACAAGGACGGCGTGCGCAAGATGAAATATCTTCACGTGGTGCCGACCAACGAATTGTATTCCGTCTTCGCCGATACCTGTACGGTCGGCCGGCAACTGCCCGGACCGAAGCCGCTGCTTTCGTTCGACAATCCATGGCTTGCCGAGACCTTCTGGGATTTGCAGGCAAAGCCGCCTTATCGCGACCGCAAGGGACAGGTTTGGGCGCGCTGTGCGGGCGAGTTCGATATTTTCATGTACTACGCCCAGCAGGAAACGTTCGATTGGCCGGAAGGTCTGGCGACCCCGAAAGTCGGCGACCCGGTGCCGTGGCTGGCGTATCTCAATCGCATGAACACCGCCAAACCCGAGCCGTGGCATTGGACCGTCGATTGGCCCGAGACGGCCCCCGAGCTGAAGATCGGACAAATGCTCACGACGGCCGAGAACGGACTGCCCGAGATGTGGAATGCAAGTTCCATGGCGGTTGTGTATCCCGACGAGAATGTCGAGCACGTGGCACTATTGTCCGATCCGACGATCGCCCGCGCTGCCGATTTGGGCTTCAAGTCGACGCAGCTGGCGAATATCGGCCTCAAGACCGGGCCGGGCGAGAAGTTGCAGGAGAATAAGGGTCTTTACTATTTCCAGGGCGTTCCGCCATCGCTGTCACAGCGACTTTATATCGACCCCACGACCGACCGGCTGGTTTTGAAAGGCGTGAAGGAATCGAATCCGGGCGGAGTGGAGCTGATTCACCTGAACATCCTTTCTCTGGATGACGTGGCGGCCGTCAAGGCGCTTGTCGAAGATTTCAAAAACAAGAGCGAATACGCCTTGTTCATCGCCGCGCTCGACCAGCTTGCCGCGCTCGGTCCGGCGCGTCCGACGACCGTCGCCGAAGGGCTTCGCAACGGCAGATTGGAAGCAGTCGCCACCTATTCCGCGCCCGACCATTATGCGCTCACGGCGATGGGCAAGACCAATTGGGTCGTGGTCATCGAAAACGATGCGACGAACGAATTTTGCGCCGCGTCGAATCCGATTTCCATGCACGTGATGCGGGTGGCGCCGGAATATTACACCGGTCGGGTCGTCACGCGCGAAGACCCCTTGAACCTGCTTTCGCAAATGCTCGATGTGCACTATTCCGCGACTTTCGGCGGCAAGGCGGACAATTACATTTTCGAATGGCGCAAGGCGCTGCCGTCCCTCGACGGCACGGTGCCGACGGCCTTTGACGACGAAACCGTCTACCAGTTGAAGTTCGACCTGGACGAGAGCAAGGGACTGACCAGCTTCACGATTGGCGGGCAAGGCGATACGCTTGCGAATATGGTCAATACGTATTACGCCTGCCGTTATCGTGCCGCCGACACGAATTCGCCGGCCTACGCGGTCATGGGCGAGAAGTGGTCGGAGTGGTCCAATCCGCCGGCGCTTGCCGAAGGCTGGGTGCAGCGGGTTTTGAACAATGTCACGCCCTTTACCCAGCGCATGACCGACCTGTACAACAACGAAGCGGAAACGGCCGTCAGTTGGATGCAGCAAGCCGGCAAGCCCTACACCGGCGACGTGGCGCTCAATCAGGAAAATCTCACCTCGGTCGGTCTGATCGAGTTGTACCGGACGATCTTGAACAAGGCCGAATCGATGAGCCTTCTCCAGGGCGTGAACGACGCCGGGGCCAACAAGCAGCTGATGCTCGCGGTTGAACGGCTGGCCGACCTCTACACGATGCTCGGCGACGAAGCGTATGCGGACGCCGCGAACCCGACGATTGGCTTCGGCTCCAATTTCGGCGAAATCGAAGCGGGGCTGGGCATCGACTACGGTTCGGCGTCGTCTTCGCTCTTTGCCTTCGACAATCAGGTGCCGACGCTGCTCGACGAGGAGCTCGCGCTTCTGCGCGGCCGCTCCTGCGTCAATGCGCCCGGCAATACGATCGGGCCGTATTACAATCGACTTGTCTGGAATTTCACCAAAGGCATTACCGCCGGCGAAGTCGCGTATGCGGTCAACTACAACATTTCCGGCCATCAGGTCTCCACAATCGACGAAACGGTGGCGGCGGAGCTTTATCCGCAAGGACATGGCGATGCGTACGGGCACTATCTGTCCGCCCTGCAAGGATGGTATCGGCTTTTGCGCAACCCCTATTTCAGCTGGGGCGAGCCGGCGATGGGCGAGATGAACATAGCGGACAACGTGGTCAACGTCGATTATTACGACGAGGCCAAATTCGCCGAAACGGCCGCGGCGCTGGCGCGCACGGCGGCACGGACGGCCGAATTGACGGCGCTCAAAGCTTGGCGCGACACGTCCGCCGACACGGTTGGGCGCGGCTATCTCGATTCGGACGCCGACAATGCCTTTGGGTATGGCGAATGGGCCAGTCGTGGCGCCTTTGGCGCGCTCTGCAACTGGGCGGTTGCCAACTCTCTGTTGCCGGAAGAGCAAGCTGCCGATGCGAATGGCGAACGCTATGCCGATCAGGGGCTTTTGCATATCGATCGCGGGACGGTTTCGGGGATTGGCGAGCTGGTATCGGCCGTCGAATCGATTCAGCAGACGGTCGATCGCCTCGATGCAGGGATGAATCCGCTCGGAATGGATGAAAATGCGATTGCGTTCGACCTTACGCCGCTCGGGTCGCCTGCGGAAAGTACCCATTACGAGCAAATTCGCGAACGTGCCAAAGTTGCCTTCCGGAATGCCCGGAACATTCTTGATCGCGCGCAGGAATACTCCAATCGGTTGCGGATGATCGAAGAATCGCGTGCCGGCA
>JAEDLN010000073.1 GCA_016295275.1 Kiritimatiellia bacterium
GATGGGGACATCGCGCCCTACCGCAACGGGACCGCACCACGGGACACGGGCGGTGCGCACGTAACGGGACCGCCGCCGCAGGGTAATGCGCGTGCGAATTTCGCGTGCGTAATGGCGGCGGCGCGAGCCGGGGGGCGGCTTCAAAATGACTTGTCGAAGGAATTTTTCAGGCGGCTTGATTTCTGCTTGACACGGGAAATGAAAGAGCCTATACTTCGTCGCATTGTTAGACGAGACTAATATTTTACTGTCTCGGAACGCTTCTTTTTTTGTTGCCATGCTACCTCTTATTTTCGGAACACCCGGAGAAAGCTACAAGATCCGGAAAATCAACGGCACCGACGCCACCCGTCAGCGTCTGTGCGAATTGGGTTTTGTGTTGGACGAATTGGTCACCATTGTCTCGCAGCGGAGCGGCGACATGATCGTAAAAGTCAAGGATGCCCGCATTGCCATCAACCGCGAAATGGCATCCCGGATTATGGTATAGCGGCGTCGGGGGATATTCGGTTTTTTGTTTTACCCTTTATTTTGAGGAAAGAAATCAACGATGAAAACACTTGCTACGGTAGCGGTCGGCGAAACGGCGACAATCGTTAAATTGCATGGCGAAGGGGCGCTCAAGCGCCGGATCATGGATATGGGGCTTACGAAAGGCACCGAGGTATTCGTCCGCAAGGTAGCGCCGCTGGGCGATCCGATCGAGTTGAATGTCCGCGGCTACGAGTTGTCGATTCGGAAGGCCGATGCGGCGCAGATCGAGGTCCGGTAGGGCGGGCCTTTTTTCGGGTATGAAAATTAGTTTCAACTAATCTACGGGAATGTCCATCATGAAAGAGCAATCCAATTTAGAGAAAACGAAGCAGCGGCCGGTGACGATTGCGCTGGCCGGCAATCCGAATTGCGGAAAGACCACCTTGTTCAATGCGCTGACCGGCAGCACGCAGTATGTCGGCAACTGGCCCGGCGTAACGGTCGAGAAGAAAGACGGGCGTCTGCGCAAGCATACCGATGTCATTATTCAGGATTTGCCGGGCATCTATTCGCTTTCCCCCTATTCGCAGGAAGAGGTTGTCGCACGCGGATATCTGGTGGATGAAACGCCGGATGCGATTTTGAATATCGTGGACGGCACGAACATCGAGCGCAACTTGTATCTCACGACGCAGCTCATTGAATTGGGCATTCCGACGGTTGTGGCGGTCAACATGCTCGATGTGGTTCGCAAGACGGGCGATCAACTCGATTTGGAGAAGCTGTCGCAGGAGTTGCATTGTCCGGTTATCGGAATTTCCGCCTTGACGGGTGAAGGGACGCTGGAGGCGGCGGAGTTGGCGCTCCAAGCGGCGAAGTCCCGCAAGCCCGGCGAATTGCCGCACGTCTTTTCAGGCAGTGTCGAGCATGCGTTGGCGCATATCGAGGAATCGCTTCAAGGGCGTGTTCCGGCGGACAAGCTCCGGTGGTATGCCATCAAGACGTTCGAGCGCGACGAAAAGGTCGCTTCCCGCATTGGGTTGAATGCCGCAGACAGTGCGCACATCGAGCAGCATATCGCCGATTGCGAGCATGAGATGGAAGACGATGCGGAAAGCATCATCACGAACCAGCGCTATGCGTATATCCAGCAAGTCGTCCGCCTCTCGGTCAAGAAGGCGATTCAAAAGGGCGGGCTTACGTGGAGCGACAAGATCGATACGATTGTGACGAATCGCATACTGGCGCTTCCGATTTTTGCGCTGGTCACCTGGTTCATGTATTACATTTCGGTAACGACGGTTGGCGCGTTTCTGACCGATTGGGTGAATGACAGCGTCTTTGGCGACGGATGGTTCCTCAAAGGAGGATCCGGCTACGAAGAAGCGGTTGCCGGGCGCGAACGGGATGCCTTCATCGTTTCGGAGTACAATGCAGCCGTCTTGAATCCGGACGGCGAAGAACGTTCGGAAGCCGCAGAGGACGCCGAATCGGAGGAGCCGGTCTTGCTGACGCGCGAAGCGGCGGGCGACATCACCGTCGAGCTCGATTTACCGTCCGGCGAGGAAGACGGCGAGGAGCCCGAGCATGTGTCGATCGATTACGACGCCTATGCCAAGAGCTATGAAGCGCTGTCTGCGGACGAGCCCCAACCGGAAGATTACGGCGTATGGGTACCCGGCATTCCGGTTCTGATGGAGAGCGTGCTGGACAAGATTGGCGCCCACGAGGTGCTCAAGCGGCTGGTTCTCGACGGCATTGTCGGAGGTGTCGGCACCGTGCTTGGCTTCGTACCGCAGATTTTGCTGGTATTCTTGTTCCTCGCCTTTTTGGAGGACTGCGGATACATGGCGCGTATTGCCTTTATCATGGACCGGCTCTTCCGCCGGTTTGGCTTGAGCGGCAAATCCTTCATTCCGATGTTGGTCGGCACGGGATGCGGCGTTCCGGCGGTCATGGCCTCGCGTACGATCGAGTCGCTGCGCGACCGTCGCATGACGATTCTGCTCTGCACTTTTATTCCGTGCGGAGCAAAGGTCGAGATCATTGCAGCCATAACGGGGGCGTTCTTCCCCGGATCAATGTGGGTTGCGCCGAGCATGTTCTTCCTTGGCATTGCCATTATCGTTCTTGCGGGCATTGCGCTCAAGAAGACGGCGCCGTTTCTC
This sequence comes from Kiritimatiellia bacterium, assembly GCA_016295275.1. Taxonomy (GTDB): domain Bacteria; phylum Verrucomicrobiota; class Kiritimatiellia; order RFP12; family UBA3636; genus JAEDLN01. The sequence goes on from JAEDLN010000073.1 coordinate 2,643, forward strand.
GGCGAGGCGGCTCCGTTTGTGATGGAGCTTCCCGCCTACCACCTGCCTTCGCTTCGCAGCGTTCTGACGCACACCTGGGAACGCGGTCGCGCCTTCTGCATCAAAGCCGGTACGATCATTTTCGCCCTTTGCATCGTCTTGTGGTTCCTGATGTCCTTCTCGTGGAATCTGAGCTATCTGGGTCCGGAAGGATTGGAAAGCAGCATTCTCGCTTCGATCGGCAATGCGTTTGCATGGCTTTTCGCGCCGCTCGGATTCGGCAACTGGAAGGGCGCGGTCGCGCTCGTCTCCGCCGAATTGGCGAAGGAGCAGGCGGTTGCGACGCTTGGCATGTTTGCCGGAGTCGGTGAAGAGAACATCACCGAAGGGCTCCAAGGACTCTTTGCCGGGTTTAGCGCCTTCCCTGCATTGGCGGCCTTTTCCTTCATGCTGGCGAATTTGTTCAATCCGCCGTGTCTGGTTGCCATTGTCACGACATTCCGGGAAATGGGCAGCCGTGCCTGGGGCTTTTCGGCCATTTTGTTCCAGGTCGTCGTTGGATACGTTCTGGCATTTGTCGCCTATCAGCTCGGCAAGGTCTTTTTCTACGATCAGTCGGTGCTGGGAGTTGGTCCGATTGTAGCGATTCTGCTGATCTTGGGCGTCATTTGGGCGGTCATCCGTCCTGCGCCGTCCGGTTCATCCGGATCGAAAGGGTAAAACACGAAATCGTTTTTGGGAGAAATCGCCATGAATATCGCTTCTTGGATTCTTCTGGTTTTGATTGCCATTGCTTTTGCACTTGCCGTTGTTCGGATTGTTACGAAGGGGTCGTGCGAATGCGGGGAGTCCTGCAAAGGCAAATGCGATTGTTGCAAGGGGCGGATTCCGTCCTGCTGCCAACCTCCGTCAACAAAACGCTGAATTTGTTCGACATCGTTGAACTCCGTAGAAAAAAAGAAAACCGAAGCGCCGGAGGGTCCTCCCTCCGGCGCTTTTTTTCAAATGGAAACGAGAAGACACAAAAAAATCAGTCATGGCGGGAAAATGAACAAAAAAACGCCATGACTGTAAAACGGAAAAATGTGACCCGTTTTTAACCAACCCCTGCAAACCGTGAGGAGAACGATGATTGCAGATGCGGGGAAGGATAGCAAAATCGACTTGTTCCGTCAAAGCGCGAGATCTGGCTCGAGCCGGTTTTTGGTGTGAGCCGGAAGGTACAGCGGGTGTCGCCGCGCCATTGCCCGTGGCGGCTCGCCACCGCGGTGCGCGGCTTGGTATCGTGCGAAATTCGCCCGTGCGGGGTGTGGTTATGGTGCCGCGGCTTTGCCGCGGGTGGGGATGACCCGACGCCGCGCCCTGCGCGGGCCGGGAGCCCCGGCAGGCGGTAGGGGACGCACGGAGACGCCCCCCGAAAAACTCTCAGCGTGTGATACTTGCCATTGCGCACGCGCGGGGGGCATTGCGCACGCAGGGGGTGCACGGCCATACCGCACGAGCCGGGTCGGGTGCACGGCGCATTACTCGGGCGGCGCGATGAGGACATCGCGCCCTACCGCCATTACGCACGCGAAATTCGCACGGCCATTACGCATGCGAAATTCGCGCGTGTCATTACGCGGGCGTGGTGCGCACGCGAAATTCGCGCAACATTCGCACGGCCATGTCGCACAGCGTGGTGCGCCGCCGGTGCCGTACGAAACGATTCATACGTTCCGTTATCATACCATGGAATTTGCGTCGGTAAATCATTATTTACAACTTTTTTTGGATTATTTTACATTTTACGGGGATAAAACTAAAAAAATCGGCTTGCAAACAACCGAAAACAAAGGGTACTATCGCAATAACGTGCATTCTTTGAGAGAAGCGACCGACCGCTTTTCCGCGCATTTCGAACCCTTTCTTCCATCTTCCAGGAGCCTCTTTTTGCCATGTTGGGTCTATTAGCTGCCGTCACGTTTTTTGCCAACGATCCCATTCCGTCCTTTTCGTCCATACCGAAAGAGGAGCTTTATCCGAAAGGCGCGAAAATCGTCGTTGCCGAGGATGGATCGCTCCTGGTAAACGGGAAGCCGCGCTATTTTCCGGCGACGCAGTGGTATGGACAAATCGAGTATTCGGGTCAGCCCTCCACCAACAACGAAGAAGCGGTAAAATGGTTTTACGAAGGGTTGCCCAGTTATGAAAAGCTGCAGCGCATGGGACTTGACTGCGGCGGGTTTTACGGTGCCATGGCGTGGATGAAGCGCGTGTACCGTCCGTGGTTTCGCGACGAGCGGCGCGACGACGCGAAGCTCGGTGCGATGATTGCCGAATTGGGTATGCCGATGTATGTCGACATGACCGCCAGCGAGTGGTCGCACGGTTCGCTCTGGCACTGGGATTGTCCGCTCGATCCGAAGCGCACGGTCGATCCGCCGAAGTGCAAAAAGCCCGGAAAGGACAGTCCGTTCTGCAACCATCCGGAATGCGGAGCGCAGCTCGACACGCCGGGGCGTCTTTCGTCCAAGGCTTGGACGCAAGGCCATTCGCATTGGGTACCCTGGTCGATTGTCTATCCGCAGGGACGCGACATTTGGTTGAACATGTGGGAAAACATTGCCAAGGATGCGATTGCCATTTCGCCGGCGGACAACAAGCCGTGGTGTTACGAGCTGATGAACGAGCCGGCCTGCTTCGACACATCCGACTACACAAAAGCGCGTTTTGCCGAAGCCATGCGGAAGAAATACGGCACCATCGAGAACCTCAATGCGGCGTGGGCGAAGAGCGCCTCGGGAAAAGCCGTCTTCAAGAGTTTTGACGAGTTGCCGGGCGCGTATGACAATCCGGACAAGCCGATGGCGTATCTTGTCGAGTACACGAAATTCATCGAAGAGCATTTTGCCTCGTTGCTTGCGGAAGGTGCGGCGCGCATTCACGCGCTCGATCCGGAGGCCAAGGTGACATTCCAGCCCTGCACCATCCGCACGCGCGGTATCGATCTCTACCGTACGTACAAGGGGTTGGACGTCGTCTGTTCCCAAACGGGCGGGCGCGGCATTCTGGCGGGTGCGTTGCTCCGCAGCCTTGCGGCGGGCAAGCCGATTGTCGACAACGAAATGTACATCGGCAACACCACCAATTCGATTCGCAGTTCGTATCTCACGCAGTATATCCGCGGCTTCAACATTTCCTACTCCTTCAAATGGGAGTGCGGCAAGTCCGGCTACTATTTCATGAGCCGTGAAAATGTCGAGCTCGACCGGCTGATCGGTTCGCGCATTGCCAAGCGCGATGTAATGGACGTCAACGAGTTCTTCACGCCGCGCAAGCGTGGCATTGCGCCTCGGATGGCCATTCTCTTCTCGAATCCGACCGAACGGGTGGCCGAATACGGCGTCGATGGCTACAAGTGTTTCGATCAGGCCCAAGCGACGGCGGAGTTCTCGCATTTGGGCTATGAAGTCGTCTTCGAAGAAGAGCTGACCGAGCGTCCCGGACGGCTCGATCCGTACAAGGTCGTCGTTGCCGCGGGCATTTCCGCGCTGTATCCGAGATCGGCCGACGTTCTTTACGAGTGGGTGAAAAAAGGCGGCACCCTTGCGCTGATCAACACCCGGCTGGACGTCAACGAATACGGCGGCAAGGAGCAGGATGCCGTTGCCGGCGCGATGAAGAGCGGCGAGACGCTGACGCTTGGAAACGGCAAGATCGTCGTCGCCGATCTTGCCAACGACGAGTATGCCGACTTCCTCGTACGGGTTTGTGCGGCGGAGGGCATCGGACAGACTTGCACGATGGTTTCGGAAGAAAGCGGCAAAGCGGCCACGGCGATCGAAGCGCATCTTGCCAAGAAGAACGGAATGTGCGCGTGGGCCGTCAATTCCAATGCGGGCGGCGGACAGCTGGTGCGTTTCAAGCCGCTTGTCCATTGCGAAGCGCCGGCGGAATCGCGTGCGCTCGTCCATGTCTGGAATCAGGTCGATTTGGTCGATGGAAAGCCGGTTATGGTTTCGTATCGCCGGAAGCTTTTGCCCAATGAGCAGGGCGAGTACTGGCTGTATTTGACAAATGGCGACGTGCAGTTCTACGTCGAAGGCGCGGAGAAGGATCTGGCCGCCCGTTATCCGGCGGGGAAGGACGTCGTTTGGCTGCAGCCGCTGGCGGCGGATGGCGCCTACCGGGAAGGAAAGGCGAAGCTGGATGAAGAGATTGCCAAGCGGGTTGTCGAGAAACCGGTTTTCACGGTCGATCCGAACAAATGCTTCCCGATCGACCTGCGCAAATTCGTCAACCGCCGCTTCATCGACAAGGTCGCCAAGGACGGACGCGACGGTTGGGTCGACCAAGGGGCGAAGTTTTCCTTGGAAGATACGCCTTGGGGCATCGTCGATTGCAATGGTGTTCCGATGGAGTTCATCCGGTACGACCAGAACGGGTATCGCGACTGCCTCGTGATGAAATCGTCCAAGCTCGTGGATGCGCCACTGGACGAGATGCCGTATCCGCTCGAAGTGAAAGGCATTCCGGTCGATTCCAAGGCGAAGAACATCTATTTTCTGCATGCGATTGCGTGGGGTGTGCTCGGGCGCATCGAAACGGCCTTCACGTATGTGTTCAACTACGAAGACGGCAGCAAAGTCGAGGTGCCGTGCCGGAATTTCCACGAAGTATGGGATTGGTTCTTTATCGCGACCACCGACGACATGGCCAAGAGCAATTGCTACAAGGGTTGGGCGAACAAGCAGAACCGCGGGCTCTACATTTGGCAGTGGCAGAATCCGCATCCCGAAAAGCGCGTCAAGACAATTGATATCATTGCCGGACAATCGCAGCAGATTCCGCTGATTGTCGCCGCCACGGTAGAGGAGCCGTAATTCACCCGATTGAGCCTTTGATCCCATGAAACCATCGATTATCCAAAAACTTGTCATTCTGTTCACCGCCCTTGCGCCGGCGATTGCGCATTGGGGCGCGCCGTCCGCGATGGCCGAGGGCGTCGATGTCACCGGCGAGCTCGAATACCTGTTTGCGCCGATGGAATCCCGCTATGGGACATCGACGAATTCGCTCTCCTCGCGTGCCGTGCATGGCATGGACTATCTCGAGGGGCGCATCTACATCGGCGGCGGCGATTGGGACGCCAATACCGGTCCGGTGCCGATCATTTCGATTCTCCCCGGGGAAAAGCCCTCGTGGACGAACGAATACAGTGCCGGCACCGAGCATATCGAGGCCTTCAAGCGTTTTTCCGACGGACGCATCTGGACGCGCGCCACCGATCCGCGCGAAGGAGATGTCAATTACGGTTACTTTTTTGCGAAATATCCGAATGGAGAGTGGACGCGCTGTCCGCTGGGTGCAATCGACTGGAATCCGGCGCATACGCTCAACGGCGCGAACCTGTACACGCACGAGTGGGACTTTTGCGAATACAAGGGCAATTTCTATTTTACCGGTTTTGGCATTGGCGGCAGCGGATATTGGCTCAACGGGGACGAGACGTTCGGCAACAAGATGTTTTCGGTCACCTGCAACCAGACCAACGGATACTACCGCTACACGCGCATTACCGCAGAGACGGTCGGCAAGAACGGGGCTGTTTCGTACACGACCGAAGAAGGGCAGAACTACGAGCGCTTTTTGACCTTGATGGCGTTCGACAATGGTTGCATCGCCGTTCCATACCATTGGTACGAAAGCCGCAGACCCGATTTGAATCCGTGCTATTTCTGGCGTCTCGACGAGTCAACCGGGCAATTTTCCCGTGTGGACTGCGAGTGGACGGCCTTTCTCAATGGTCATGAAGCGGTAGACTGGGAGCTGGCCGGCGAGAAATACGGCTGGTGGATCTATTTTCGCCGTGCCACGCCGTACAAAGGCAGGGTGTACTACATCGTGACGCCAGGCATCTCGATGAATGCGCCCATCGGCTTTTTCTCGGCGGCGATGGATGCGAACGGCGACGTGACATCGAAGCGCCATGCATTCGAGGAGGGCAAGGCGCATGCGATCGATATCGCCGTCGTAGGCGGTGCGATGTACGTGATGACCGTCCGGTACGAGGCGGCCGATTCGATCGTCCACAGCATCTGGAAAACGGCAGACGGCGAACAGTTCACGAAGCTTGCGACCTTTACGACCGACCAGTATGTCGAATCGTTTACCTATGCCAAGGGGCATTTCTATCTTGGCTACGGCTATGCGAAATTGGGCAGTGTCGGTTTCTCGGCGGCGAATCCGGAGACGGACAAAGCCGGACAGATTTGGCGCTTCAGCCTTCCGCAGGACGATGACGACGGCTCGAATGACGGCCGGGATCTGACGAATGCGCCGTGGTATTGGCAGGAACTCGGTGTCGTGCAACTGTTCGATCGTGGCATTACCGGCAAGGGCGTCAAGATCGGTGTCGTCGATTCGGGGTGCCAGGAAATTGCGGAAGGCGATACGATTCACATGTCGATCGACCATCATGGCGGCAATACGGCGGCCCGCGCCTCCCATGGCGTTCAGGTCTGCTCGATCATCAAGTCCGATCGTTTCGGCATTGCGCCGGATGCGGAGTTGTACGCCTACAACGGCACCGGGTTCGTGGATGACATCAACGGGCTTTGGTGGTGTTTTACGAATGGTTGCCGGGTCCTCAATTTCAGCGGCGGCTATACCCCCTTCGACTATACCGAAGACGAGCTTGCATGGGCCCGGCTGCAAATCCGGTCGATGCTCGACCAAGGCGCGATTTTGATCGCTTCCGGCGGCAATGCGCCGAACGAGACGCTGACCTTCCCGCAGGATATGGACGGCGTCATCAATATCGCAGGGCTCAAGCGCGACCGGACCTCGGCCAATCTCAATGACAATTGGGCGAAGGACTTTGCCGCGTTCGGGAAGGATGTTCCGCTCTATACGAGTGCCGGCGGCGCCGTTGGCACGAATAGCGGCACCTCTTTCGCCGCGCCGATGGTCAGTGCGATTTGCGCGCTGTATCTGCAGCAGAATCCTGCGCTTACGCGCGATGAGCTGTACGAAATTCTCAAGGCTACGGCGGTGCGGCTCGAGGATGACCGTTCGAGGGTTTCGGGCTGGGGACTCGTTCAGGCGGCGGTACTTCCGTCCGGCTACAAAACCCAGGCACAGATCAATCAGGAAAAGGCCGCGTGGGTGAAGGCGGAAACGTTCGTGCTCGATCTGAACGGGCCGGTTTGGAACAAGGAAAAATC
>JAEDLN010000074.1 GCA_016295275.1 Kiritimatiellia bacterium
GATGAAGAATAATATCAAAAAGCGCCAAACCTAACGCGCTTTTACCAATACCATTGGGACCATACACAATAGCGTTTTTTACAACGCCGTCAGATTCAATCTCTGAATTAAAATCATACTTACCGGCCTTGAAATCAAATTTCAGCCGATTCTGAAAACCTCTAAAATTCTCAACTTCGAAGCTTTTCAGCATACTTTTTATCTTATTTTCTCCTTAAATGCCTATTGATTATACCAAAAGTTTCGTTAACAGACAAGCGCAATCGTAGTTTTTCTACGATCGGGGCCACTAACCTACTAAGATAAAATGAGAGGAAGGCAAGAGTCTGACCCCCACTTCACCAACTTCCATTCCCCCGCATTCAAACCGTGGCGACTCCCGCAGAGGTCGCAGAGTTTTTGACAGGATTTACAGGATTCACAGGATTTGAGCAAACCCGACAATCTTGTCAATCTTGTCAATCCTGTCTATCTTCTTCTCATTCTCATCCGCCACTCGCCACCGTCGTCCGTCTCTGCGGTGTGCCGTTTGATTCCGAAACTCCGAAACATATAGACGAAAGCACATTGCAGAAAATGCGCGATTGACATAGAATGCCCACATGAAAATCGGAATTCTCGGATGCGGAATCGTGACCGAAAAAAGTCACCTTCCAACCTTTCCAATCGCAAACGATATCGAACGGACCGTTCTCTACGATCCCAAACCCGATCACGTGCGCGCCGTGGCGAAAAACAACGGCTTCGCACTCGGAACCTCAAATTGGGACGAATTCTGGAACGCACGGCCCGATACGCTTCTTATCGCATCGCCCGCTTCCCGGCACCTTCAAAACGTCCGCGACGCCGCCGCGCATGGCATCCGGCATATCCTCTGCGAAAAACCATTAACCGATTCCAATGAGGATGACGCCGAAATGCTTCGGATCGCCCAAGAAAATCAAATCCGAATCATCCCCTGCTTCTGCTACCGGTTCGGATCCGTTTCAACCCAAATCCGCACTGCCATCCAGTCCGGCGCAATCGGCTCCGTACGGTCCATGCGCCTCGTCTTCAATTGGGACTGCCATGGAAAAAATCGCCCGGATATGCCGGCCGGATACAATAAACGGAGACACCTCCGAATGCTGGAAGGCGGTCCTCTCGTCGACTGCGGTATCCATCTCGTCGATTTGCTGCGATTTTGGACCGGCGCCGAGCCGGTGGCGAGGACCGGCTTCGGGGCATGGGCCGATTCCTATGTCGCTCCGGATCATGTTTGGGCGCATATCACCCTGTCGAATGGAGCCCATGCCATGACGGAAACCTCCTTTTCCTACGGACAGACCTGCAAGAACCGGCTCTCCCGCTATCTGTACGAGGTCATCGGCACGGACGGCGTAATTCGATACGACCGCGACGCCCGGCTCTTCGAGTGCCAAAACGAAAAAGGATCCTTCTCCTTCCCCATCGGAGAAACAAAAGATTTCGGCGCATTCGATGCCGCTTATCTGCAAGCCGTCCGGACCGACGATTTCTCCGCTCTCCCCTCCATCGAGGATGCCATCCTTGCCGGAAAAATCGTCCGCGACGCAACTCGACAAGCCATCGAAAATCGCCAGGCTTCCCTGCCCCCGCCATGCATCCCATCGCCACCGTCCGCATGAACAAGATACTTCTTCACGCCTGCTGCGGCCCTTGCGCCACCCACTGCGTTCTCGCGCTTCGCAATGCCGGCTGGGATCCGACCCTCTTCTTCGCAAACGATAACATGGACTCCGCCGAAGAATTTGAAAAACGCCTCGAATCCCTTCGCTTGTTCGCCCATGCGCAAAATGTCCCCGTCGAAGTGGCCCCCTACAAACCGGAATCCTGGAATGCCGATATCAGCGGATTCGAATCCGCCCCCGAAGGCGGTGCCCGCTGCGCACGCTGCTTCCTTCACAATCTGTCGCGCACCGCCGCATTCGCCGTCGATCGCGGTTTTCACCACTTTACGACGTCCTTGACGGTTTCGCCGCATAAACACTCCCCGACCGTCTTCGCCGCCGGCAATGCAGCCGCCGCGGCCGCGGATGACGCACTCGCCTTCGAACCTTTCAATTTCAAAAAACAAAACGGATTCCAGCACTCCGTCTCATTGGCAAAAGAATACGGACTCTATCGTCAGGATTATTGCGGTTGCCGCTTCTCTCGCCAACTTGCGCGAAACCGGGACTCCCTCCCCTCTCAGCCATCATGAGTACGCTCTATACCGCCCGGCTCGTCCTGACGCAGGACAATGACCGGACCCAAATCCGAAACGGCGCCGGCCTCGTCCGGGGAACAACCATCGCAGCGGTGGGCCCCGCCGATCGTCTTCGCCGCGAAAATCCCGATGCGACGGTCTCCGATCTCGGAAATGCCGTTATTCTCCCCGGTCTCGTCAACGCACATACGCACGTCGCAATGTCATTCGTGCGCGGCTTGGGCGATGATAAAAGCCTCTTCGATTGGCTCCACGAGGATATCTTTCCGGCCGAAGCCGGCCTGACACCCGAAATGCAGGCAATCGGATGCCGAATCTCGCTCGCGGAACTGATTCGGACTGGTTGTACCGCGTTCTACGATATGTACATGCGCCAAGACGTTCTGGCAGACGTCGCCTCGCAAATCGGTCTGCGAGCCGTCCTCGGCGAAAGCTTGACGCATTTCTTTCCGTCCGTCAACGGTTCGTCTCTCGAGGAAACGCTCGACCGGTTTCGCGCCCGCATCGAACGAACCCGCGAAAACCCTCTCTTGCGTCACGCCGTCGCTCCGCACGCCGTCTATACGACCGATCCCGACTTTCTCGTAAAGCTTCGCGCATTCGCCGATGAAACAGGGTCCCTGTTCTATATGCACATGAGCGAATCGAGAACCGAAACACAAGAAAACCTCCGCACATACGGAAAACGCCCGATTCCCTATTGCCGCGATCTGGGCATTCTGCGGAACGACACGTCCCTCGCACATTGCGTCGACGTCGATGCAGCAGATCTTCGAATCCTTCTCGAAACCGGCGCCATTCCCGTTCACAACCCTTCATCGAACCTCAAGCTTGCATCCGGAATCCTCCCTATGCAATCTTACCTCCGCGCCGGAATCCCGGTTGCCATCGGTACGGACGGACCGGCTTCCAATAACGCCCAAAACATGTTCCGCGAACTGTGGCTTGCGGCCATTCTCGCAAAATACGGTTCCGGTGATCCCGCCTCCTTTTCGGCACAGCTCGCGCTCGATCTGGCTACGCGCAACGGCGCCGCCGCCCTCCACGATCTCTCCATCGGTTCGCTTGAACCGGGCAAACAGGCCGATTTCTGCGCCCTCGACCTCAATGCCCCCGCCTTCCTCCCCGGCAACAATACGCTCTCCGATGTCGTTTACGCTTCCTCCGGATACGAAAACCGCTTGACCGTCGTCGCCGGACGCGAACTCTATCGCGACGGACGCTTTTCAACCTTCGACTACGAGACGCTGCTCGCCGAAGCCCGCTCAATCGCTCGCTCCCATACCCGCCTCTCTTGATCTTCCCAGCCATGACGCCGCGCCAACTCATTCCGGTGCTCCAGGCGACGCTCCTGACGCCGGAACTCGCCGATCTCGATTGCATCCGAACCGCGTACGCCTCCGATCTCATGTCGGATGTTTTGGAACACGCACCCGCCGGAGCCATCCTGATCACACTCCAAAATCGCGCCATTGCCGCCGGTGTCGCTTTCGAAAAGCACCTTTCCGCAATCCTTGTCTGCCACGCCCGCACCCCCGAACCGAATCTGCTGGCACACTGCCAACGGGAAAAAATCGCCCTTCTCTCTACCCCTCTCGACCAATTCTCCGCCTCTGTCCGAATCGGTCAATGCCTTTTGGCCTAACTTCTCCCCTGCTTTCCAACATGATCAGCATCTCGGATGTCGCACGCGAAGCCTCTTGCTCGCCTTCCCTCGTTTCCAAAGTTCTCCGGAACCGTATGGGGAAAAGCTCCGCACGCCCCGAAACAATTGCCCGTATCCACGAAACGGCCAAACGGCTCGGCTATACGCCGAATCCCACGGCAAGAGCCCTCGTTCAAGGAAAACGGGGCGCCATCGCAATCCTCATCCCGGAATTCTACGGCCAACCCTCCTCCGGTCTCGATTCCAAGCTCCTCATCACCATCGCCAAAGATCTCAATATCCGAAATGAACGGCTGATGCTTCAATTCTATTGGACAATAGACGATCTGAAAGACGCTCTCAAGGCGTCCAATCCGGCATCCGTCGATGGAATCATCGCCGTCCTAACCCCAAGCTCCGGAAATCCGCCCCTTTCCGAAATTCTCTCTACCGTAAAGATTCCCATCGTAACCATCAATACACAGCCGGTTGCCGATACCATCCCAAATGTCGGTCTCGATCAAATCAGCGTCGGATACTGCGCAACCAAACACCTGCTGGATTGCGGCTGCAAGGCTCCCCTGTTTATCGCCTGCACCGATAACGAAACGAAAATGCGGTTCACAGGCTTCAAAACCGCTTTGCAAGAGGCCGGTCTTCCGTTTTCTCCCTCGCATTATTGGGATATCCAACTCTATCGGCAAGAAATCCTGATTCGGAATATCGTCGAGTCCATCAACGGAAAATTCGACTGGGACTCCATCGTCACGCCCTCCGATTCCATCGCCTTTACGGCGATTCAAACACTCCAAACCAACGGATTCCGGATCCCGGACGATATCCAAATCGTCGGTATCGACAACTCGCCGATCTGCAACTACGCGATTCCCCATATCTCCTCCGTTTCCGGTTGCGACGACGAACGGGCCATGATCGCCATCCGGGAACTCCACAACCTCATGAACGGAGAAAAGGCGGAAAACCACATCATCGAACCGAAAGTCATGGTGCGCCAATCGACGCGCCCCCTTTCGTCAACTGATCCGCTCCGCAAACGCGGATACTAGCGAAGACAATCGAAGGACGATTGGAGCCGTCTGACAGTCTCCAGATACGTGTCCGCCGGCGCAAACGCCGTCGATGCGATGGCAACGCGATTGCGCCGTCCGTGCGTCCCGCCAATGCGGGAGGCGTTTTGGCACGTGGAGGGCGGAATCGGTATGCGCCGGTCGAAAAACAACTCGCAAGGGTCGTAGCCGGGCTTGTTGTGAATATCAATGTGAGTCGCCCAATCCGGCGCCTCGCTCGAATCGGTCCACCAAGGGTACGCACACCACGAGCCCTGACGCGCCAGCAACAGCAATTCTCCCGCAGACGAATGCGCCCACTCGCCTCCCTTGCATGCCGGCTCTACGCTTTCGTACTCGCCCGTTTCCAACAGGATGCCGCGGACAAAGTCCACGTCCTCCGGATTGCGGACATAGACATGCGCAATCTCGTGGTCCGCCATCGCAAAAGCCTTGGATGCCGCAAAGTCCGGATAGAGGCGTCCCCGGACTTCTCGCGTGAAAAACAACCCGTACTGGCGAAGCGTCCGATTCGGAAACGCCGGCGCCATCGTCGTTTTTCCAATGGCATACTCGCCCAAAACCGTTACTTCCGAGCCGCACCGCTTCGCCAACGCAACCAGCCGCTCCAACTCATGCCGGAAGCGCTCGAACGCAGCCGCCGATCGCGGATGCGACGGTCCATATCGCTGCGCCTCGTAATCAAGCGTCGGCAAATAGAGAAAACAGAGATCCGGATCGTACCGCTCCCGCATCGCCAGAAAATGCTCCAAAACGGAATCGCCCGCTTTTGCCCAGGCAAGCGGTCCCCAATACCGCCACAACGGAAAGGTCCCTAGCGCCTTGCGCATCGCCTCGGCCGCCCCCTCCGGTTGCGCATAATTCGCCATGACCATGCCACCGCCGTGCAAATGGATCGGAGCCGGCGAAACAAGCGCGTCGACCTGCTCCCCGAAACTTTGCTGGAAGAAAAAAAGCCCGACCGTGGAACCCGCCGCGCGCGCCCGCTCCCAAATGCGATTGCCCCGGACTAGCGCGCTGGATTGCTCCCAAAACAACGGCCTCTGCAATGTCTTCGAATAATAGCCGTTCGATGTCATGCCATGCCCGCACGGCAAAAGACCCGTCCGGAGCGTCCCTTGGGCCACGCAGGTGAGCGCGGGAAAAACCGATTCCAAAGGAGAAAAGCGCAACCCGCACAGCATTTCGCCTCCGGCACGCTCCAAATCCTCCCAACCGAGTCCGGCCACACTGACTACCAGATGCTTCATTCGTCCCCCCTTCCGTTACGAGCCGCCAATCGCCGGAAACAGACGATGCGCGCCCCATATCAAAATGTGCCGCACGAAAACCAATGCCGCAATCGCCGGCAATACGCCCCGCAAATCGCCACAGGCGAGAAAAAGCAACAAAAAGCCATCCTGCAAATACAACAGCGTTTCAACGACGTCGCCAACGGCTTTCCGCCGAATCTCAGGCGAATGCGGTCGCCCGAGCGGTGCAACCGAAAGACTCCACCGCACGAACGCAAGAAACAGACAGACGAGAGGAAAAAACGCCGCCCCGAGTCCGATGCAGGCTATCGCCGGCACCGCAATCGAAACCACCCCGACAAGATAACGGCTGCCCCCAAGAGGCTCCTTCGCCTCGTGTTCGCGCTGTGCCAGCCACGTCACCCCCGTAATGTACGCCGTCCAACCAACCGCCAAAACCCAAATCCGCCAAAACCCAATCCAAACCACTGCCGGAGCAACCGCTCCCGCCCCCAGCAAAACCGCCGTTCCGCGGCATAGCCCCATGCTGACCAGACCAAACGCCGGAAACCGTTTCTTAAATCGGTTGTAAAGCAACACGCAAGCAGTCGCAACCGCAAAAACACCCCACCAGGAACTAGGCAAACGTCCCGAAATCCCCGCGACAACCGCCGCCGCAAAACAGACGGCACGCGCTATCCTGGCAGCCGTCAAGCCAATCCCACCGGAGGGCAACGGCCGCTTCGGAGCTTGCTTCGCATCTTCTTCCAAGCCGACAAGGTCATTGTCGACAAGCCCCGCCATGTACAGAAACAACTCCGAAAAGCCCGCCGCAATGATCGGTCGCCACCCCGGCAGCACTCCCCCTCCTTGGCAGATGAGATACGACGCCAAAGCCGATCCTGCCAACGCATCGCCAATCGCCGTCGGCAAATTGGGTAGCCGAAAGAGAAGAAGCCAGCATGAAAGCCGGGTTGCGCGTTTCTCGGCGACAATCATACGCTACCGCCGGTTCGTTGGGACCTCTTCCACTCGGCCCCACTTTCCGAATACCGCTTCAAAAAGCTCTGCATGCGGGCATTGCGGGGATTGCCGATGACGTCCGCCGCCGGACCTTCCTCGGCAATCACGCCGCCATCCAGAAAGATGACGCGATCCGCAACATCCCGCGCAAACGTCATCTCATGCGTCACAATCGCCATGGTCATGCGAGCCTCCGCCAACTGCCGGATGACTTTCAGAATTTCGCCCGTGAGCTCCGGATCGAGCGCGGACGTCGGCTCGTCAAAGAAAAGAATCTTCGGATTGAGCGCCAGCGAACGCGCAATGCTGACACGCTGCTGCTGGCCGCCGCTCAGTTCGCACGGATACGCATGGGCGCGCGAGGCAAGCCCCATCTTGGCAAGCAAATCCATGGCAACCGATTCCGCCTCCGCCCGCGACCGGCCCAATACGTGGATCTGGGCCTCCGTCACATTCCGAAGAACCGAAAAATGCGGGAACAAATTGAAATTCTGAAAGACCAGCCCAAGCGACAGGCATACCTCCCGCTGATTCTGGGCCGTGCCATAGATGCCATCTTTGACGAGCGTCTTGCCATCGATCAGAATCGTTCCCGATGTGATTCGCTCCAAATTCGTCACACACCGCAAGAGCGTCGACTTGCCGCCGCCCGACGGACCGATAATCGCCAATACCTCGCCGCAGTCGATATCGAACGAAACGCCATGCAATACCTCATTGGCGCCAAATCGCTTGACCAGCTTCCTGACCTGGACAATCTTCGTCTTGTTTTGCATGGTCGTCCTATCGGTAATAGTTCAGCTTCCGCTCGATCTGCTGAAAAACGGCGTCGACAACGGCGTTCATGATAAAATAAAAGATGCCGGCGACAAAAATCGGAACTACGGAAAAGCGAGCCGAGGAAATCGTCTGCGCCGCGCGAAAGAGCTCCGCTACGCCAATCGTTTGCGCAAGCGCCGTATCCTTGACCAGCGTGATTACCTCGTTTGCCGTCGCCGGAACAATGCGCTTGATCACTTGCGGGAGAATAATGCGGAAAAAGGTCTGCGTTTTCGTAAAACCGAGCACTTTCGCCGCTTCGTACTGCCCGCGGGGAATGCTCTCGATACCACCCCGGTAAATCTCCGCAAAGTACGCGGCATAGTTCAGGACAAACGCAAAGGTCACCGCCGCAAAACGCGGCGCCGGCGTCGCTTTGAACAAATAATACGGCGCAAAATAAATGAAGATGATTTGCAGAATCAACGGCGTTCCGCGCATGACCAGCAAATAGAAATTGATCGCGCCCGAAAGCGGCTTGAAACGCGACATGCGCCCCAACGCAATGGGAAGCGCCAAGGGAAGCGCAAACAAAAGCGTCAGAAAAAACAGATAGACGGTATTGATGCAACCGTCCAGCATCGGCTTGAGCATAGCCCAGTCGATCGCCTGCAAAAACAGAACCTGAGAACCTGCGGGATTCATGAACCCCAAAAATCAAATTGAATCAACCCGTAAAAACAGAAACGGTCGAACCCGGACATCTTGCGAAAAGGTGGCAACGGGTTCAACCGAATCGAATCCAAAGCCCCGGCCAATTAGCGGACTTCCTTGACGCAAGCGGAAATCGTGGAGAGCGACGAACCGAACCACTTCTGGTCGATCTTTTCAACCGTTCCGTCGGCGGCCATCTCGCACAGCGTTTCCCAAACGGCCTTCATCAGCTCGTCATTCCCTTTCTTGAATCCAATGCCATACTCTTCGGGAGAGAGAGACTCCTCGAGAACACGGAAGGCCTTGCCCGAACGACGGATGCTGTCCCGGCCGACGACAAGATCGATGACCACCGCATCAACCGCGCCGGACTCCAAATCCATGAGAGCCGTCAAATTCTCCTTGACGCCAATCACTTCCTTGAGGGACTTGTGGAACTCCGGATTGCCTTCGATGGCCTCCATTGCCGAGGAGCCCGCCTGCACTTCTACACGCTTGCCAGCAAGGTCCGCAAGCGTCTGCACGGGCGAATCCTCGCGAACAATGACAATCTGCGCATTCTTGAGATACGCCGGCGTAAAGCAAATCGCCTCGCGACGCTCTGGCGTCATGGTGAATCCGTTCCAAATGCAATCGATCTCGCCGGAATCAAGCGAAAGCTCTTTCGTATTCCAGTCGATCGGCATGGCCTTGAACGTCCAACCGCGACGCTGGGCGACCTCACGGGCCAAATCGACGTCATAGCCGACAATCTCATGCGTCTGCTCGTCGCGGAATCCCATCGGAGGAAACGAATCGTCCAACCCGATTGTAAAGGTCTTCGTCGAAACGGTCTGCTCCTTGCAGCAGGAAGCGAGAGTCAAAACAGCGGCAACGGCCGCCAAAACACAAGAAACGATTTTCTTCATAGGAAAAGTGTAGAGGAGTGGTTATGGCCGCCTCCATGTGCATCCCGAAAGGAATGGCTGTGACGTCCTTGAAAAGGATACAGCATTTGCGGAAAGGACGCAAACCGAAAACACTCACCCGCCCACACCCCATCGCCATGCACCCGTTTCCGCGCTCCCCTCGTGCGGCTTGGCGGTAGGGCGCGATGTCCCCATCGCGC
>JAEDLN010000075.1 GCA_016295275.1 Kiritimatiellia bacterium
GAATCTGAATAACATCGGTGTTGCCATCCACAAACATCGGTTTAAGGATTCGTTTACTTGGCTCGACTTTTTCGACATGCCAAGACTGTACCGAGACTTTTCCGTCTTGCGGATCGCTGCCTACGTCAAAAAGAAAAAACGTACCAACAGAATCTTCCCGTTCGCCAATCTGTTCAATAAATCGACGGACGTACTCCCCAGACGATTCGGCATCCGGATTCCAGACGAATGGAGGCGTCTTTTGAACAGAACCTTTCGTTTTTTTGACATTGGCGGCAATTATATGCCGGGAACCATCCGGAAAGTGTGGTTTGAATGACGTATTTCGCGTAGTCGAGTCCTTTACTTCCACTCCATCGAGCGTCCACTGGACAACAGAATCATCTGGAAGAGTATGCTGTGCAACCAGTCCAAAGGACGGATTGAAGGAACCATCTCCATTATCGCCCCTATCCTCAAGTCGAATGATGAAATTAGGAATGACAACAAGAGGAGGTTCTTTCTGTTTTCCGGCACCATCCGGTTGAGATTTCGCCTGTCGTGATGCTTCCGTTGATTGCACATCGTCCGGCTTAGGTTCTCCTTGTTGCGAATCGTCGGTCGGTTGCACATCGTCCGGCTCAGGTTCTCCTTGTTGCGAATCGTCGGTCGGTTGCACATCGTCCGGCTTAGGTTCTCCTTGTTGCGAATCATCGGTCGGTTGCACATCGTCCGGCTTAGGTTCTCCTTGTTGCGAATTGTCGGTCGGTTGCACACCGTCCGGCTTAGGTTCTCCTTGTTGCGAATCGTCGGTCGGTTGCATGTCTTCCGGCTGAGATTGCACTCGCCACGGATATTCTGATTGCGGACGATTCATTTGATGATCATCCAATTCAGCCGGTCTAATGCCCGATATTCCTTTCGTATCGCTATTATCGCATCTTAAGCCATAAGCAATCAGTGCGATGAGAGCGAGCAACAGCAGAGCAAATAAAAAACGGGAAACAATCCACCCCCAATCTAGACGAGACTTGCCAATACGTCCCGCATCACAGAGAATCTTCTTTAGATCGACGCGGCTCTTGACATCCTCCCAGCCTTTTGAGGTAGGCGTGAGCGGAAGGACAACATCGCTCGCGGCACCATTGGGATGGTAGCCCCAAAGCAAAAGTAACCTTTTGAAACCGCCCGAACGTCCGACAAGCCATGCACTGCGCATTTGGCATGGATCGGGAACGCGGTATTCGCGGGCGAAGCACCTCGCCCCATCCGTGTTATTCGCGTTCTCTGCCTCCTTGTGCAAGTTATCGAGGGCAGCAACGAGCGAGTCTATCTCCGATTCCGGAATCGTTACCTTCGGATTGTCCAACGTTCGGGATGTCCCGCACATTTCGCGCCCCGACTTGTCGTCTTTCCGGAAAACCGCACGGAATCCATCGCTTGTTTTGTCGTATTCAACCTCAACATTCGGATGCGAATCAGAAAGGTGCGACAACACAACATTTTTCCAATGGGCCTCCCAATATGAATGCATACCCGATTGAAGCGGGGTTGCAGATTCGTTGGTGACAACGACACCATCCTTTTTCTTCTTCATGATTCAGCACTCCCGTACTATTCCACCTCGGCCATGTAGGCGTTACCGGACTGGCCATAGACGGCCCATGAAAGGACACGGCGGACTGTTGCCGCACCAGACTTGGCGTGCATCCAACTGAATTCCACCTTGGACCCAATAGATGGGAGGTTGAGCGAGAATGACGGACCGCCCGTCACGTGCTTCTCAATAGCAGACTTCCAGGCGCCAAGCGTTGCCACAACGTCGGCCGGGTGCATTTTGTCCGAATCCATCGCAATGGCAAGACCCAACGACAAATCGCCAAGTGCGCGTTGCCAAATTTTGGCCGACAAGTTCTTTCTCTCCGCAAAAATAGCAAGTGACGCACGCGCCAGTGTTGCACCCGGAGCTCCAGCGACATCCAATGCATCGAGCCGGGCAAGGAGCGGCTCGAAGGAAGGATCGCCTCGAAACTCCGCGGGAAATAGCCGACTTTTGGCCGTATCTCGTTCGGTCGACACAATGGCGAGACGTTGTTCGGCGTTCTCTCGTTCAGATTGACGGGCCTTCTTTTCCGCCTCCAGTTCTTGCGCAGCGGTTTCATGCTCATTCTCACGCGCCATTTTCTCGTTTTCGAGGGATTTTTTCGTATCATCCAGTGCGGCATCGACACTGGCCTTCTCCGCCCGGATTTTTTCGATCGATTTAATAGCTTTTTCGCACTCCTCACGAGCGAGTTCTAACTTGGCTCGAAGCTCCGCCATTTTTTCGTCACACGCATGCTCAATTTCATTTCGGATTTCATCCCGTTTTTTTGCGAGTTCCGTGTTCCACGATTGATCCCGCTTCGCGATTTCTGAAGATAGGTGAGACACCTTGTCTTCCAATATGCCACGATCCTTCATTGCTTTTTCAGCCCGGCGAATCGCTTCAGCACTCGCCTCTTTGGCATTTTTGGCGGCTGTCATCGCCTCGTCTCGTTCACTTTCAAGCGATTTTACACTCTTTCCGAACTCGATGGAATTCTCTTTTATGACTTTCTCGAATTCAGCGGTTTTTTCACTTAGGGTTTTACCCAAGACATTGTACGCGTCCTTTAATGCGTCCGCGCGCCGCTCAGCGACGGAGGCTCCATCCTTGCGGGCTTTTTCACATTCGTCATTAAGAGATTGCTCGCGTTTCGCGAGAAGGCTCTCTCGCTCGTCCAATTCAAGCTTTCGAAACTGAAGTTTTTCGTCTGTTTCCAAGGCGGCGAGAATTTTAGACTGGAAATCTTCGAGTGTTTCTTTGATCTGCTGAGCAAATCCGGATTCGGGGGCCTGAGTTTTCTCGCGGCCAAACAACCAAGAGAAAAATGAGGTATGGCGCTCTTTAGAATCTCGTAATATCGACTCTCCCATCTTATCGAATTTACCGAGAAAATCCTGAGCAGACTGATCGACACCCCCGATTTTCCTTTCGAGTGATTGAAGAGACTTCTCAACTTTATTGAACTGCTGCTGGAGTGTTTTCTCCAACGGCGATTCGCCAAGTACATTACGAATGGCTTTGACATTCTCATCGAGACCGGTTATATCGTTCTGCAATTGCCGATGGACGTTGCCAATTGTATCGTCCAACCATCCCTTTCCACGTTTCAGGAGACAGATCAGAAGAACGACGACCCCCAGGGTTAGCAAACTAACGGCCACCGCAATCCAGGCAGGAAGAACGGATGCGGTCATATCCGGTTGCGCCTTTTCGATTGACTCGAAATCAGATGATCTGTCATGACGATAACCAACCGAGTCTGCTTTTAGGGATTGCCCGATCCCATTGTTTTCAGACACGCCTTCGGCAGCGTTGGTGTATTTTTCGGGAGATGGCGTCCTGGTCTGTAAATGTTCCAAAGAAGATGCCTCAGATTTTCTATCGGAATCTGGTTGCGGTACGGGCACGGCCTTGAATGAAGGGGAATCCTCTTGCGCTTTTACTGGAGTTACTTCAGCATCACTGGAAGGGTTTTCCTCTGCCTCAACCACGCTCACGAAAAGTGACACGAAGACGGCAATTGTAAACGCAAGGTAATTTTTACGTTTCATGGGTGGCTTTCCTTTCATTAGTCAATGTTGTCAAAGACACCTGTTTCCTGCCAGAATAAGAAACCATCGGCGCAAGGATGGAGCTTGAGAAAATAGTCTTCGGTCACGTCTGTTCCATCTTCCGAAACGGCGGAGATGATTTCCAGACGTTCGTCCTGTCCATCATCCTCAAGTTTTCGTTCAAACGTGAATGTGATTGGGCGGTTCGACGTGATACTATTGCGGTTGCAAATTTTGAAAACGGGTTCAGGCGAAGAGATGACATTACGGCGGCGGGCGAGAAGCGTTCCCGGAGGAAGCTTTGCCTCGAATTTTTCGTCATTGGTTCCAAGTAGGATATCCCCGCGGTTTTGCATTGCCGAATAGACACCCCACTCGTTACGAATATCTTGGGCCACGGGCTTTTCGATTTGGATGGTCCAGTTTTCGATGAACCCTCCCGAAAGCGCGTAATAGAGAGCGGCGCCGACAACCGTAACGGTTTTGGCGTCGGCAATGAACCCATCGGCATTTGTGAAGGGATACCACATTCCGGGCCGGAAAGAGCGCGCAAAGACGAGACGTTCCTCTTCAAGCGGTAAAATGTCGCGCGCCATTTTACGCATGTGGGGCTGTTCGGAGGTTTTTCCACTGAAGACAATCATATCCACCTCGTAAACGGCGGCATAGATTGCGCAACTACGGAAGAGGGGGATAAATGTCTCCTCCATCAGGTCCGCAATATCCGCTGAATCGAACGAAAAGCGCGGTTGCTCAATTTCGATCAAAATTTCCTCACCATCCTTGGAGAGCAAGTCGTTGAATTCCTTCCAGTTCGCCGGAGAGACGCCAGCGTCCTGTGCCGAGAACTGGCGTGAAAGGTGCTCAGGCCTCGTATTCGAGAGACAGTAGGTGGCAAGCGGAATAAGGCAGGTCCGTACAATGCGGCTGCGGATGGCCTGCTGCGCTTGCGATGCCGATGCTTGTGAAAACAGGGAAGAAAGGCGTTGCGCGAGTGGATCGTCTTGATTCCGGACAAGCGGCCCGAGGATTTCCTTTTCGATAATTCGCTTAAGGAGATCATCGCCGGCAAGAGTTTGACCATCTTTGAACAAGAGTTTGACCGAAAGATCATTTATTCCGGTTCCCGGTTGACCGCAGTCGCGGTATTCAAGAATCGAAATATCGGTTGTTCCTCCGCCGATGTCGAAGTTCATCACACGAATCGTATTCTCGCCTTCCGTTCCACCCCTGCGCCGCCCCATCGTTGCAATCCAATCGCCAACCGTCTGGCCCGGATAGCGAATCGTCTCCGCGAAAAGGAACGGAAGCTGTCCGGCAACAGCCTCATCAGGACTGTGTTCCCGTTTGACGAGTTCAAGCCGCAAGGGAGAATTGACTCCACCGCGAACATTGACAGCCGAAAAAATGTCAAGCGCATCTTGACAGCAGTTTCGATAGGTCTCCACTTCCTTGTCCGTCCAGCCAGAAGGATAAGTGACAAGAACCTTTCGAAACCGCCGCGGAACGAATGCCAGATTTTCGCGAAAGGAATCGTTCGCCTGAGCCATCGCCCGTTCGAGCAGATGCAACAGAAACCATGTGAAGGTAGTTTGTCGCGGATAACGGGGATGCGCCGGATAGGGATCAGGTCGTTCTGCCGCCGGAATTTCGTCAGAAAGACTCTTTTGTAGAACCTTTCCTGTCCGCTCATCAAGAAAGCGGCATAGGTCCCCTTGAAGCGTTGGCAAGAACGCACTCCCCTTGGGTTTGTCATTATATTGCGCGTCCCATTCGTTGAGGAGCATGCTCCAGTCCAGTACCGATTTTTCGTCATCCCAATAGAAGCGTTTCGGAGAACTTTGCTGGATTAATGCGCCTGCCTCGACGAGATTCCGGGCATAGAGACGATTGAATTGGCGATAGGCGGCATCGCCAACGAGAACCGGAGAAATCTGCATGAACATCTGCGGGATACGTTCGATGACAGCACCCGTTGTCATCTCCTCGGTCTTGCGAAAAGGCCAAATCCCCGTTGTTACCGATTCCACCTTTACATCCCATTCTCGCAAAAGCAAGTCCGGCTCCTTTGAGTCATCACGTGTCCGATAGCGTTGGTAGTCTAACTCATGAAGAACAAACCAAGAATCGGCGATGCCCGCTTCGACATCATCTACCGACTCAAATTCGCCGGACGAAGGATCGGGCTTGATACGCAGTGGTTTGAAGTTCTGCTTAAACGACATAGGCTCGAATGTCAGGTTCTTGATATGATCGAACAACAAGGCGGATGAGCGTGTATTGCCGAGATCGAGAACGAGATCAACATCGCGCGTTTCTCCGTTAGGCTCGACGAAAACCAATTCGATGCGGAGCCCTCCGAAATCGAGACCTCCACCATTTCCGATAATAGTTTGGATGTTTTCGGCGCGATTGGACGAAGCTTTATCGAAGACCGCAAAATCAACCTTAGAAAAGTCGAGTGGCAGTGGCTTCAAATCGGCGTAATCAACGAAAGGAGATTCCCCGCGATGAAGAGGCTTTCCAACCGCGTGGGCCTCGAGAGCAACCTTTTTGTCATCGAAAGAGAGCGCGTTGCGTTGGTGGAATAAACCACGATCGTAAACACCGGCCGCGCCTCTCCGTCCTTCGCCATCGGCCGTATTGGTTTCGATGAATAACCAAATGCCGAAAAGCGTGCAAACGTTTCCATCGGCAAGCGTCCAGCTCTTTTCGCCGAACCGGAAACGCAACCACGGATAGAGATTTCCCAATTCAATCACGCAGCCGTTCTCGCGGCTTGTCTTGAAAACTAGATCGAGTTTTTTGCAAGTCGCTTGAGGAATAACGCCTTCGTTCTCCCAATTTTCGACTTTGCTGATGGCATTAAGAAGATCCTCCGGCGGACGCTGGGCATCGGTCGGGGCGTTGAAGATTTCTGGTTTGCGAAGGGGAACAAAGCGCCGCTGGAGACCAGTATCGAGAAAGATGCGAATCGGCTCAGGAACAATCTTACTATTGGAAATCGTGTCGGACATAAAAAACTCCTTTTCGTATGTTCGGTTAGTTGCGCGCAGCAAACGCGTCAAGCAAGGCTCGAAGTTCTACGTCTCCCGGCTGAGGAGGACGAGAACCGGCCTTGGCGTTCTCGGCGAGATCATCGAGCCGGGCAAGCAATGGTTCCAAAACCGTCTTCCAATGTGGGGATGACTCCCGATCATTTGATTCTTCCACAAGCCCCGCCAGAAGTTTCCGTAGGTAGACGGGATCGGCCTCGCCTAGACGCGTCTCGGAAACTCGGCGCCATGTACCGCCGCGAAGCATATTGCCGAACGCAACGGCGAACGGAAAGCGGGCGGCATCAGCCGTGTCGTGGTCCGCGATACGGCCTAGATTGAGTCGAAGGAATTCACCGAGCCCGCCATCCTTGCGATCGAGCCGGATATTGTCCCGGAGGGTGCAGAGCAGTTCGCGCTGATGAGTGGCGTCCAATACCGGATGGTCTTCAACGCGCCTCTCGGCGTCATCAAACCAATGCTTTACCTGTTCTTTGAGCCAAGGACCTACAACGTTGCCATCATGAGCATTGCGCGGAATAGGGTCAAATGCGTCGCGTGGCGCCGAAAACAAATCGCGGAGGAAGTGCGCCAAGTCGGCATAGGAGTACGTAGCGTCTCCATCTTCGATTCGCGCAAGAGCCTCGCGAATCTTCTCAGCGGATTCACGCAGCGAAGCACGACGGGCGTCAAGCCCTGCCTCTTCCGTAGACGGTAATTGACGTGCCAACGCATCGGCAAGAATAGCCCATTCTTTCTTCAGTAGATCTGCACAACGATTCCGACGGGTTTCCGGTCGAACGGTTGCCGCGACCTCACGCAACATCCGGTCAGTTCCACCATCCTCGCCGAACACGGCCTCGATATCCTCCCTCTTTAGCCCCGTCGAGTCCATAAACGGCACACAATCGGCAATCTTCTCTACGATGTTTTTCCTCTGCCCCTTGGCGTTCTCCTTCACGGGGCAGAACTTTGGATAGGTTGTCACGAACCAACGGCAAGTCTCCTTGGCCGCGAATACGAGCATCTCAATGTTTCTTGTTGCATATTGCGAGAATGACTGGGAAACACCATTGAGAATAACCGTGTTGATTGGTTCGGCAAAGAATGTCAAGTCAAGAAATACGGGTAACGGTGCCGGTTTTCCCTTTCGCCATTCAGGCTCAAACGACTGAAGCCATCTGCGGATACCGCTTCCGAGAACATCAGACTGGGCGGGATAGACGTCTTGTGCGCTATTCAGAACGATGAACGAGTCAATTCCAAACCCACCGATATGACCGTAAATGATGCACTGCGTTCGACCATCCTTGAGAACGGTCTTGTAAAACTGCAACTCCGTCAGATCATCAGGTCGAATCTTACTGTCGCTCTCTGTCTGACCCGATAATCCGCGATTCTTTCGGCCAAGTCCCGGAAAATCGAGAAGGTCATGCGTTTCAAGAAGATCCAAAAGAGCTTTTTTGCTTGGATGATCGAGGATGTCGCGGCGAAGGGGAACAATAAGCTCCGAGCACATCGCTTGAAAGGCTCCGAACGCTTCGCCGGAAATGGACGTGTTGGCGGGCGATTCGCTGATACCAATCCGAATTGAACCTGTGGCGAAATCTTTCTCCCATGTAATGCGCGCGAGGGTGTCGATTGTCTTTCGATCAGGTTTTTCGTAGTTCTTCGTCCCGCCGAAAAGACGTTCAACGGTCCCAATATCAAGCACCAGAGCGGCAACGCGGGGCGAAAGCAGAATCTTCTGGGCACCTTTCCATTCTTCCGCAAGACGCGCCCGAAGGTTTTCGATCTTATCAAAGAACGCTGTCAACTTCGCGGCTCCGTCCCAAAGCAGTTCTGCTGTACGAGCGCGAGCCGCCGATTCGTTCGATACCAAGTGAGAAGCTGATACGAGTGCCGGGCGCACCTTACGCGACCAGTCACCACTCCGGAAAAGGTTGTTGAATCGATCCTCCGTCTGAAGCCGTTCTATTACATCCGCAAGATTACGTAACCATTCGCACGCACCGGATTTCGGCGGAGCGTCAATCCCAGCGGATTCCTCGGAAAGTCGTTTGAGAAACTCGTCCTTGTTGTAGCGAACAATCTCCACCGTGGAGGAGTGACATTCCTTGAGATAACCTAACGCAATAGCGTGCAGAATCTCCGTGCGGGGCGCCAACCGAAATTCGATGGGATAGTTTCTGTCCGGCGGTGAATCATCGGATGCAAGCGTGTATCGGGTTGCGACGCCAGACGCATCACTTTTGTTGTTGAATGGATTGAAGCCGACCGTTTTCGGGTAGATCGTTTCCATATCCAGTCCAAAACCTTCGGGTGGAGAGAACCGAACTGGAGTCTCCGGATTCCATGTGAGAGCGGAGTCAGATCCGTCGGGCATATTCCCGTCAAGATAACGGCTGAGAAGGGTTGACTTGCCTGTCTGCGATGGACCCCATAAAGCGATCGTCGACTTGGTAGACAAGCTTTTCCGAAGCATCTCAATCCGTTCTGCGGAATGGGAAACAGGATCGAACCAATCCCCAATGGAGATTTTGCGAAGCGCACGGTCCGGATCAGACAAATCTTTTCCGCGATGGACGCCGTGTGTCCAATACCAGTTGGCAATTTCTTTCATGTTTTTCCTCTGTCCTTTCCGCTGAACTGGAATCAAATTCTTTGATAAAAAAATGACCTCTTCTCGTATTCTGTTTTCGGTTTTCGCACATTATGGTGGAAACCCGAAAATTGGGTAGAAATACTTTCATAGAAGAATACCATCCCCCCCCCCCCGTCAAGTTTTGTTTATAAACTTCACATTTTCAATAAGTTATAATCGTTTTCACACATTTTTCTAGAACAAAATCGTGAAAACAACCGATTTGACGCGGAGAAATCCTCGTGAAACGTCCTTCTCATCACTTGACTTCTATGTCTAATCCTCTCCATTCCGCACGAGCGTCCCGTGTACCCCCCTCATACGCCCTACCGTACGTACCGCCTCGTCGGGCCTCCCGGCTCGCGCCGCCGCGCCCCGTTGCCGTGCGCACCCCTTGTGCGGCATG
>JAEDLN010000076.1 GCA_016295275.1 Kiritimatiellia bacterium
GCCAGTAAGCCTGATAAGGTTCAAAGCAAGTTGTTCTCATCTTACCTACCGCCATTACACCCGCATGAGCCCCCCCGCCATTACGCCCACACACCATTACACCCGCAATATTCGCCCGTGCCCCGTGCCGTGCGCACCGCCCATGCCCCGTTGCGGTAGGGCGCGATACTTGACCGCCGGGGCTCCCGGCTCGCGCCCTACCGCCATTACGCCTGCGCCCGCCCACGGCTCCCCACCACCCGCGGCTTGGCTCCCCACCTGCCCGGCTCGCAGAATGCGCTCTTTATCGGAAAAGCGATTTTTGCTAGAATCGGAACATGAATGAACTGTATCCGAAACATGTCGCAATCATAATGGACGGAAACGGACGCTGGGCAAAGTCAAGAGGGTTGCCCCGCATCCGCGGTCATCATGCCGGCGCGGAAGCCGTCCGACGACTCTTGAAAGGGGCCGCCAAATTCGGAATCCAATGGATTACCCTGTATGCCTTCAGCGTCGAAAACTGGAAGCGCCCCGCTGCCGAAGTAAACGGCTTGATGTCCCTTCTGACCGGCTTCCTTTCGGCAAACCGAAAAACGCTGTGCGACAATAAAATCCGCCTGCGGATCATGGGCCGTCGCTCCGATTTGCCCGATGCCGTAAATCGTCTGCTTCAGAGCGTCGAAAAGGAAACCGCCCGATTCGATGGACCCCAACTCATCCTGTGCCTGTCCTACGGCGGCCGGGAAGAACTCGTTCATGCAACCCGCCAAATCGCCGCCGAGGTGCAAGCAGGAACACGCTCGCCCGACCAAATTACGGAAAAGACCATCGCCGAACACCTCTATCTGCCCGATGTGCCCGACCCCGATTTGATCATCCGGACTTCCGGCGAAGAGCGGCTGTCCAATTTCCTTCTCTGGCAATGCGCGTATGCCGAATTCGTTTTTCTCCCCGAACCTTGGCCGGATTTTGATGAAAATTCCTTGAAACGGGCACTGGATCTCTTTGCATCGAGAAACCGCCGATTCGGCGGAATTGTCGATCGGCATGGTTCATCCATCGTTTCCGCTCCGGACGCTCCCTAACGTCTTTTCTTTCAAAACACCTTCCGTCGAGCTCTCCACCTATGCTTAAGTGGCGCCTTATTACCGGAATTTCCGTCGCATGCTTCTGCCTGGCTATCTTGTTCTTGCTGCCGGCCTGGACGCACATGGTTCTCATTCTCGCAATTTTCGCACTGGCACAGCTCGAATACTACGAAATGGTGACGCGGTCCAATCAAAGCAGACTGGAACGGTGTGCGCCTTCCTCTCTGACACCTGCAGACCTGCAAGATCGGGGCTACCATTACGATCTGCTCATTACAACCATTTGCGGAATTCTTTTCCTGCTCGTAGCCGCCGTGGAATCGCCCGTCGTCATTTCGCTGATCGGAAAGCGCTTCCCTACCTGGACCCCGATTCCGCCGGGGCGTTTCGATTTCTCCGGCTATGCGCTCGTCTTTACACCGGCGATCCTCTTGGTTGCCGGCGTCTTCCGCCGCCGAACCAGCCACGCCATGGAATCCTTTGCCCTCTCCTACGCAGGCTTTTGGTATATTGCCGTTTTGCTCAGCTTTCTGGTTCGGCTCGCCTTTGAATGGCCTTGCTTCGAACAGGGCGGCACCAACTACACGGGCCGTCTCTATATTCTCCTCTTCGCCTTGCTCGTGAAATTCTCCGATATCGGCGGCTATACCTTCGGATGCCTGTTCGGCAAACATAAGCTGATTCCGGAAATATCCCCCAAAAAGACGGTGGAAGGCCTGATCGGCGGCTACCTCTTCTCCCTCGGCATCTCCCTTATCTTTTGGGCCCTGATCAACCGATTCGGGGGAACGGCTTTGGGGCAAACCCATTTTCCAATCGTCCACGCCATCGCACTCCCCCTCCTCCTGACCACGACCGGCGTGCTGGGCGATTTGGCCGAATCTCTCATCAAGCGATCCGTTGGCGTAAAGGATTCTTCCTCGCGTTTCCCGGGAATGGGCGGAATCTTGGATATCTTCGATTCGATCCTCTTCTCCGCTCCTTTCATGTACATCTACGTGATTACATTTATCAAATAACCGACGCACCGGTTCGATATGCTCTCCTCCTCCCAATCCGCCGCATCGGCAACAAAGAGGCCGCAAACGATATCTGAAGAGATCGCAAACGCCGTCACTCATGGAGTCGGAACGTTGCTCTCGATTGCCTGCTTGACAGTTGGCATCGTATTCGCGGCAATCGATCGGAATCCCTGGAACATTGTCTCCGTCTCGATTTACGGAGCCACAATGGTTCTCCTCTATCTCTTCTCGACGCTCTATCATGCCATCACCAACAAACGCGGAAAGCGCGTTCTCCAGTATTTCGATCATGCCGCAATCTATCTTCTGATCGCCGGCTCCTATACCCCCTTCAGCCTCGGTGCTATCCGACTCTACTCCCCCGGATGGGCTTGGAGCATCTTTGGAATCGAATGGGGACTCGCAATCGTCGGAATCGTGTTCCAATGCTGCTGCATCGGCCGCTATCGGGCTCTCTCCAATGCCTCTTACCTCTTGATGGGATGGGTCGCACTCATTGCCGCATACCCGTTGTGCAAGGCCATGGAGTTTTGGGCAATCTTCTGGACCCTGATCGGCGGTCTCTGCTACTCCGTCGGGGTCGTCTTCTACAACATGAAGAAGGTCCGCTACATGCACGCAATCTGGCATCTC
This sequence comes from Kiritimatiellia bacterium, assembly GCA_016295275.1. GTDB lineage: Bacteria > Verrucomicrobiota > Kiritimatiellia > RFP12 > UBA3636 > JAEDLN01. The sequence continues at coordinate 2,726 of JAEDLN010000076.1, forward strand.
TTTGTCCTCTGCGGAACCCTTGTCCAATTCTTCGTCATCTTCCGCTATATTGTCCTGAAGTAACCAATCCGACGATGAAATCGCCCGATCCCAACCAGCCTCCGAAAACACCCGTCGACCCCCCTTCTCCGAAACCGGTCGATCAACCGGTTCCAGACGATCTTCTCGTTTTCGCCGGCAACGGCGAGCTGCCGCAACTCGTGATCGAAGGAGCTCGAAAGGCCGGCGTCCGGCGCATCGGCGTCCTCGGCTTCCGCGGCTCTACCCCGCGCCGGACACTCGCAATGGCCGATTGGAGCCGCATCATCTCCTTCTCGTCGCTTCGGTTGTTTCGCGAAACCGTTCGCACGGCCGGATTCCGGTATGGCATCCTCGCCGGACAGATTTCGCCTCTCTCCTTTTTCCGCGCCGCTTTCGATCCGGAGGTCATGCGGCTCTTGCGTGCGAAATCCGTTGTCAATGCGCACTCCGTTTTTACCAGCCTGATCGCCGAAATCGAACAGAACGGAACGAAAGTACTTCCTTCATCCCTGTTTCTCCGAAGTGCGATTCCAACGCCCGGATTGCTCACGAAAACGCCCCTTTCCCCCGAGCAAGAAGCCGATCTTGCGTTCGGCTCCCGCATCGCCATGTCCATTTGCGATCTGGATATCGGCCAGACCGTTGTCGTAAAAGACGGTGTCGTCCTTGCCGTCGAGGGCTTTGAAGGAACCGACTCCACCATCCTGCGGGGGGGCCGTATCGCGCGCCGTGGCGCCATGGTCGTCAAGGTCGCCAAACACAACCACGATATGCGCTTCGATATCCCCGTCGTGGGTCTTCGTACGCTCGATTCTATGCGGCGCGCCCGTTGCACCGCCATCGCCGTCCAGGCCGGACGAACCCTTCTGCTTGATCGCGAAAAACTCGTCCGACAGGCGGAAAAATACGGAATCGCAATCATTGCCTTCGATTCCGGACTTCCCTCCGCCCCCATCTTTTGAGAGCCGCCGCCCCCCACCGCTCCGTCACAAAAGCGGTTTGCGCCCGATCAATATGAGCGTCGATGGAATGCAGTCCAACTGCCCGCCATGGTGCGCCCAATCGTCACTCGTATACGGCGCATTCTTGCAGGCCGGCGGCTCCGCCAGCCCGACAACCTCCAGACCCGCGGCACGAAACCATCCGAACCAATCCGAAACCGGCCAGGCACGTGATACGACATGCCCGTTCGAATCCTCGCGAACGTCATCCGGAGGATAAAAATAATTCGTGAGAAACAGCCCGCTTCCGGCTTCTGCCGTTTCGCCGTCATCCAGTGTCTCGACCTCGCCCTCTTCGATCCATTCGCCATTGTAGAGCGGATGGACGGTGGAAACCATGACCGTTCCGCCGGGTGCCGTGCGCCGCGCCATCGCTTCCAATATCTTCCCGGGACGCTGCACAAACTCCATCGCATGGGAACTGTGGACAAAATCGAAGCACGCCGGATCCTCCGGCCGCAACGCCGCCTCGAAATTCTCCAGGGACGCAACACGAAAATCAATCGCAACCCCTTGCTTCGCAGCGAGCGCCCCCGCATAGGCAAGCTGTTGCGCGGAAATGTCCATCGCAATGCAGGAAACGCCTTTTCCGGCTAGCCAAATGCTGTTCTGCCCTTCGCCGCACCCGAGCTCCAACGCATGCTGCCCCGCTCGAAACGCCGGAAGCAATTGTAGCTTTTTCTCGCCGGGAATTTGGGGACCGTAATGAAAATCATCCAGGCGAATGCGCGTAATGGCGGCATATTCATCGGCCAAATGATTCCAATAGGAACACTGGCTGACTCGGGAAATGTTCTCGCGCTTGTCGTTCTTTCTCATTCTACCCTCTTCAGCATCCCAACACGGGAAACAAAAGCGCTCCCGCCACGGAACAAATGATGACAAGCGTCATGATGTGAAAACGCTTCGTATACAGCGCCCATGCGGAAAATGCAACCAGCAAAACCGCCAAAGGCCGTACGCGAAAGCCCTCCGGAAGCGCCTCGCCCGCAAACAGGGAACGCCATGGTATGTCGCCGCTGAATACGCTCATCTCCAAAAAGACAAGCGTCGCCAATACCATCATGCCGATCGTCGCCGGCGCAACACCCCACAACAACCCCTGGACAATCGGATTCTTCTTCCAACGCTCCAACGACCGCAATGCGACCGTCATCAAAACGAAGGATGGAAACAAAAGCCCGAACGTGGCCGTAAAACTGCCGACAATCCCGGCCCACCGATACCCGAAAAAGGTCGCCGCATTGATGCTAATGGGCCCCGGCGTCATTTGCGTGATGGCAAGCAAATTGCCGAAATCCTCCGGAGCCAACTGCAGATAGGGCGCGTCCGGACCGACAAAAAAATCAAGGTACACGGGAACCAAAACAGACCCGCCGCCAAAACAGAGCAAGCCGCATTTGACAAATACCCAAAAGATGGAGAAAAAGACGGAAAGTCCGGTGGCCGTACCAAACAGCAAGAAGATCAATCGGCCCGTTGTCATGGCATTCCTCCTTCCTCGTCCCCATTGCCGCCAACGCCCATTCGGCGCAACAACGGCAACAAAACCGCCCGCCACAGAATCCCCGCAAACATGGTGCCGACCAATACCAAGCCGACATTGTACTTCCACACGAGAATCAGCAATACCGTTGCCGCCAACGCCAAAAAGGGATAGACACCATGCATGATGCGGGGCCAAGACTTGAAAATCGTTGCAAGAATCACACCGCTGATGGCACTGCGAAGACCCAAAAACGCCCCCTGCACATACCGATTGTCAAGCGGCAACGCTTCGTATCCGATCGCAATCGCCGTGATGATGCAGAAGGAGGGAAGCGATACGGCCAGCAACGAAACGAAAACGCCCCATAGACCCGCAGTCTTCAAACCGACGTAAATCGCCGAATTGCCGGCAATCAGACCGGGAACCATTTGGATGATCGGCAGACGATCGATCAGTTCCCCCTCTTTCAGCCACTTGAGCTTTCTCCCGAAAACATCGTCTGCGGCAATGATGATGGCATAGCCGCCGCCGACAATGAAGAGCGAAATCTTGAAATACTCGATGAACAGCGTCCACAAAACCTTCCGCCGGCTCATGTTCAGATAAGCCGGCGGAGATTCTTCAGGCTGGGACTGCTCCGCGTTCGCCAAACCTTACTTTCCACCCTTTCCCTGCTGCTTCGCCCAGGAATCGCGAAGCGTCGAGGTGCGGTTGAAAACGGGAGCGCCGTCTGCCGAGTCCTTCGAATCGGCGACAAAGTAGCCCAAACGCTCGAACTGAACCGGTTCGCCCGGTTTAAAAACTTGGAGCGAAGGTTCGCACAGCGCCGTCGTTTTCACGATGGACCGCGGATTCAGATATTCCTTGAAATCATGCTCCGAATCCCCATCCGGTTCTTCGACGCAGAACAACCGATCGTAGAGACGGACCGGAAGCTTGACCGCCGTGGCCGCATCGACCCAGTGAATCGTGCCGCGCACCGAATGGCCGTCCGGCGCATTGCCGCCCAACGACGCAGGATCCCAGGTTCCGTGGATTTCCAAAACCTCGCCCTTTTCGTCCTCGACAATATGCGTGCAGGTGAATAGACAGGCATACTTGAGCCGTACCTCGCGTCCAACCGAAAGCCGGAAAAACTTCTTCGGCGGATCTTTCATGAAATCATCGCGCTCGACCCACATCTCGCGCCCAAAGACCACCTTCCGGGTGCCGGCGTCCGGATTCTCCGGATTGTTGACGGCGTCGCAGGAGACGACCTGCCCTTCCTCCATGTTGTCGATGACCAGCTTGACGGGATTCAAAACCGCCATGCGCCGGGCCGCCGTGCGGTTCAAAACCTCGCGGACACACTGCTCGAGAATCGAAACGTCCGTCGTGGAAATGAACTTCGTGACGCCAACCCCTTCGCAAAAGGCGCGCACCGCTTCGGGCGGATAGCCGCGCCGGCGCATTCCGCAAAGCGTCGGCATGCGCGGATCGTCCCATCCGCAAACCAACTTGCGCTCCACAAGCTCCAGCAGCTTTCGCTTGCTCATCACCGTGTAGGTAATGTTCAATCGCGAAAATTCACGCTGGCAAGGCCTGATCTTCACGCCATTGCGCACGACAAGCTTGCCCATCTCGTCCAACCGGTCGATCACCCAATCGTAAAGCGGCCGGTGAACCTCGAACTCCAAGGTGCACATGGAATGCGTAACGCCTTCCAACGCATCTTCGATCGGATGCGCAAAATCGTACATCGGATACACGCACCATTTGTTCCCCAAATGATAGTGCGGAACATGGTGAATCCGGTAAATCACCGGATCGCGGAAATGGATGTTCGGAGAGGCCATGTCGATCTTGGCACGCAGACAGCATTCGCCATCCGCATACTTGCCGTCGCGCATCTCGTGGAAAAGCCGCAGATTCTCCTCGGGAGACGTGTCGCGGGTCGGACTCGGCGTGCCGGGCTCTGTAGGAATGCCACGATACTTCTTCCACTCTTCCTGCGAAAGAAAACAGACATACGCCTGCCCTTTCCGAATCAGATTCTCGGCAATCTCGAACATCTCGTCGAACATGTCCGCCGCACTGTAGAAGCAATCGCCCCAATCCCAGCCGAGCCAATGGATGTCCTCTTTGATGTTCTGCGCAAATTCATCGCTTTCCTTGGACGGATTGGTGTCGTCCAAACGCAAGTGACACTCGCCGCCAAATTCCTTGGCCATGCCGAAATCGACGCAAATTGCCTTCGCGTGGCCAATGTGCAGATAACCGTTCGGCTCCGGCGGAAAACGGGTTACGACTTTTCCGCCCGTACGTCCCGCCGCATGATCGGCTTCGATCCACTGCTCCAGAAAATGCTTCGGAGTGGCGGACGGATGATCGGTTTCGGAAGTAGATGCTGTGCTCATGGAAATTCAATCGGGGAAAAAACTTCAAAATATCGGATCCGGCTTCGCTTGCCGAACGAAAGACGAAAACGCGCTTATGTTTCGAAAAGAGCCTTGGCAATGCCCATCTCCAGCCCGCGGAGCTCGGCAATGCCGCGCATGCGTCCCAGACAGGAATAGCCGGGATTCGTCTTTTTGCGCAAATCGTCGCACATCTGATGCCCGTGATCAGGACGGACGGCAATGGAACAGCCGCGACGCTGCTCGACTTCAAGCAAGGCTTTCATCATCTCGAACATCGGAACATCGCCTTCTAGATGATTGTCCTCGAAAAAGTCCCCGTCCGCATTGCGGCGCGTACTGCGAAGATGGACAAAGTTGACGCGGTCGCCAAACTCGCGCATCATCGCCGGCAAATCATTGTCGGCACGGACGCCGAACGACCCCGTGCAAAGGCAAAGCCCGTTGGAAGGATTCGGAACCGCCGCAACGAGCTTGCGAAAATCCTCCGCCGTGCTCATGATGCGAGGCAACCCGAGAATCGGATAGGGCGGATCGTCGGCATGAATGACCAACGACGAACCGACTTCATCCGCAACCGGACAGACTTCTTTGAGAAAATCGATCAGATGCGAACGCAACGTCTCGGAATCAATATCTTTGTAGCGGTTCAATTGCCCCTGGAATTCATCCAGCGTAAAACTTTCTTCGGCACCGGGAAGCCCCGCAATAATCGTCCGGACAAGCCGTTCGCGCTCCTCCGCCGACATCGATTCGTAGCGCCGCTTCGCACGCGCATACTCCTCGGGTGTCACCTCTTCCGCCGCGCCGGGACGCTTCAAAATGAAAATGTCGAACGCTAAAAACGCCGCCCGCTCGAAACGCAGCCCGCGGGAGCCGTCCGCCATCGGATAGGAAAGATCGGTGCGCGTCCAGTCCACAACCGGCATGAAGTTGTACGTGATGACATGAATCCCGCAGGCCGCCAAATTGCGGATGGACTGCTTGTAGTTCTCTACGTACGTCCGCCAATTGCCCTCTTGCGTCTTGATGTGCTCGTGGACAGGAACGCTCTCGACGACACTCCAGACAAGTCCGCTTGCCTCGATCGCCTGCTTGCGCTTCCGAATCTCCTCGATCGTCCACACCTCCCCGTTCGGAATGTGGTGAAGCGCTGTCACAATGCCATGAACACCCGTCATGCGAATGTCCGCCAAAGAAACCGGATCGGAAGGACCGTACCAACGGAAGGTCTGTTCGCAAAGAATTGTTTTCTTCATGAAAATGAGGGAAAAAAGAATCTCGAATTGCTGAAAATTTTATCGAAAGCCCCCCTCTAAATCAAGCGGGACATCACCGCCACGCATAGGTCTTTTTCCCTTCTCGGTTCAAGGATGCGTATGGTAGAATCCGCCTGCGGATACGGGCAATGGAAAACGCCCTCTTTTGTGCCGTTCTCCGGATGCCTCCAATCAGCCCCCGCCCAATTATGGGAATGCAAGGGAAACGGTTTGCAAAAAGGCCCTGAATATGAAAAGTGACTCGACCACGAGCGTATGCCCCCGGAAAACGGACAATGCGAAAAGAGAACGGGAACAGCCCGCCGCCAATCCGGCTGAATCGGTTGCGGCAAAGGGTCGCTGGCCGGGCTTCTCGCGGGGCATGGGTGTCGGAGGATGGTTGACCAACTACAAGCGTTTCAATCTGCTAAACGAAAAGCAACGCCTTGAATTGACCATTGGCGATTGGGAACATTTCGATTCCTTCATCTCCGCACGGGACGTGGCGAACATCCGTGCAATGGGATTTGATCATGTCCGCCTCGGATTCGACCAGATTGTGGTGGAAGACGAATCCGGGCGCCGACGGGAACGCATATTCCGGATGATCGATGCATTCCTCGACTGGTGCGAACACGAAGGTTTGAATGTCGTCTTGAACCTCCACAAGGCAATCGGAAACTACTGCGATCTCGCCGAAGGCGCAGAATTGCTCGACGCCCCCGATCTCCAAGAACGCTTTGTCGAACTGTGGGTCGAATTCGAGCGTCGATACCATTCCCGCAACGCCGTTGCATTCGAAT
>JAEDLN010000285.1 GCA_016295275.1 Kiritimatiellia bacterium
CAAGGATCCCGAGCAGAACATGATCTTTTTGACGGTTCTCTGCGCAATCATCCGCGCCATCGATTTGCATGCGGATTTGCTGCGTACGACGACAACGGGGGCCGGAAACGACCATCGTTTGGGTGCGAACGAAGCGCCTCCTTCCATCATTTCGATTTTCCTGGGCGATCAGCTGACGGAAGTTCTCGATCAGTTGAAAACGGGAGCGGTCGGTAAGGCTCGTCGTCCGACTACGCTCCGCATAGGAGTCGACACCCTGCCGGATTTGCCGAGGGATGCGACGGATCGCAACCGCACGTCTCCCTTTGCCTTTACGGGCAACAAGTTCGAGTTTCGGGCACCGGGGGCATCGCATTGCTGTGCGGCGTCGAATCTCTTTCTCAATACGATTGTCGCGGAATCGTTCGATTACATTACCGGGAAGCTCAAGGGTGTTTCGGCGCAGGCGTTCAACGAGACCTTGCAAGCGTTGTTGCGCGAGATTTTGAAGAAGCACGACCGTGTCGTCTTTAACGGCAATGGCTATTCGGAAGAATGGGTTGCGGAAGCTGCCCGCCGCGGACTCCCGAATTTGCGGACGACGCCTGAAGGCATTTTACCCTTGCTGAATCCGGACAATCAGAAGCTTGTCGAAGCGTATGGCGTCTTCACCAAGGAAGAAATGGTTTCCCGCTATGAAATTGCGCTTGAGGATTACAGGAAGCGCATTTCCATTGAAGGCGGCATTGCGTTGGAAATCGTCAAGAGCATGATTATTCCGGTCGTAACGGATCATTATGCCCGCAATGCCAACTGTTTGGGAAAAGCGAAGAGCGATGGACTTCAGGCGGGCGTCAAGGGGCTTACGGAAGTATGCGAACGTCTTGGCAAGGGGCTTGACGGACTTGTATTTGCGTCCGATCGGTTGGAGCAGGCGCTTTCGGATGGCGATGCGGAGCGGACGATAGCGGAAATGAAGGCCGTTCGCAGGATTGTCGACCAAATGGAGCATGAGGTCGACGATGCGGCATGGCCGTTGCCGAAGTATCGCGAGATGCTCTTCCTTTACTAGTACGCGTTGGTGTTTTTTGGGATCTGCGGTTTTTGTAATTTCGAGCAGCCTCTTGATTACAATTTTGTAAAATCCGGAGATTCCTTTCCAAAAACACCGTATGTCCGTTTTGGGAGTCAATTGTCAAAAGATTGCCATTTTACAGGTTTTCCGCGCATTTTCTTTTTCATCCGCCTGATTTGGCATGGCTTTTGCTGAAGACTGGAAAATGGCGGGCTCCCAATGAGTCGCCACCTACTACCATGAGTAACTGCAAACGTATTCAAGCTATCAAATCCGTCGCGGATCGCCCTGTTGAAGCACCCGCTGCCGCCACGCCCGTCAGCATTGATGATTTCGGCATTGATGTCTTCAATGAGACGGCCATCCGCAAGTATCTTCCGAAGGATGTTGCCGAGAAGCTCTTGGCGACGGTTCGTTCCGGAGCACCTCTTGATCCTCAGATTGCGGGCACGGTTGCCCATGGGATGAAGGAGTGGGCGCTCGATCGCGGCGCGACGCATTACACGCACTGGTTCATGCCGCTTACGGGCGGCACGGCTGAAAAGCACGATGCTTTCCTCGATCCTGCTCCGCACGACAAGGCGCTTCTCGGTTTCTCCGGGAAGAATCTCGTCATGGGCGAACCGGACGCCTCCTCGTTCCCGTCGGGCGGCATTCGTTCGACGTTTGAGGCCCGCGGCTATACGGCTTGGGATCCGACCTCGCCGGCGTTCATCAAGCGCCATGCCAATGGTGCGACGCTTTGTATTCCGACGGCATTCTGTTCGTACACGGGTGAAGCGCTCGACCGCAAGACGCCGTTGCTGCGTTCGTTGCAGGCGCTCAAGGGCGCGGTAGGCCGTCTGATGAAAGTCTTCGGACAACCGGAAGACACCTGCCGCATTACGCTGGGTCCGGAGCAGGAGTATTTCTTGATCGACAAGCATTTCTACTTGAATCGTCCCGATCTCGTCCAGA
>JAEDLN010000286.1 GCA_016295275.1 Kiritimatiellia bacterium
GGGATGCGTCGAGCGGAGATCGGAAAGATCGACGATCAGATCGAGAATCTGCTGTCCGGTCAGCGGGTCCAGATTGCCGGTCGGTTCGTCGGCGAGGATGATGCGCGGGGTATTGATGAGGGCGCGGGCGATGGCAACGCGCTGCTGTTCGCCGCCCGATAGTTCGTTCGGACGGTGCCGGAGCCGGTCGGCGAGGCCGACCCGCTCCAGCAGGAGACGCGCCCGCGCGCGGGCATCGCCGCGCTCCTTGCGCGGTACCGCCATTGTCGGAAAGAGGACATTTTCCTCGACCGTCAAATCGGGCAGCAAATGGAACGATTGGAAAACAAAGCCGATATACGAGGCGCGCAGCCGCGCACGCTGCGCCTCGCTTGCGCGCAGAAGATCGACGCCGCCGACCAGCAGCTGCGGCACCGCGGCCTCCGCGGCCGCAGCCGCTTCCGCCGCTTCCGGCGGGGCGGGGAGCCCCCGCTGGCAGCGATCGGGGCGGTCCAGTCCGCCCAGAATATTCAGGAGCGTGGATTTGCCGGAGCCGGATTTTCCGAGGATGGCGACGCGCTCGCCGGGCGCGACGCGCAGCGAGACGTCGCGCAACACCGGAAGATCGCTTGCATGGGGACGCTTGTAGGTCTTGTTCAGATGGCATGCTTCCAATTCGAAAGCGCCCTGATTTCGTTCGGTCGTACTCATGATGACGCGATGCTCCTTTCGCTATTCCTGGGAAATGGCGCGGACCGGATCGAGGCGCGAGGCGAGCCATGCCGGCAAAAGGCTGGCGACGATGCAGAACAGGAAGACCGTTCCGACGACCGCATAGACGTCGAGCGGCACCATGCGCCACGGGATTTCGGCCAATCCGTACACCGCCTTCGGAAAGACCTCGATGCCCATCGAGGCGAGGCCTGCCACCAGGTGCTGCAGATTGCGCAAGACGAGATAGCCGAGGCCGACGCCCAGCGCTTCGCCGGCGACGCATTGGATGAGGCCGCTGAGCAAAAAGGCCGAGCGAATCTGAAAGCCGGAGAAGCCGAGCGCCTTCATCAAACCGATTTCCTTTGTTTTTTGGATGGTGATGACGATGAGGGTATTGGTGACGCAGAAGGCGGCGACGATAGCAATGAAGGCGAGTAGGATGAACATCATCGTCTTTTCGGTGCGGAGCGCGTCGAACAGGACGCGATCCTGTTCGAGCCAGGTTTCGATGTGGAAATCGTCGCCGAGCCGTTCTTCCAATGACTGTCGGACGGCATGGACCTGCTCGGGATCTTCCGTCTGGATCTGGACGGCCATTGCGCCGTCGTCTTCCATGCCGAGAAGGGATCGCGCCATGCCGAGCGAGCAGAGCACGATGCCGTCGTCGAAATCGCGCATGCCGAGATCGTAGACGCCACGCACGACCATTTCCTCGGGCAGATAGAGCGCATGGTCGGCATTCAGATTGAGCGGCGAATAGCAGAGCAGGGTGCTTCCGGGATAGAGTCCGTTTCGCCGCGCCAAATCGATGCCGACGACGATGCCTTCGTCCACAGGGGCGAAGACGCCGTCGACCAAATTGTTCGTGATGCTTGTGAGGATGGATTGCCGGGCGATATCCGTGCCGATGACCGTTACGGGGGTGGATTCGGCGCCGGGAATGTCGCCGGGGCGTACCATCGCCTGCATGACGATGGCGGGCGAGGCCGAGACGACACCGGGTGTCTCCAACGCTAGATCGCAGACGGAATCCGGCGGGAAATTGCGTCCGTGGCGCTCGTATACGGTGATGTGCGGCTTGAACGAGAGAATCTTCTCGCGCCAGACGTCGCCGAATCCGGTCATGACCGCCAATACGATGATCAGAATCGCAACGCCGAGCATGACGCCGCAAACGGTGATGATCGGAATGACGGAGGAATACCCCTTTTTGGGGCGCAAATAGGCAGATGCGACAAATAAAGGAAACGGTAACATAAGAAAAATCCAAAGGGTGGCGAGCCGCCACGGGCAGTGGCGCGGCGGCCG
>JAEDLN010000077.1 GCA_016295275.1 Kiritimatiellia bacterium
TCCGTTTGCCGAGAAGGTAAAGGAGTGGGAGCCGGGGGCCTCCTCCGGGAGGAGGATTGGCGTTGTTCCGAGATTTTTCCCATTTCGTTCCACCGTTGCGCCGGAGGGATTGGAAAGGAGGAGGACAGGTGCAGACGGCGAAGGCAGTTTGGCGACGACTTCGGCGGACGCATTTTTTTCGACCGTAAAATCGGCAAACGTATCGGGGGCACCGCGGAGGGAGAAGCGGGCGATGTGCGAACCGGGCAGGAGCCAGATGGTCGTCGGGGTCGTACCGGCCGGTTTGCCGTCGATCGAGAGGGATGCTCCGGAAGGGGAGGAAGAGATGGCCACCGGGATTTTCAGGGATTCGTCCGGGATTGCGGCAAACCCGTCGGTCGGCAGGGCTGTGGCAAGGCAGAGAAGTGCCAAAAGCAGAGAGGAGAGCTTTTGTTTCATGATCGTAGCGGTGCGAAAGGGGATGTATGGAAAAGGCATCGGTTTTCAGGAGCCTTATTGCTTGCGCAGACGGGTTTCGACATCCAGCAGACGTTTTTCTGCGGAGCGATAGCGCTCGTCGTTTCGGTCCGGAACATATTCGAGAATGGTCCGGAGGGCGGTTTGGGCTGCGGCCCAATTGCGGGTATTGGTACCGTGATCGGCTTGCCAGTTCAGTTCGTCGAGGAGTGCGGAGAGGTCGTTGACGGCTTGTGTCCGGCCTTGAACGGCGAGGTTGTAGAGATCGGGTTTGGGGTCGAGCGATTCGAGATGGGCGAGACAGGAGTCGTAGGCGCGAATGGCCTGGAAGAGATTGTCTCGGCGGATATCGCGCTCTTCGTAGAATCGGTTTCCGTTGAGAAGGGCTTCTTCGGCGCGCTGGATGAGGTCTTCGCGGCTCAGTGCGAATGCCCAGAGCCCCAGTTCGTTCCGTCCAAAGGTTTCCAGGTCTTCCTGAAGGGAGCCGAACGATTCGGGTGCGAGGTGGTTGCGTACTTCGACGGTGACGGCGCGGCCGTTGATTCCGGCTGAAATCCGGGCGCAATTCCAGGTGTTTTCGAGCGGAATTCCTTCGTATGCCGGGTTCAGCGACAAGATACCGGAGCGTTCGAATTTGCGTTGCAGCTCGTGGCGGCTGTCCGCAGAGAGCGGAGACGATTTGCGGAGATGTCGATTGGCGGCGATATCATCGATGACGACGGTCAGGGTTCCGTCGGAATCCAGCGACATTTCATAGCGGAAAATTCCCGATGCGGTGGCATCCGTTTTCAGGTAGGAGAACGCCAGCGGCGGAGGAGGCGGAAGCTTCTCCATAACGGGACCGGACGGTTTTTTGTCGCCGAGAAGAAGTTTTGCCGCGCCTGCAATCAGGACGACTGCGGCGCAGACGCAGGCGATGACGAGAACAAGCGAGCGCGGATTCTTGGCTCCAGCGGTGGCGGGCGATGGCGTTGCTGCGTCCGGGGCGGGTGCGAAGCCGAGGTCGATTGTTTCGTTCGAGTCGGTTTTGGGAGGCTGTTGAGCGCCGTTGGCCTCTTCTGCGGTTGATGCGGCGGCAGCGGCGGCGGCGACGCGAGCTGCGGCGCCTTGGACTGTTGGGGGGGCGGGCTTGTGTTCGGGAAGGTTGTCGAAGGAGCCGTTCTTGTCCGAGAGACGGAGCGTTGTATGTCCGATGGCAATCAGATCGCCGGGATGGATGGCCGTATCGGTATCGATGGTCACATCGTTGACGGCGGTTCCGTTCACGGTTGCCAAATCGGCGACGAAGAGTTTTCCTTCAGAGGCGAAAATCCGGCAATGTTGGCGCGAAAGCGTTTCATCGTGAAAGACGATATCGTTTGTTTTGGATCGTCCAAGGGAAGCGCCGATTTCCGGTAGATCAAAGACTTGTCCCCAATCGGGACCTTTTTCGACACGGATTTTGTAACTCATGGGCAAACGGAAGCAAGGTGGGATGGTTGGGTTAGAGCTTGACGGGGGCGGAGGAAGGGGTGACGGAGGGAGGTTCAGGCCAATTTCCGTTCAGGATATTTTGGGCAATCTGTTTGGTGTCGCGCCCGAAATTTCCGTGAAGGATCCATTTCAGGTAGTTGGGATCCTCTTTGATCACATCGCGGACAGTCTTCCCCTTTTTTCGTCCGAAGTTGATGGTGATTTGACCATCCAACCAGCGAAAACGTCCCTCGCGATCGAGCAGAAAGGGATCACGCGGGTTGAGATAGGCGTCCAGCTCATCGGGATTTCTTGGAAGATCGGGATAGGTATTGAACTGCGCTTTCAGCACCTCAAGGGTTGCTTCGGTATCGTTTTCCGCGCTATGGGCGTCGGTCAGCTCTTTTTTGCAGTAAAAGCGAACGGCTGCGCTGAGATCTCGCGGTTCGCGGCGGTGGTAAATGCGCAAGGCATCGAATTGGCGGCGTGCGCGCCCGTTGAAATTCATGTTGACACGTGCGAATTCCTCTTCCAGAATGGGAATGTCCAGATGGCTGATACCGAAGCCGCCGATATCGCAATCGCGGAAGAAGGCAAAGATTTCCTGCGCTTTTTCGGCGAATGTCGGTTTGGTTTTGACCAAATCGTCGGTGATTCCGTGAATCGCGATGGATTCGAGTGGAATGGGGATTGTCGGATTCAGCAGCCATGTTTTCCGGTATTGCCGGCCATCCGGGTGCAGACGGATGGCGCACAGTTCGATGATCCGATCTGTTGCGGGGTTGAGTCCCGTGGTTTCGACATCGAAAATCACGAGCGGTTTGTCAAGATGAATGAAGTCCATATCCCCATTAGGGTATCAAAAGGATTTCAGGCTGCATAGGGTGGCACGAAGAATCTTTTCGGAGCGTTTCGGAATTGTGGTTTGGCGAGGGGAAAAAGGGGGCTGCGTCGTCATGTTGCTGGAAGGTTTTCCAACCGCTCCTTGACATAGGTTTGAATGAGGGTGCAAATGGATTCCAGCGATGCGGTCGCGGTATTGATGCAAAGATCGTAGGTTTCGGTTTCGCCCCAGTTGCAGTTGGTAAAGAAGCGGTAGTTCGATTTGCGGTTTTTTTCAATACGTTCGATTTCCCTTTTGGCGTCCTTTTCCGACAGGTTTTTGCGCTTCATGATGCGTTCGATTCGTATTTGCATGGGCGCGTACAGGAAGATGCGGATGACATTCGGGCGACCGGACAGGGCGAAATCGGCGCAACGCCCTAGAATGATGCATGGTTCTTTTTCGGCCAGTTCCCGGATGGTACCGAGCTGCGCCTCGAAGAGTTGTTGGCCCAATGGCCTCTGCTGTGCGTGAACGGGAGCGGCCCATGCCGACAGAAAGAGATTTCGAGCCGTTTTTTCATCGTAGGATTCGATGACCTCGCGAGGAATGCCGGTTCGTTCGGCGCAGAGCGAGATCAGTTCCCGATCATAAAAGGGGATGTTCATTTGGCGAGAAAGTTCTCTTCCGACTTTGAATCCGCCGCCACCCAATTGACGACCCAAGGTAATGACAAAATGTTTGTCCATAAATAACTCCTTGCTTTGTTGATCAGAATGTTTCCGTGGAAAAACCGAATCCCATTTCGCTGTTATCGTAGCACAAAACAAGCGATTTTGAAAAGGTTTTTGCATCTGACGCGCGCCATGGACAGGGGCGGGTAAAGTTGTGAGTTCCTGCGGGCAGAGCGTGGGCGGCGGGCGGCGCGTCGGTTTGCGGACGGCGGCGCGGCTTGGCGCAAAGGAGACGAAGAGAAAATAAAAAAAAAACGCAAACCATGCGAACAGCGGTTGCGTTTTTTGTTGGTGCCAGAGGTGGGAGTCGAACCCACACGTCTTTAAGGGACGGCGGATTTTGAGTCCGCTGCGTCTGCCATTTCGCCACTCTGGCTCATGTGAAATTTGAGCAATGCTATCAAATTGTCGGATAGGAGGCAAGTGTTTTCCGGGCATAAGATGATTCCCGCAAAATGGCCGTCGTTTGCAAAAGGAAACGCACCGAATCCGATGCGTTTTCTTTCGCAATCCTCGACGGGGTGGGGGGACAACGGGGCGCGCGTGGGGCGTGTGATGCAAAACCGCGCACCGAGCCTGTGGCGCAGCGGCGCGATGGGGACATCGCGCCCTACCGCCACGGGACACGAGTGTGGAGCACGGCGGTGTGGCGGATGGCAACGGGGCGCGAGTGTGGAGCACGGGGCAAATCCGCGCACGGAAACCGGGACACGAGCAGCGCGCACGGGGCAAAGCCGCGCATCGCGGCGGTGAGCCACTGCGGGCGATGGGGGGGGAGGGGCGCGGGATGCCAAGGCGCGGCGGCGCGAGCCGGGAGACCCGGCGGCCAAGCATCGCGCCCTGCCGCCGTGCCGCGTGGGTGTTGAGCACGACCACGGGGCCGCGCAATGGAGCACGGGAGGTGCGGTTGGTTGGGGTGTATACGGAAATTTTAAAAAATTTTATTGATATTATCATTATTTTCTGATAAAATTCCTTTTGTCGAAGCGGAAGGGTGGTCGACCGTATCACGCCTGCCATCTGATTGTATTCGCCGACAGGCGCAACGAGTTTTTTTGTGGGCGATACTGCCGGGCAGTTGGCGGTTGCGATTCAATAGAGGAAACCCAAATCGAAAGAAATAAAGAAATGAAGTCTACGAAGACGACTGTGAAGAAAAACCTGAAGAAGACGCTGAAGAAGGCGGTGAAAAAGGATGAGAATGTTCGCACCGAGATTGTGTTCATTCTGGATCGTTCCGGTTCAATGAGCGGACGTGAGCAAGACGTGATCGGCGGGTTCAACCGGATGATTGACGATCAGCAGAAGAAACGGGGAGAATGCCATGTTTCGACTGTCTTGTTCAATGACGTTTCCGCGGTTCTGCACAATCGCGTGCCGATCTCTAAGGTCCGGTCGCTGACGGACACCGAGTACTTTGTGGGCGGGGGTACGGCCTACTACGATGCCCTCGGGCGCGGAATCCGGCATCACATTTACGTCCAGCGCAACCTGCCCGAGGACAAGCGTGCCGAGAAGGTTCTGTTTGTGGTCATGACGGACGGACAAGAAAATGCGAGTCGAGAATACTCCGCCCGGGTTCTGAAGAAGCTCATTAGCGAGGAGCAAAAGAAGTGGGGCTGGGAATTCGTGTTCATCGGAGCGGGGATTGATGCGATTCAGTCTGCGAAGGAGATTGGCATCAAGGTCGAACATGCAATCAATACGGTGGCGGACAAGGACGGCATTGCCATATCGTACTGCTGCATGTGCGAGGCGATTACCAACCTGCGCGAAGGGCGGAAATTGGCGGAGAATGCCGACGGAAGTTCGTTCAGGGATCAGATCGATGCCGATTTCAAGCGCCGCAACAAATAGGCGCAAAATCGGAAACGGACAGGCGATTGCTCGCACGAAATGCCGGCTGGGATGTTCTTGCGCTTCCGGTCCGGCGTGGCGGTGCGCTTCAAGAGATCGATGGTCCGTTTTTTGATATCCTTATGACGAAAGAGAAACTCGGCAAAAAAAGAGATTGCGAACATGACGATCATACACACTTCGGATTGGCATCTTGGGGCGAAACTGCACGAGCAGGATCGTGCCGAAGATCAGGCGGCATTTCTGAGCGATTTGCGAGCTCTCATGCAGAGCCATGGTGCGGATGTTTTGTTGATTTCGGGAGATGTTTTCGATCTGCGGCAGCCGGCTTCGTCTGCCCAGGCGCTTTATTACGATTTTCTGGCGGCGATGGACGAATGTCCGACGTGCAAGAAGGTCATTGTCACGGCGGGCAATCATGACTCGGCGAGTCTGCTTGCGGCTTCCGGGCTGGCCCTCAAGCGGATTGGCGTCGAAGTCGTCTCGAGGGCGAGTGAAGACGTTTCGAAGGAAATCATCGTGTTACGGGGGAGCGAAGGGAAGCCGGAGCTTGTGGTTGCCGCCGTTCCGTTCATGAACGACGGCGAGCTTTACAACTTTGCGAGAGCGGCCGGGGTCGAAGCCGAAACAACGAAGGAGAAACTTGCCGCGGGGTTCAAAGCGCACTATGCCTCGGCAATCGCTGCCGCCAGGCAGATTGCCAAGGGGGCGCCGGTTGTGGTGACCGGGCACTGTGTGGTGAGCGGCGCGATGGTGTCGGACAAACCTAGCGAACGCGGACGGGAGACCGGCGGACTGGAGTCCTATCAGGGAGACGCATTCGACGGGGCGGACTATGTGGCATTGGGGCATCTTCACATTCCGCAGTTCGTGAAAGGTTTTTCGAATGTTGCCTACAGCGGCTCCCCGTTGCCCATGAGTTTTGCGGAATCGGGGAAGATCAAGCAGGTGAATCTCATTTCGTTTCACGGGAAACCGGGAGCGTGGAATGCCGACGTAAAGGCGTTGGATCTTCCCTCATATACGTCGCTTGAGATTCTGGAAGGCTCCACGGATGCGGTGCGCGATGCGTTGTTGGAGCTGAAGGCTTCGAATCCTGAAAAGATCTACGTCTCGGTTCGCGTGACGGAGGGGAACGGCGAGCTTGCGCCCTTCTGGAGCGAGATCGATTCCATCGCGCAGAATACGGGCATTCGCATTCTCGTGAAGGAAAATGCGCGTCCGCGTGCCGCCGTCGGCAGCGGCATTGCGGCCGCATCGGAAAAGACGCTTTCGGTCATGACGCCGCTCGAAGTGGCTACATTGCGGATCAATGAGGAGTCGGATTTGACGGAAGAAGAGCGCGCCGAATATGTGGCGATGGTCAGGGAAGCGATCGGAGGTATCGCATGAAGTTGCTGAAGGTTTCTTTTCAGAATATCAATTCGTTGGCGGACAAGTGGTCCGTCAACTTTGAGGATCCCGTTTTTCAGGATGGGCTTTTTCTGATAACGGGCGACACGGGGGCAGGAAAGACGACCATTCTCGATGCGATTTCGTTGGCGTTGTACGGGCGGACGGTTCGCGAGGATGTGACGAAGAATCGCAACGAGGTCATGACGCGCGGGCGCGGATCGGCGTATGCCGAGGCGGAGTTTGCCTGTGAGGCGGGGCGGTTTGTCGCCCGCTGGGAGCAGAGCCGGGCCAGGGGCAAGGCCGGCGGTACGCTACAGAGTGTGAAGGTATTTCTTCGCGATGCGGTGAGCGGCAGGGACTTGAGCAAGCAGCGGACGGGGGAAACCCAGAAACTCATCATCGAAAAGGTCGGACTTTCGTTTGAGCAGTTTCAACGGACGATGATGTTGGCCCAGGGCAAGTTTGATCAGTTCCTTTCGGCCAAGAACGCCGAACGTTCGGAGATTCTGCAGCAGGCGACGGGCACGGAGATTTATGCAAGGGTCGGCGATGAGATTTTCCGTCGAAAGCAGGCGGCCGACAGTTGCGTCAAGGAGCTGGAGACGAGACTGGGCGAGCAGAAGACGTTTCGTGACGAGGAGCGGGCGTCGCTTGAGTCAGAGTATACGTCAATTCAGGACGATTTGCAGACGCTCAAGCAGCGATTGTCGAAATCGGAAGCGCTCATTCAATCTTATCGGCAGAAAGAGTCGGCTGCGAAAACGGCTCAAGACGAGGAACAGGCTCGGGCGAAAGCCGTACAACAGGCGGAAGCGGCTCTTCGTGCGTCGCAGGCGTCGGTGAAACGATACGAGATGGAGAAGCAAGCCGTCGATCAAAAGAGAAACGAGATGGCTCCGGTCATTGAGAGCGCCATGAAGCTCAAGCAGGAGCTCCGGCTTGCCGAACAGAATCGCAGGCACAAGGAAGATGCGCTTGTTCAGGCCACGAAGAGCCGCGAGGCGTTTGCCAAGAAGGTTGCAAGCCGCACCGAGGAGATTGCGCGTGCGAATGCGCTTGTCGAGATTTTGCGGCGCGTGCTGGAGGAAGGTGTTTTCGAGCCGTCGATCAAAGTCGGTTCGGATGGAAAAATCCTTGCCAAGGCCAAGGAATATCTTGCACGCAGCAAGGATTTTGAAGGGAGCGCCGACAAAATCGCAAAGTTGCAAGAATGTGCGGAAAAGGCGAAGGCCTCGTATGAGGCTGTCGAATCGGAGTATCGACGGCTGCAGCCGGTGTTGAAGGAGTCGCTAGAAAACGCGCGGCGCGCACATCAACTTGCCTTAATGGTGGAAAGTTTGGAAGATCACAGACGGAAGTTGGAGGATGGCAAGCCCTGTCCGCTATGCGGGGCGACCGATCATCCCTATGCCCGGGGCAACCGTCCGGTCAAGAGCGAATGCGAGTCGGCACTGGAAGTTGCGGAGTCCAAACTGTCGGATTTGGAAAAGAAGCGCAATGACGCACTGAAGCATTATCAAGCGGCCGATTCGGATTTGCATTCGGCTGAAAAGAATGTGGCGGGCGAGCGTGATGCGCTCGCGACAATGAAGCACGAGCTTGAGTCCGCCAAAATCGCCTATCGCTCCAACCTTGATCTATTGGGCTTGAATTTGAACGATGATCGGAACTCCTTGCGAGATTCGGAGCAGTTCGTCAAAACCACGGCGCAAGAAGTGTCGTCCGCACAGCGGGCGTACGAACAAGCGCGCGCCGCGTATGCCGCATTGGCGCTTTCGGATGAACCCGAGAAATTGCGGGATCGGTTGCAGAAAGACTGTGACAATGCGGTAGCCTTGTTGGGAAAAGCCAATGCGAACCTCGCCCATGCCAACGGAACCTTTGACAGTGCCCGTGAGGAAATGGCGGATGCGGTAAGGAAACGCAAAATGGCGGTGTCTGCGTTTGCGGCGATGAAGGCAGAGGTCCCGAATCCGGCGGCAAAGGAGGCGGAAGTTTCAGAGTTGAAGCAAAAGACCGAGGAACTTGCCACGGAATCGGGAAAAATCGACACGAAGCTGAAACTCGATGAAGAGTGTCGCAAACGCAAGAACGATTTGATCGAAGAGTTGAAGGATGCCGAGAGCAAGAAGCAGAAGTGGGAACGGTTGAATACCTGGCTAGGCGGCTCCAGCGGCGAAAGGTTCAAACGTTATGCCCAAGGCATCACGCTGCGGCAGTTGCTGAAGGTATCGAATCCCCATCTTGTGGACATGACGCAAGGGCGTTACGAAATGGTCTGGAATCCGGAAGGTTCCGATGCTTCCGAGTTGCTGCCTTCCATAGTCGACAAGGATCAGGGCGGGGAGACGCGCCCCGTTACGAATCTTTCCGGCGGAGAGCGCTTCCAGGTATCGTTGGCGTTGGCGCTCGGTCTCTCGGAGATGTCAAGCGATCGCCTTTCCGTCGATTCTCTGTTTTTGGATGAGGGATTCGGCACGCTGGACGGCAAGAATCTCGAGTCGGCGCTCGATACGCTGTGTCGGTTGCAGCAGGACGGCAAGCTCATCGGCATCATTTCGCATGTTACGGAGGTTGGGGAGCGCATCTCGACTCAGATTGAGGTTCGGAAGGTTGGCGGCGGCTTGAGCGTACTTGAGGGTGCAGGCGTTTCCAACAGCTAAATCCGGACAATACGCGTACCTAGGCGCGGCAACGGGTCATGCGAGGGGAGGAGGAGCGGGACGAGGGGGCGTACGAGGCGAGGCGTGCGAGGGGAGCGCGGCAACGGGGCACCATGGGGCGCGGGCGTGTGGAATGGCGGTACGAATATTGCGGGTGTAATGGCGGTAGGGCGCGATGTCCCCATCGCGCCGCCCGG
>JAEDLN010000078.1 GCA_016295275.1 Kiritimatiellia bacterium
CCCCCCTTTTCACCGGTTCCGCTCTCGCGGATTCGAAAGCATTTCCCTTCCGCAGACACGGACGGCCCGCCTCCATCAAGCGGTCCGTCCGTTTTCCTTCTCCCCCGCATTTCCCCGCCCCGCCGTCTCTGCGACTTTCGCCATGCTGCATCTTTCCCATCTTTTCTTCAAAGGCGATATCTGGGTTCTCCCCCTTCCCGATGGAACTTTCCAAACCCGTTTCCGGTTTGCCAGCCTGGAACCGCCGGAAAACAACCCCGGTATCTACGAATCGCCTACACCGCCCGTCGATGGTGCAATCCTTCTCAACTATCGGAAGCTGTACGCACACGTTCCCGAGGAAGAAATGCTCGCCGTCGCCCGTAGCCGGGGACTCCTCCAATGGCGCCTCGACAATCGCCACTGCGGTCGCTGCGGAACCGCTCTCGATCGCTCGCGTATCCCGGACGATTATGCCATGGTTTGCCCCGCGTGCGGCACCCAAATCTACCCGCGGATTTCCCCCGCCGTCATTGCCTTGATTACCCGCGGAGACGAGGTGCTGCTGGAACACAATATGCAATACGGATACCCGTACGGAACGCTCGTCGCCGGCTATATCGAACCCGGCGAAACCGCTGAACAGGCCGTCGCACGCGAAACATTCGAGGAAACCGGAATCCGCCTCAAAAATATCCGCTATGTCGCTTCCCAGCCCTGGCCCTTCCCCGCTTCCCTGATGCTCGGATTCCGCGCCGAATACGAAAGCGGCGAACTGAAACCCGATGGCAAGGAAATCGACCGCTGCTCTTTCTTCCGCAAATCCGATCTTCCCGCCATCCCGCCGCCGCCTTCAATCGCACGGCGCTTGCTCGATGCTTGGATTCGTGGTGAAATATAGACGCCGCAAAACAGGCGGCTTACGATTCACAATCCGTTCCATTTGACATGAAAAACGCTCAAGTCTACGGCTCTCCCGGTATCCGCGTCCGAATGCTCGGCCTCGCCGCTATTTATTGGCCATACCTGCTCTTCCTGCTTCTGATCGGATGGATGCTCGGCTGTATCGTCCCAATCGAAATTCCGTCGCCCGTCGCCGCACTCGTTCTGCTCGCAATCGCATTCCTCTCTTGGTTCCTCTCCAAATCCTGCTCCCTCCGCTTCAGCCTCTTCATGAAGGGAGCCCGCGGCGAAGAGCTCGTGGCGCAACAGCTCGCCTTCCTGCCTGCCGGATGGAGCGTGGTCCATAGCGTGCCAAGAAGCGGTATCATCTATGGCGGCGGCGATTACGATCATGTCGTCGTCGCACCCGGCGCCATCTATGTCATCGAAACCAAAAACTGGGCCGGTCCCGTTACCATCGAAAACGGAAATGTCTACGTCGGCGGTCGCCCAACGTCCCATTCCC
This sequence comes from Kiritimatiellia bacterium, assembly GCA_016295275.1. GTDB lineage: Bacteria > Verrucomicrobiota > Kiritimatiellia > RFP12 > UBA3636 > JAEDLN01. The sequence goes on from JAEDLN010000078.1 coordinate 1,388, forward strand.
CGATCGCACAGGCACGCCAAGAGGCTATCGATCTGGCCGCGTTCCTCCAGAATGTCGTCCCAGCCGGAACGCCCGTCGCCGGTATCGTCTGTTTCGCAAGCAATGGTCTCGCGGAAGACTGCGTTCGCGTCGATGATACCGTCGTTTGCAACCTGCGCGTCCTTTGCGATGTCCTCCGCAACGGAAAATACCAGCCGTTCGACGAAAACCACCGCTCCCTCATCATCGATCGCCTCCTCTCCGCTAGCCGCTGATCCCCCTCCATGCAAAGCTTTTCAGACCGCTTTCGCGAACACTTTCCGTCAGACGCCTCCGCCTTGATTGTCGCAGATCTCGATTCCTGGAATCTCGCAGGTCGCGAAGTCTACGGCGAACTCCGCAACGCAAACGTCCCTGTCGCCAAACCCTGCATCTTCGAAAGCGAACCCGCCCTCTCCGCCGCCGCGCAAACCAAAATCCTCGATGCCCTGTCCGCCCTCCCGGAAAAGCCGCAACGGACAATCCTCGCAATCGGCGGCGGACGCCTCGCCGACCTCGCCAAACTCTCCGCATCCGTCGCCGGATGCTCCTACGCCGTCTATGTGACCGTTCCCGATACCGATTCCCTCGCGTCTCCCTTCCTGACCGACGAGCTCGCCGCCCTGCCGCTCCTCCAATATGCCCCGCCACCCCCTCTCGCACCCGTCTTCGTCTACGCCGATCCCGCCCGTATCCTCTACGCTCCGCTGAAAGCCCGCTCCGCCGGTTACGGAGACCTTTTCGGAAAATTTGCCGCCGGCGCCGACTGGCTCCTCGCCGAATCAATCGCCGAATCCGATCCAATCGACCGGAAGGCTTGGGATGTCCTTCAAAACGGTATGACCGATTGGACAATCCACCCAAAAGAACTCTCCCAAAGCGATCCCAACGCTACCGAAGACCTCCTTGCCGGACTCCTCGCCGCCGGCGCCGCCGCCACCCTCGCACGCTCCAAACGCCCGTGCGAAGGCGCCGAACACCTGTTCGCCCAAACATGGGCAATGTCCGCAACCGGTCGCCAAACGCCGCATGGACACCTCGTCGCCCTCGGAACCCTCTGCTCCCTCGCCTTCTACGTCACCCTTTTCAAATACGAATTCTCGGCCGCTTCCATCCCGGACGCGCTCGCGACCTATCCTTCTTGGGAAGAACGCGAAAAGCTCATCCGATCTCTCCTCCCGGATTCCCCCCTCCTGTCTCTGGCCCTCGCCGAATCTCGCGCAAAACACCTTACCCCGGAAGCGCTCGCCGATCGACTCCGCAACCTCGCTTCCGTCTGGCCGGATCTGCGCGAACGGCTTTCCCGACAACTCATGTACTTCCCGCGCATGAGAGCCATGCTGCTCTGCGCAGGCTGCCCGATCACTCCCGCCGATATCGGCTTTACCCCCGCACGGCTCGCCGCTTCCGCCATTGTCGCCCAAATGCTCTCGCGCCGCTATTCCGTGCTCGATTTCGCCTACGAAACCGGTACCTTCGCCGCTTGTATCGAATCCCTCCAAGACGCCTTCGAAATCGATAACGCCAAATCCGGGAAACAAATGCTCTGACCACTTTTTCCCCCCCACTCACACGCACACAAAGATAAAAACGCCGCCCATGCCCCGCATGGACGGTGTTCTTTCTTCTTTTCCCAGAAAGCGCGCAATTCCTCTTCTACTCGCCCGCTTCCGTGCCCTCGCTCTTGGCACTCCGGTATCGTACCTGCGGCGACTTCGCCCGTTCTTCCTTCCTTCTCCGCAAGTCGTACTCCAAATAGGCGCCGACTTCCTGCAACCGCTTGATCTTCTCCGGAATTCCCTCGCGCTTGTAAAGCAACGCCTCCCGCGCATCCGAATACTTCTGCATCGCCGCATTCACCTCCCCGGCACTCGCACCGCGCAACGAAAGACGCTGCGGCTCCGCCTTCAATTCCGCCAACGACGGATCTTCGCCGCATTCTTCCCGCGCCATCGCAATCTCTTGCATCAGATTGCGAAGCTCGATCCGCAAATACCGCCGCTCATACTCGGTCAGAAAATCCGGCACCTTCTCCGACGCCCCGGTCGGAATCTCCGGACGCGAAATCGCTTGAGAAACCGACGCCGAAAACAGCGCCATCGCAAAAAACGCAATCAAACTTCGCCGAGCTTGCTTCCCCGTCATCGCTTCACCCCTTTAATTCAAAGTTGACCGTTACCGTCGGATTCGCGCGGACAAACCGATCCGTCAAATGCCGGAAGACACGTACCGCACGGGCCGCAGATAACACCGATTGGTCCAATACCGGATTCCCGGAACTGGTCTGCAACCGCACGCTCCGGACTACGCCCCCGGTTCCAATCGAAATCTCTATCACTGGCGAACGCTGCCCGATGGCCGATGAATCCGGTCGAATCCACGCCTGGTACAACTGGTCGCGAATCAAAACCAGACACCGCTCATTCTCCGTCGCCGGAATCGATGTCGTTTCCGCCGGACGAGCCCCCATCGCCATCAGCTTGCGAATCTCCTCGTCCGTCAATTTCGGCCCGTTGACGTCGATCGATCGCTTGATTTCCCGATCCTTGATTTTCGAGGTCTCCGGCGGCTTCACAATCTCGCGCTTCCGGTTTTCCGGCCTGCGCTCGACGATTTTCTTGCTGATCTGGATTTCACGCCTCTTCGGCGGCTTCTTCTCCGCAGGAAGCAAATCCGGATCCGGCTTTTCTTCCTCTGCCTTCGGTTGCTCTTTTTCCTCCGGAACCGCCTTCGGCTGCCTTTCCTCCTCCGCCGGGGGAACCGCAACCGTGAAATCCGTCAGAATGTCGATTTCCTTCTGCTCCGGTTTCCGGAACGTTGCCACGCTGGCCGCCACAATCGCCGCCAAAAGCGCAATATGGAAAATGCCCGAGTACAGAAGCCTGCGCTTCAATGCGCGCTTCTCCTGCTCCTCCTCTTCCAAGGTTTTTCCGATTTTCGGCGAATACAACTGCATGCCCCGGATTGTATCATAAATCATCCGTTTCCGCACATCGGACCAATCCCTTCTTTTTTTCGTGCGAAAACGCCCCGTGCCTGGGCAAAAATGCCGGTGCCGCGAAAAAATCTCCCCCACGCGCCGCCGCATGCGCATGGCATTGATTTCCCATTTATGGTATAGTCCGTTCGATTCACCTCTTTCACTCTGTCTTTTGTTCGTTTCATTATGGGAAAATACTTTGGAACCGATGGCGTCCGCGGTATCGCTAATCAACATCCGATGACAGCCGAAATGGCACTCGCAATCGGGCGTGCAACGGCTTATGTGCTTAAAAAAGGACATACCGGTCTCAATCGAATCCTCGTCGGTAAGGATACCCGCCTCTCCGGCTATATGCTCGAAAACGCCCTCACCGCCGGAATCTGCTCCATGGGTGTCGATGTCCTCCTGACAGGCCCGCTGCCGACTCCCGGTATCGCATTCCTGACCCGCTCCATGCGGTGCGTCGCCGGTATCGTCATCTCCGCTTCCCATAACCCGTTCGAGGATAACGGAATCAAAATCTTCTCCTCCGGCGGCTTCAAACTCAGCGACGCCCTCGAAAACGAAATCGAAAGCTACCTGTCCGGAGGAACGCTTTCCCTCGAAACCCCGCCGCCCGATCAAATCGGACGCGCCCACCGCATCAACGACGCCCATGGCCGCTACATCGAATTCTGCAAGACGACCTTCCCCAACGAATTCACCCTCAGCGGAATGCGGATCGTTCTCGATTGCTCCAACGGCGCCAGCTATGCAATCGCGCCAACCATCTTCTCCGAACTCGGCGCAGATGTCGTGACCATCCACGCCGAACCGAACGGTACGAATATCAATACCAACTGCGGCTCCCAACATACGGAGGATCTTCGCCGAAAGGTGCTTGAAACAAAGGCCGATATCGGTCTCGCATTCGATGGCGATGCCGACCGCTTGATCTCCGTCGACGAAAACGGCCGCGAGGTCTCCGGCGATCACACCATCGCCATCTGCGCCAAATCAATGCTCGAAAACGGAACGCTCCACAATAAAACCGTCGTTCTTACCCCAATGTCAAACCTCGGGCTCCGTCTCGTTCTCGAAAAGTTGGGGATCCGGTGGCTGGATGCCGGTGTCGGCGATCGTCTCGTTCTTGAGCTGATGCAAAAGGAGGGCGCATCCCTCGGCGGCGAACAGTCCGGTCACGTGATCTTCCTCGACAAGCATACGACCGGCGACGGTATCGTCTCGGCTCTCCAACTCCTCGCGGCTATGAAACAGTCCGGACGCAAACTCTCCGAATTGGCATCCATCTTCCGCGAAGCCCCGCAACGCCTCATCAATATCGATGTCGTCGAAAAGCCGCCCCTGACTTCCTTGCCGAATGTCTCCTCCGCCATCTGCGACGCCGAACGCGAACTAGGCAAAAACGGACGCGTCCTCGTGCGTTACTCCGGAACCCAAAAGCTCTGCCGCGTCATGGTCGAAGCCTCCGAACAGGAAGCCGTCGATCGGCTTTCCGTAAAGATTGCCGACGAAATCCAAAAGACCATCGGCGTCAAATCCTGATCGTCCCCCCACGCACAAAAAAATCGAGAGACGCTTCCGCACGAAGCGCCTCTCTCCTGAAGACGAAACACTCCCCCTCGCCGTTACACCAAACCGTCCCCAGCAAGAGAATTCGCTATGAAACAGAAATTCGTCTTGATCGCAGCACTGGCCGTCGGACTACTGGCCGCCTTGCTCTCACACGCATGGCTTAATGCAAAAAAAGGTGAAGTCGATGCCATGAAGGAGAAAATCCTTCGGACCCAACGTGTGGTCAGTGTTCTTGGCGTCGCAACTTCCCTTCCGCAAGGAACGGTCATCAAACGGGAGGATCTCGTCTCCCTGAAGGTCTTCGAAAGCAGCACAACTTCCGACAATATCTCCCTCGAGGATAATTTGAGCGTCATCGGCCGCCGTCTCACCCATTCCGTCGATCGCGGCAACCCGCTTCTTTGGACCTACCTCGAGGGCGGTCGCGAACAATCGCGCCAACTCTCGGAGGAAATCCTCCCCGGTATGCGAGCCGTCTCCATCCCCGTCTCCGGTGCGGCCGCTGTGGCCGGTCATGTGAACCCCAACGACCATGTCGATGTGCTCGGTATGTTCGCCCTCCCGGAATCCGGAAACGATGAGAATGCGCAACTCGTCACCATGACGGTTCTCCAAAACGTAACCGTGCTCGCAACCGGATCCGATACCGCCCGCTCCATGGCCTCTTCGCGCTCTCGCGCCGGCTACAGCACCGTCACTCTCCTCGTTACGCCGCGCGAAGCCGAAATCCTCGTCTTCGCCCAGCAGATGAAGGGACGGCTCTTTCTCACGCTTCGAAATGCGCGCGATGTCTACACCGAATCCGAACTGCCGCGCGTCGATTTCCAAAAAATCGAGGGCGAACTGCAAGCCTTGAACGAGGCGCGCCAAAAACGCACGAAGTCGCCGCGCGCAGTCCGCCCCTAGTGGAGGTGTTCCATGCATATTGTCACCATCTTCAGCCCGGGCGCTTCCCCCGTCAAGGCCGAACTTCCGGACGGCACGTATGTCATCGGCTCAAGCGACCGCTGCCGTATCCGTCTGGACGGAAACGGAATCTCTCCTCGCCACGCCATTCTGACTCTCTCCGGGGCAACGGCTCTAATCGAGGATATGAACTCCGATACCGGAACCTTCCTCAATGCCATGCCCGTCCAAAAACGGGCTTCCGTTCAGCCCTCTACCCCAATCTCAATCGGCGACTATACGCTGACCGTGCTCGCCGTCCAAGATTCTCCAATCGTACCGCCCGCACCGACTCCCGCACCCGTACCGGCTCCGGCACCCGCACCGACGCCGAAACCCGATCCGATACCCGATCCGATACCGACTCCGGTGCCACCGCCCAAACCGGCCCCGAAACCGGTCGATCGCTCCCGAATGGAGCTCCGCCGCTCCATCAAACAACAAATCCATGCCGAACTCCTTACACGACTCGACATCAAACGCCTGACCGCTTCGCGGATTTCCGCCGAAGAACTCCATTCCCGCGCCGAAGAAACCGTGCGCACAATCGTCGAGGAAATCCGAGATAAACTCCCGCCCGATCTCTCCCCGGACGCTCTCGCGCAAGAACTCCTCCACGAAGCGCTCGGGCTCGGTCCCCTCGAACCGCTTCTCGAGGACGATTCCGTTACGGAAGTCATGGTCAATGGTCCGGATAAGATTTTCGTCGAACGCCGCGGTCGACTCGAACTGACCGATCAGGCATTCATGGACGACGCCTCCGTCCTCGCCATTATCGAACGAATCGTCTCTCCGCTCGGTCGGCGCGTCGATGAATCCCAACCCTACGTCGATGCCCGTCTCGCCGACGGATCGCGCGTCAACTGCGTCATTCACCCCCTTTCGCTCGACGGTCCCTGCATCACAATCCGTAAATTCTCCAAACGACAGCTCTTCGACCGGGATCTGATCCGATTCGGCACAATCACCGATGCCATGTGCGAATTTCTCCGAATCTGCGTTCTGCTTCGGAAAAATATCATCGTCGCAGGCGGTACCGGATCCGGTAAGACGACATTCCTCAATGTCCTCTCGAATTACCTGCCGCATACCGAACGAATCCTGACCATCGAAGACGCGGCCGAACTTCGACTCGCACAACCTCACCTCGTCCGCCTTGAAGCCCGGCCGCCCAATATCGAAGGCCGCGGAGCCGTTACCATCCGCGATCTCGTGCGCAATGCCCTCCGTATGCGCCCCGACCGCATCATCGTCGGCGAATGCCGCGGTGGCGAAGCCCTCGATATGCTCCAAGCCATGAATACCGGCCACGACGGCTCCTTGACGACCGTGCACGCCAATACCCCGCGCGATGTCATCGCACGTCTCGAAACAATGGTGCTGATGAGCGGAATCGAACTTCCCTCCCGCGCAATCCGAGAACAAATCGCTTCCGCCGTCGACCTCATCGTCCATGAATCGCGCCTCTCGGATGGCTCGCGCAAAATCGTCGCCATCACCGAGGTCGTCGGCCTGGAAGGTCAGCAGATTACCATGCAGGATCTCTTCGTCTTCAAACAAACCGGTCTCGACTCCAACGGCAAAGTGCAGGGATACTTTACCGCAACCGGAGCAATCCCTACCTTCTACGGCGATCTCGCTCCGCGCGGACTCCATCTCGATATCTCCGTCTTTTCTCCGCAAAACGCCGCCGAACCGACTTCTCCATGAAACCCCCTAAGCATATTTTCTGGGACTGGAACGGGACCCTGCAAGATGACGTCCAGGCCGCCGTCAATGGAATCAATCTGCTCCTGCGCCAACGCCAAATGCCGGAAGTGACCGTCGAACGCCATCGCGAATTGTTCGATCTTCCCGTTCGCGGGTACTACGAAGCGCTCGGTTTCCGACTCGAATCGGAAAACTGGGATGAGATGGCTAATACCTTCATCAATGCCTTCGCAAACGATCCTTCCGCCCACCTCTTCCCCGAAACCAAACCCACCCTCGCTCTCCTCGCCAAATCCGGAATCGACATGTTCGTCGTCACATCCGGCGAACAGGATCGCGTCGATGCGCTGCTCCACACCCGGGGCATTCGCTCCTTCTTCCAAGAGGTACGCGGTCTCGACAACCCCGGCGCCGGCTCCAAAATCGCTGTCGCACAAGCCCTGATCCAAACCCGGAAACTCAACCCCGCCGATGGCTGCATGATCGGCGATACACTCCACGATAAAGAGGTCGCAGACGCCATCGGATGCCCTTGCCTCCTCCTCGCATCCGGCTACCAATCCCGCGCTAGACTCGAAAACAGCGGTTGCACCGTCTTCGACTCCATCGCCGATATCCCGGCGTTTTGGAACCTTTCCGCAGAATGATCCTGCCCGCTTCATTGCGGAAAAACACGAAAAGCGGCTCCGAAACGGAACCGCTTTTTTTGTTCTTTCGATTGTCTTGACGCGTTTCGTCTACGGCGTTTCCTTATCCTCCTCGTCCGAAACCGTCTCCGCTTCTTCTGGCGAGTGCAGCGCTTCTTCCGCTTCCGCCACCGCGTCCAGATAACGATAGGTCTCTTCGACGGAAAACAGGCTCCGCTTGTCGCTGATTTCCTGCAGAATGCGAGACGCCTCCTCTGCACGATTCAACCGCAACAACGCCTCCGCAATATGCAACCGGACGACTG
>JAEDLN010000079.1 GCA_016295275.1 Kiritimatiellia bacterium
CCGGGGGGCCCGGGGGGGGGGCGGGGGAATTGCGGAGGGGGAAATGACGGAATACCGGAGGCGAAAAAGAAAATGTGCCGCTGCCAGTGAAGCAACGACACATTTTTCGAAGAAGGACGGAGATCAGGGACGGACGGGGAGGGTAAAGGGGCCGCAAGGGAGACCGGCGCCATTGACAAGGTTGCAGACGGGATAGTCGTCCCAAGCGAATCGGACCTCGGTGGCATCCGGGGAAACGATTCGGATCGCGGCGTCCTTGATTTCGGCATCGGCCCAGCGATAGGTTTTTCCGTCGGATGAGATTTGGAAGCCTTTCACCTTTTCGCCATCGGAGGTTTTGAGACCATCGGCGTAGGCAAATCGAATTTCAATGGCGTCGCCCGTGCGGACGGCGGATTGCGGAATCGGGCCACATGGGACAATCGACGAATCGGAGTAGGTTCGGGCAAGAGCGAGCCGGGCGAGGCGTTCGCCGACGGTTTTCTTGTCTTTCGGATGAATGTCGGTATGGTTTCCGATATCGATGGCGACGGCGGTACCGCAATGAGGCTGTGATTCGCCGATTTGCATCAATGTCCAGCGCATCGCGGCCCAGGCGGAGGAAATGGGATTGTCATGCGTCTGCATGAAGGCGGCGAGCTGAACGAGATAAATAGGAAATTCGCCGCCAGAGAAGCCCTTTCGCCAGTCTGCGGACATTGCTGCGAAAAGATCGTCGTAGATTTCATGCCGTCCCACGTCGGAGCAACCTTGGTACCAGATGGCGCCCTTGATTGCGAGTGGAAAGAGGGGGCGGACCATCGCATTGTAGCAAGCGGCAAGGGAGTTGCTTTTCGGCTTGTCGAGATTTTCGGGCATGTCGGGTGGAATGTAGGAGAAACAAGCCCATGTGCCGGCAAGCGGAACGGATGATTTTTCGGCGAGGGAAAGAACCATTTTGCCGGCTTTATCCTTTTGGAAGCCGCCGGCGCCGCCGTTGTCGGTCACGCGGATCGCAATGGTATTTTTGCCAACTCGAAGGAGATTGTCGGGAATTTTGTAGCGGCGGTTGGCGCTGTAGATTCTGGTTTCGCCGACCTTTTGGCCGTTGACGTACGCGATATCGCAGTCATCGATCGGTCCGAGATTGAGGATGGGGGCGTTCGCTTCGGCGAGTTGGCCGGCGTCCAATTCCACCGTGCGGACATACCAGACCACGCCATCGAAGGAAGGAGCGATATGCTCTTCCATGGAGACGGGGAGTTCGACGGATTTCCAGGTGGAGAAATCATACCCGTCCTCCATGGGGAGTTTTCCTTTCGGATCGCTTTCCTTGGCGTTGCAGGTTGCCTTCCATTCGGCCATTTGCCGTTCGAATGGACAACTGCGATCCCACGCGTCGATTTGCTTGCGGCGGTTTTCGACCCGATTTGCGTAATCGTCGTCGACGGTATGGAGGGCATCAAGGGAGAGCCAGGTTTGGATCGGGGTTCCGCTCCATGTGGCGTCAATCAAGCCGATCGGGACATCGGGCAAGGCTTGCCGGAGGGCGGCTCCGAAGAAGTATCCGCAAGCGGAGAATTTGCGGATATTCTGGAGCGAGGTTGCCGGTTTCCAGGTTTGCGTACCGATATCGGGTTGAGGCGTTGCCGCGGTGGCATTGGGAACGATGAAGGTACGGACTGACGGCAGTTGGTTGGTTTCCATATCCTCCTTGCCGCGGGTGAGACCCCAGTCGTAGTTCATCTCCATATTGGACTGTCCGGAACAGAGCCAGACATCGCCGAAGAGGATATCATCGAGCGTGACGGAGTCGTCGCCGCCGGAGAGTTTCAGGGTGTAGGTTCCGCCGGCCTTTTGTGCGGGGAGACGAAGCATCCAGCGACCGGTTTCATAAGCGGTGGCGGTTTGTTTTGCGAGTTCGATTCCATCTTTGGAGAGTGTGACGGTAACGGTGGCGTTGGGGTCGGTCCACCCCCAGACGGGTACCGGAAGATCCCGTTGAAGAACGGCGCCGCTGGTAAAGATATTGGCAAAGCGGGGTGCGCCAAAGGCGGAAGAGGCCAGTGCGCAGGCGCAGGCAAGCGAGAGAGAAAATGAACGTTTCATGGTTCGAGAGGAATAGAGTTGGAATGGAAAACGATTGTAGCGAAAACGGAGATTTTTTTCCACTGTCCGGCGATGGGGCCGGGTCGGGAGGGTGGGAGCCCCCACGGGCGGTGGCGGCCAGTGAGGGAGGCGCGTGGGGGCGGGGGGACAAGGGGTACGGAGGACATCGACCGGGGGTGCCCCCGAACCCCGTCAAGTGGCCCGACGGGCGATGCGGTACGGGCGCGGCGGTGCGAACGACCACGGGGCGATGCGGCGCGATGGGGACATCGCGCCCTACCGCAACGGGACCGCACCACGGGGCACGGGCGGTGCGCACGGCGAGGGGCACGGGATGCCAAGCCGCTCACCGCGCTGAGGCGCGGCGGCCACGGGACGATGCGGCGCGATGGAGGGCCGCCGGGCCTCCCGGCTCGCGCCCTACCGCCATGCCGCACGAGGGAGGCGCACGGGAGCGGACGGCCTCCGCCGCCGAATACGCAGAAATCAACCGCCATGGCGATGGTGGTGGGTCCGGCAACGGGGTAGGGGTGGGGGGGGGAATTGCGGAGGGGAGGGGAATGCGATATTCTTGTATGGTATGAACGAAAATGAATTTTATGAACGGCATGCGGCTATCGAACAACGGATCGGGCAGGCATGCGAACGGGCCGGGCGCGATCGCGGATCGGTCCAATTGGTTGCGGTGACCAAGACATGGCCGCCGGAAATCGTGAATCTGGCGATTGCCGACGGGTTGCGAGTGCTGGGTGAGAATCGCGTGCAAGAGGGGTTGGCGAAAGCCCCGCTGTGCCGGAGCGCGGAATGGCATTTGATCGGACCGTTGCAACGCAACAAGATCCGTCATGCGTTGTCGCTCTTCACCGTTTTGCACAGCATCGATTCGTTGCAGGTATTAGAGGATTTGGCGCGCATTTCCGAGGAAACGGGGGCGCGTCCCGATATTTTGCTGGAGGTGAATGTTGCGGACGAAGCGACGAAGCACGGGTTCACGCCGAAAGGGGCGGAGGATGCGGTTCGTAAGGTTTTGGAGGATGGCGTGTTGCGGCTGACGGGGCTGATGACGATTCCGCCCTGGGTTCCGGAGCCGGAGCAATCGCGGCCGCATTTGCGGGCATTGCGTCTGTTGCGCGACCGTTTGGAGCAGATGTTTGGCATTTCGCTTCCCGAGTTGTCGATGGGAATGTCATCGGATTTCGAGACGGCGATTGAAGAAGGCGCGACGTATGTTCGGATTGGATCGGCGCTGTTTGGCAAGCGGGTTTCCGGGGCATGGAAGCCGCAACGCACGCCTGATTCGGATTCGTACTATTTGCAAAATTAATCCGAGCCGGGTCGGGTCGGGAGGCCCGACAGCCAAGTCGGAAGGTCCGCCAGCCGGGGCGATTTTTTTTCGTTATTCGAGGGTGTGGCGAGGAGATGCCGGATGGGACGGGCGGATTCGCCGCGATGTTTTCGACTTTTTCTGGAAGCGCTCATTTTTTTGCTTGCGCGAATGCTTTTTCTTTGCTACGATGCGTTTCGTTGCGATGCAATGCGGGTGTAGCTCAATGGCAGAGTGGCAGCCTTCCAAGCTGTTTACGAGGGTTCGATTCCCTTCACCCGCTCCATTTTTTTGTCGTGTTGTTGAGTGGAGGCGCAATTCGCTATGAAAGATGTCAATCGTTTGGTGACCGTTTTTGCCTTGGCTTCGATAAGCGGTATTTTTGCGGGATGTTCGGATCGCCCTCAAGGGCAAGACGATGCCGAATTGGTGACGGCCATCACGGGTCAATCTGCAGAAGCAGATGAGCAGGAGGTCGTGGTCGATGAGGCGAAGATCATCGATTTGATTCATACCGTCGACGGTTTGTACAAGAATGCGCAAACGAATGCGGCCAATCAGGTTTTCTTCGATGCCTTGGAGAACAAGGAATTGCTCCCGGCCGCGGAACGCATCAGCAATCTGATGATTCGGTTCCTGTTGTTTTCCGAACAGGTGGAAGTTGCGCAGTCGAAGTTTCTTGCGCTTTTGCGCACGGCTCCCGACCAGGTGATGACCTCCAACGATTTGATTTACGGCTATCTGTTGGAAACCGGAAAGCAGGAGGCGGCGCTCGATTGGGCGCGCGTGCTCTTGGCGCAGGATTTGCCGTCGGAGATGCGGATCACCGCTGCGGGTTGGGTTTTGGAAGGTGTTCTGACCAGCAATCCAGAAGGGATTTCCGAGGAAGTCGCTTCGTTGCTGAAGGAGTTCGATGCCGAGACGATTTGTCCGGTTTTGCAGCGTTCCGTTTTGGCGGCTCTCGGCGGCGGCAAATTGGATATTGCCGAGAAGATTGTCGCGCAGATGAAAGCCGTCGTTTCGGACAAGACGCCGAATCTTGACAATGCCGTTTCGCTCTTGGAGGTTCGGATTGCGGCGGTGAAGGGCAATTTCGAGTCGATCGAGAAGGCGTTGCCGGCGATTGCCGGAAAAGCCGGAGACGTACCGGTTTTCCAATCGCTTTCCTTTGTCTACCGGAATGCGCGCGATCAGAAGCGTCCGGATGCGGTTGAGCGGATTGCAGGCACGATCGTATCCGATCCTTTGTACAAGAATCTGAAGAGTACGCGCAACAGTGCAGCCCGCGAGTGGTGCAATGTACTGTTCTTGCAGGAGGACGAGACGGTGAAGGCGGCGTATCCCGAGCGTCTCGGCAAACTGTTGGATCTCGGGTTCTCTCCGTCGGTCGTGCTTGGTATTTACAGCCGCCATTTCTATCAGACCATCGATTCGAAGCCGTTGTTGCAGGCTTGTTCGGAAGTTTCCAAGCGTCTGGAGCCGCTTTTGAAGGAAGAAGCCGATCGTTCTCTTCTGAGCACGTTCCGTTTGGATACGGCCTTTATGCTGGACGATTATCAGGAAGCGTTGCGTTTGCTGGAAGCGGGTATTTCCGATCATGATGAAGCGTGGCACAAGCTATCCATTGTGAAAGTCAAGGCGCACATTGCGCTTCAGGACAAGAAGTATGATGAAGCGGCTGCGCTGTTCCGCGAATTTGTTTCCTTGTTGCCGGATGAAGAGCAATTCGATCCGCAGACCGGCATTGGCTATACCCGCGACATTCTGGCGGCAAAGAACGAGGTTCGGATCGGCGATTTTCTCAAGGAAGCAGGGCGTGCCGAGGATGCGAAGGCCGCTTACGAAAAGGCGAACGAGCTGTTTTCCAAGTGTCTTGCGGACGAAACGATCGTCTCGGACGCTCTCCGGAAGGCATTTTTGGAAAAGAGCGTGAAAGAGCTTTTGGAGAAATTGGCTCCGGCCGCTGCGGCAACCGCGAAGGAACCGGTTGCGCCTGTCGAAGTTCAGTAATGTTTTTCTTTCATCATCTTCTTTGCGAGGTTTCCGTATGAAAAAAGCGATTTGTCAAGCAACCCGTGCCGGTTTCACGTTGGTTGAGCTTTTGCTCGTGATTACGATTCTTGGTGTTTTGGCTGCGGTTGCCGTCAAAAATGTCGGCGGTATCGGCAATGAATCCCGCATCAGTGCGACGCGCACCTCGATCGAGGCGATTTCCGATGCCGTCAAGATGTACGAGATTCGCGTCGGCAACTATCCGGACCACTTCGAGCAGCTTTTCCAGAAGATCGGAAATGCGGAAGCTCCGCTTGAGGAAAAATCCAAGGTGGACAGTTGGGGAACGCCGTTCCAGTATCGCCGGGACGGGTCGTCCTACGAGATTCGCAGTGCCGGTCCGGATTTGCAGATGAATACGGAAGACGATTTGACCAACAAGTAAGGTCCGTTTGGCATCGCTCATGATTCCGGGCATTTCTTTCGGGTATCGGTTCATCCGGAAAAACAAATCGGAAAAGGCACCCCGCATGGGCTTTACGCTCATCGAGGTGCTTCTTGTTCTGGTTTTGCTTGGCATTCTTGCGACGATTGCGGCCCCGTCGGTTCGCGGCATGCTATCGGGCGGGGATTTGCGCACGGCGGCGCGGGAATTGGCGGCGGCGGAGCGGTATGCGCGGTCGATGTCGCTTTTGAACCAGTCGCCGGTGGATCTCGTCTTGCATTTGGAAGACGGATCTTTCGAGTTGCTCGCGAAAGAGCGCGAGGGAACGTTGCGCTTTGGCATGGGCGATTTGGCGGCCACGACGAATGGCCTTGGCTACACGGAGGAGCTGATGGTCGCGAGTTCAAAGAGGTCGGCGTCTTTGACGGGCGGCTTTGGGTTGGCGGTCAGCAAAGACGATTTGGATGCCGGGGTTTCCACGAATGCGTTCGAGCAGCTGGTCGCGCTTCAGGAGGGGACCAATTTCACGGATACCGTTTCTCTTGCGGACTCGATCAATTTCAAAAAAGAGTACAAGAAGATCGCCTTTTCTTTTGAAGGATGGCGCGATCGGCCGGTTTCGAAGCGGTCTCGCGAGGAAGATTGGTCGGGCGAGCAGAAAGAAGGGCAATTGACGATCCGGTATCATTCGAATGGCGCGGTGCGTCCGCATCGCATACAGGTATTCGAGAAAGAGAATCCGGAGAGTTGCCTGTTTGTCACGGTCAGTGCAGTCGGGTGTACGCTCGTTCAAAACGAGGAGGAGGTTCGCTGATGGCTTGTGTCGGATTTTTGCGAGAACGGGACGGCCGGAGATCGGGCATGACGCTTGTCGAAGTGATGCTGGCCGTTTTCATTTTGGCGGTTTGTCTCATTGGACTGATGCAAGGGATGGCGACGTCGGCGCAGTTTTTCCATGCCTCGCATTTTGTGCAGCAGGCGATGAATGTACTGGCGAAAGGCGATGCGGCCCATCCGATGGCCATCAACGAAGATCCCGTTTCCGATTTGGAAGTGACGGCAGATGCCGAGTTGATGGACGGGTGGACCTATGAGCGGGTTTGCGAGGAAGACGAAGACGAGGATGGTATGTATACGATTCGGACGAAAGTCGTGCAAGGGCGCGGCGGACCCGGAAACGAGATGGAGTTTTTGCGCCTTCTGTATTTTCCGGAAGGATCGAGCGGAGGCGCTTCCGGGGGGTAATTCTAGATGGTTCGTCTGAAAGGCTGCGCGAAAATTTCGCTTGAACGTCCCTTGCGGGGCTTTTCCGCCGCATTCACCTTGATCGAGGTGATGTTGGCCATTGGCATTTTGGCGATGGTCGTGACGGTTTCCTCGTTGGTTTTGGGCGTCGGCGTTTCCTTTTGGAAGACGGTTACGGAGATGGGGGAAGAGATTCAAAACGGAGATGCCGTCATGGAGCAAGTGGTGATGGGGTTGCGTTCGGCGTATTATCCGACCGGCGAAGCACCCACATACGAGTACGGGTTCCAGTTTGAGGACGACGGGGAAGAGGAGAATGCCAAGGATGTGATTTCCTGGGTCAAGCTTGGCGGTTCGTTGGTGGGCGAAGATACGCCATGGGCGGGATCGGCTCACCGGGTGAAGTTGCGTGTTCAGGATTCGGACGAGAACGAGGGTCCGGGGCTGTATGTTTACGCCTGGCGCATTGTCGGGCAAGACAAGGATTTCGATCCGGACGAGGACGTCGAGCCGGTTTTGTTGAGCGATCAGGTTGTTGCGATGGATTGCCGTTTTCAGGATCCGACGAAAGCGGTCAATGTCGGCGAGGCATACGAATGGGTTGACGAGTGGGTTTCGAGCAATCGCATCCCGGAGCATATTCTGTTGACGCTTTATTTGAAGCCGCAAGGGTCGAAGAAGGATCCGGATGTGTTTCAGCGGATGGTCGATTTTCCGATGGCGAAGCTATCGTGGAATCCGAATGCGGTATCCGGCGGGACGGGCGGCGGAAAACAATCCGGCAACCGGAACGGCGGGAGCGGAACGGGAGGCACGGGTGGCGGCCGGCGTCCGGTCGTCATTGGCGGCGGAAGCGGCAATTCGGGGAATCGGATTCCGGCGAATGGCGGTTCCGGCGGTACGGGGCAGCGTCCAGCTTCTTCGGGCGGTTGGGGCGGCGGCTCCGGCGGCGGATTTACCATTGGTGTGGGAGGAAAGCCGTGATGCGACCGAATCTTCGCATAGTCGTGGCGGGTTTGTTCCGCAGGCGATCGGAAAAAGCGGGTGTGCAATCCGGCTCGGCGTTGGTCATTGCGCTCATTACGATTGCCGTGTTGGGCATTTTGGTTGCCTCTATGGGGTTTGAAGCGCAGCTGCAAGGGCGCTATGCGCGCTATGTCCGCAATCGCACCATGGCAACGCGTTATTCGCTTTCCGGCATTGAAATCGCAAAGATGCTGATGGCGCGGGCAAATGGTGCTCCGGCAGGCGGAGGAAAGACGGATGAGGAGGATCGCTGGCATCTTGCGGCGGAGCGTCTCAAGCTGGGGCAATCGATTATCGGGCTTGTGGAACCGATCGGCGACGGATATGTCATTCTCGATATCGAGCCCGAACCCGGGCGGCTCAATGTCAACATGCTGACGCGCGACGAGTGGGAGACGATTCTTGGCAATGCCGGGATTCCGGAGGACTATTTCGACGCGATTATCGATCCGATTCTAGACTGGATCGATGCGGATGACACGTCGAATCCGGAGGGGGCGGAGACCGAGGACTACTACAGTTTGCTGGATCCTCCCTACGAGGCGAAAAACGGTCCCTTCGATACGGTGCGGGAGCTTTTGCTCGTCAAAGGGTTCAGCGAGCCGATTCTGACGGGCGGAACTTTCGATCCATTGACGGTGCTTGGCGATCCAAGCGCCAAAAAGAGTTCGAATGTCCATTTCAACCGTTTTTCGGAAACGAACGATATTGTGATTGCCGGTATCGAAGGGATGTTGACGACTTATGGAGACGGCAAGATCAATATCCAATCGGCGCCGTACGATGTTTTGCGCACCTTGCCCGGCGTGGACGACATTTTGGCTCGTGCCATTATGGAGGAACGCAACATGGTTGATGAAAACGGCGATCCGGATCCATTTCGAAGCGAGGCCGATTTGTTCAATCGCGTAGACGGGCTGGAGTCTTCCATTAGCTCTAAAATTACGGTTAATTCGAATTTCTACCGGATTACGGCAACAGGTCGAAGCCAAAACGTGGAGCATCAGGTTTGGTGCATTGCCTACGCCGATGGGAAGGAGCTTCACTTTCTGAGGTGGGTTGAAGAGCCGTAATGGCGGGTGTCGCAGAAGTGCGGTGGCGCGGCAACGGGGCACGAGCGTGGGGCGGGTTGGCGGGGATAATGCGCGGGCAAACTCCGCGTGCGAATTTCGCGTGTGTAATGGCGGTAGGGCGCGAGCCGGGAGCCCCGGCGGGCAAGCATCGCGCCGCCCGGGGTGGCGAGCCGCCACGGGTAATGCGCGTGCCCCGTGGTCGTGCGTAATGGCGGTAGGGCTCGAGCCGGGAGGCCCGGCGGCCGATCATCGCGCCGCATCGTCCCGTGGCCGTGCGGTATGGCGGCGCGGTTATGACATCGCGCCGGGTGCGCGGCTCTGCCGCGCACCGTGCCGCGGGCGGGGAGC
>JAEDLN010000080.1 GCA_016295275.1 Kiritimatiellia bacterium
GATGGGGACATCGCGCCCTACCGCCATTACCCACGCAAAATTCGCACGCCATTACGCCCGCAATATTCGCACGCGCATTACCTGGGCGGCGCGATGGCAGCCGACCATCGCCCGTGGCGGCTCGCCACCGCGGTGCGCGGTTTGGCATCCCGCCCCCCCTTCGCCCGCCGGGGCTCCCGGCCCGCGCCCGCGCGCCCCCTCGCACGCGCCTCCTCGCCACCCGCCTAAAACGCGAACGAAGAGCCCTGCTCGGCGCAACCGCTTTACGCGAATCCATCTATTTGGTAGAATAATCGTATCTTTATTCAATCGTACACCTTATTTAGTTTATGGCTGGCATTTTTAAAGCTTACGACATTCGCGGCATCTATGGTACGGAACTGACGGAAGAGGTCGCATACGATCTGGGTCGCGCATTCGTTACCTTCCTTGGCTGCAAAAAAATCGCAGTCGGATACGATATCCGTCCCACCTCGATTCCGCTTTTTGAAAACTTTGCCAAAGGCGCTACCGAGCTGGGTGCGAATATCATCGATCTTGGTCTCGTTTCGACCCCCGTATCCTACTTCGGAAACGGCTCCCTCGGATGCGACGCCTCCGTGATGATTACGGCTTCCCACAACCCGAAAGAATACAACGGGTTCAAGCTTTGCCGTGCAAATGCAGTCCCGATCTCCGGTGCTACCGGTATTGCCGATATCGAAAAGATCATCCGGGACGGCACCTATGCCCCCAAGGCAGAAAAGCCCGGAACGATCTCGGTTGCAAATGTCATCCCCGCTTACTGCGATTTTATTCGGAAAAATGCCGACATCGCACGTCCCCTGCGCATCTGCTGCGATTTCGCAAACGGAATGGGAACGACAGAGGCCAAGGTCTTCGAAGGTCTTCCCATCACCTATTCTGCGCTCTTCGCCGAGCCGGATGGCACATTCCCGAATCACGAGGCTAACCCGCTCAAACACGAAACACTCGACGCAATTCGTGCCGAAGTGCGCAAAGGCGGATACGATTTCGGTGTCGCATTCGACGGAGATGCGGATCGCGCCGGATTCATCGACGAAAAGGGTGAAATCATTCCTATGGATATGATTACCGCCCTCGTCGCCGAAGATATGCTCCGCTCCCACCCCGGTTCCACTATCTTCTACGACCTCCGCTCCTCCTGGGCCGTCAAGGAAGTGATCGAAGAACACGGCGGAAAACCCATGATGAGCCGTGTCGGACACGCCTTTATCAAACAGCAAATGCGCGAAAACGACGCTCTGTTCGCCGGCGAACTCTCCGGACACTACTACTTCAAGGCAAACTTCACCGCCGAATCCTCTTCGCTCGCCGTTCTTTGCCTCGCAAACATCGTCTCCCGCTCCGACAAACCGCTCTCCGAACTGATCGCCCCGATCCGTCGCTACTTCGCGTCCGGTGAAATCAACACCAAACTCGCTTCCAAGGAAGACGCCGACAGAGTCCTTGCTTCACTCAAGGAAACCTACGGATCGAAAGGCAAAATGTTCGAGCTCGACGGCTTGAGCGTCGAATTCGCCGATTGGTGGTTCAATGTCCGCTGCTCCAATACCGAACCGCTCATCCGTCTCAATCTCGAAGCGAAAACGGAAAAGGATATGGTCACCCATCGCGATGAAATCCTCTCCGTTATCCGCAGCTAGCGCCATCCGGAAAGCATCGCAGCCCGGCTGCGGTGCTTTTCTTCTTGCATCTTTACGATAAGCTTCCCCTCCCCTTTTTCCTGTCTAACGCCATGCAAACTCTTCAAAACGAACTCATCGCCAAGTTCTCTGCACACTTTGGTCGCGAGCCGGAAATCGTTTCCTACGCACCGGGACGAATTGAAGTTCTCGGAAACCACACCGACTACAATGAAGGTTATGTGCTTTCCGCCGCCATTAACTATGGAACGTTCTTTGCCGTATCCAAACGCGCGGATAACGAGGTTCATCTCCTTGCAGGCGATCTTATGGAGGAGGTTGCCTTTGACGTTCGTCAGCCGATTGCCGAAAAGGAAAGCATGTGGGCAAACTATGTGAAGGGTTGTCTTGCCGGTCTATCTTCGGTCAAGGCTCCCCAATTCGGTTTTGACGCCGCCTTCCTCGGCAATATTCCACTCGGCTCCGGACTCTCTTCCTCCGCAGCGCTCGAAACTTGCGCAACGCTTGCCATTGCACGGCTTTTCGACATCACACTGCCAAAACTCGAAATCGCCAAAATCGGCCAAAAAGCGGAACACACCTTTGCAGGCGTCAAATGCGGCTTGCTGGATCAGGTTTCTTCCATCTATGGAGAAGAAAACGCTCTCGTTCTTTCCGATTTCCGCTCCTTTGACATCAAGCCGATCGCCTTCCCCGAGGATGTCTGCTTCTTGATGTGCAATACGCACGCAAAACACGCCCTCGTCGACGGCGCCTACAACGAACGCCGCGAAAGCTGCGAAATTGCCGCCCGCTTCTTCGCAACCGTGCTCGATCACCCGGTTTCCGCCCTTCGCGACGTTTCTTGGAACGAATGGCTGCGTTTCCGCGATAGCATGGACGACCGGATCGCACGCCGCGCTGCCCACCCGATCGGAGAGGATACGCGCGTTTTGGAAGGAATCGACTGCCTCCGCTCCGGCGATGCCGCTTCTTTCGGCAAACTGATGTTCGACTCGCATGAATCCTCTCGCGTCTACTTCGAAAACTCTTGCCCCGAACTGGATACCGTCGTCAATGCCGCCAAATCGATTCCCGGAATCCTCGGTGCCCGTTTGTCGGGTGGCGGATTCGGAGGTTCGGCGGTCGTTCTCGTCAATAAACGCGACGCCGAAACCGCTGCAGAGGCAATCCGAAACGCCTACGCGCATCAGTACGGCTCCCCTTGCGATACCCGCATCATCAGCTGCTCCCAAGGCGCTCATCTCGTCAAGGCTTGATTGCCCGCCTTCCAGATCGCTTTCCAAAAACAAAAGGAATGCAACGCACGCCACGCGTTGCATTCCTTTTTTCGTTAAGCCCGCCCCATTCGATGGAACGGATGACCGGTTACTTCGGACGGACGTTCTATTTGTTGACGCTCAATGTCAACTCGCCAATGACATAGCCCTGTGAAGCATAATTCGAAGCCGACCCGCAGGCGCCGCTATAGTTGCCGTCAACCGCAAAGTTGAGTCCGTAGTCTTCGAAATTGAAACGATAGCGATTCCACAAGACGCGGGCGACAACATCCCCCGTAAACTCTTGCTTGAGCTCAATGGCAATGACGCGCATGCACTTGTCTTGCGGCGAACAATTCTGCAATTGGCAGGTATACGTCTTCGTTTCGGGATCGAACGCCTCAAAATGGACTTGGCACTCGAAGGGACCGCCCGGAACCCACCCTCCACCTAGTTTGGCACCCGTTACACGAACGTTGGAAATCTCCGTTCCCTTCAGGACGACTTGATCGACCGTCGAAAGAAACTTCGTAACGACAACGTCCTTCGCACTGCCATCGTCCGTGAAGACCATCTTCTTGTCCTTCAAAAACTCCGCGTCGGGGAAGACTTTCATCATGGTCTTGGCAAGAATGTTCGCCATGCGCTGATACCCCGCATCATTCGGATGGAGCGCTTTGTCAATAGATAGGTCCGCCAACTCATCCTGTTCGCCGCATGTTGCATAGAAATCCGCAAGCGGCAAGTTTTCCTCCGCGGCAATGGAACGGACGATTTCGGCATACTCTTTCAGATAATAGCCCTTCTTTCCATCTTTGTCGGTCTGACGATCCTCGCAATGCGGCGGAAGAAAACTGCCGAATCCATATCCCTTGCGAGGGGTGCAAAGAATAATCGTCGCTTTCGGATTGGTCGCACGGAGCTTGTCGATAACCTTTCGATACGTCGCGGCAAAGGTGCCGTTCCCGCTGTTGTTCTTGTAGTCCTCCATCGTTCCGGGCGGAACGCGATTTCCCCAATCGTTGATTCCGTGCTCCACCGTGTAAAGATCGGCGTCTTGAATGCACCAAAGCGTCGAATCGAGACAGGCTCCGCTGATGCCTCGATTCGAAAATTCCGCAAACTTGATCTGATCCATGAGCCACGACTGGTATCCCTTTTTGAAGGTTGCCCCCGCATGGCTGTTGTACCAGGTAATGGACGTCCCTAGACTTAGCCAGCGAAGCGGCAGATACCGCGGTTCGCCGATCGTCGTCTTCGAATCCTCCGCCGTCAGCGCCGGCGACGTCTGATCGTAGGTCGAAACCGCACCTTCCGACTTCTTTTGAACCGACGCAGTCTTTGCGTTTTCCGCAGCGTGCGCGGAAACGCCCAAAACGGCGATCGACACCATTCCTGCAACCAACATATGTTTCATCGTTCGTTTCCTTCATTTGCGGCGAAAACCGCCTTTTGGTGATACGGACTCTCCAAATGCATTTCGCCATCCGATCTGAACGGCAAACGCGTATGCGTCCCGGAAATCATGGAAGATCATACCAATAAAGCGGAGCGTTTTCCACTGAAACCCGCTTGCGACAGGGGTACGCATCCGAACGTACGCTCACGGATGGGTAGTAGCTGACTCTGCAAAACGATCGATGTCCGGTAGAAGCCTCGAGCCCTTTGACCGGAATGGGCGAAGTCTTGAAAGATCCGGATGGAAGGCGCATAATTGAGCCAAATGGCGTCCCAAAAGCAATCGGTTCGAACCAGTGCGGAATTTTCCATATTTCCCGATTCCTGCTACCGACGATGGAAATCCCATGTAATGAATCATCGTCTCCCCTTATGATAAAAGAAATCTCTTTGACGATAAAAACCTTTTCTTTGAATCAGGATGGACAAATCCGCATCGATTTCAAGGAGTCTGTCGTAAAAAGCCTGCTGTTCAAGGGGACGGAATTGATTCAAGGCAAGACGCCGTTGTTTTCGCTCAAGATGCGCAACACGTCGGGTGCTCATCGCATCCTATCCGCAACCGCATTTCAATTTGTCTCGTTTGCGAATGGAAAGGCAACCTATCGCCATCCCGAGGCGGATGTCACGCTTCACATAAAAAAGAGAAGCCGCACGGGATTGTCCATTCGAATGGACGTCAAAAACAAAACATCCGATCTGATCGAATGGGTGCAGCCATTCGGCTTTGCGCTTCCGGGAAAACTGAAGGACGAGGGCGGAGCCGGCGAAATCGTCTATCCCTATAACGAGGGGTGCCTTGTAACCGATTTGAGAAAACGCAGCGAAAGCTGGTTGCGGCACGCCGAACCCGAATACCCGTCCCAAGGGAAATACTCCGTTTTCCCAAATATGGTTTCTTCGCAGTTTATCGGTTATCTGATCAATGAAATCGGTGTCTACTTGGGAATGCACGACCGTGAAAGAACGGTCAAACAAATTGACTTCACGTGCGAAAACGGTACCCTCCTCCTGCTCTTGCGAACGTTCTGCGATGTCGATTTCGCGCAAGACTACACAATGCCTTTCGATCTGAACATGGTCCTGTTCAAAGGCGATTGCTACGATTGCGCCGAAATCTATCGGAAATGGTTCTACAGAAACCTTCCGGAGGGGCTCTACAAAATCGACGATGAACGGTTGCCGGAATGGTACGACGACAGCCCGATCGTCGTGACCTATCCCGTTCGCGGAAAACACGATATCGATGAAATAACGCCGAACCCGGCGCTTTACCCCTATACCAACGCCTTGCCCATCCTCTCCGAACTATCAGAGGAGACAGGGGCGCGGATCATGGCTCTCTTGATGCACTGGGAGGGTACCGCACCTTGGGCGCCTCCCTATGTCTGGCCCCCTTTCGGCGGTGAGAAACGCTTCAAAGAATTTGTCGACGGTGCACACCGGAAAGGCTTTCTGGTTGGCGTGTATTGCAGCGGTCTCGGCTGGACGCAACGGAGCAAACTCCTGGATTATTCCCGAACCGAAGAGTTCGAAAAGGACAACCTCAAGGAAATCATGTGTACGGACACGGATGGAACCATGCGCTCCGTAACCTGCACCTACCAGCGGGAGGGATACGATCTGTGCCCGTCGTCTCAGCGATGCCGTGATCTGCTCACATCGGAATTCAATAAAATCGTCGCCGGCGGTATCGATTACATTCAGGTTCTCGATCAGAATCATGGCGGAAACGCCTATTTTTGCTACAGCCGGAACCACGGGCATACGCCCGCCCCGGGCAAATGGCAAATCGCGGCCGTCAACGAAATGCTTGCCGGCATCGACGGAAGACAGCATGTGTTGCTGGGCTGCGAAACGGCGGCCGCCGAACCGTTTTTGTCAACCCTGAAATTCAGCGACAACAGATGGAACCTGAACGAATATATCGGCAGAAGCGTTCCTCTCTACTCCTATTTGTACCACGAGTTTGTCAATAACTTCATGGGAAACCAAATCGGAACAATGCTTTCCGATGAAGTCTACAACTACACGTACCGTGCCGCATATTCTTTTCTCGCAGGCGATATGATCACGCTTGTCCTTGGCTACGATGGGCTACCCGTATCATCGTGGGGAAAAGACAAAAAACGACTGGACAAGGGCATCGTCTATCCGTTCTTGAAAGAGCTGACGAACTGGAGAAAAGGCGCCGGAAAAGATTTTCTGCACAAAGGCAAAATGCTGAAACCGCAACATGTGCTTTGCGGCAAAAACCGGTTTGTACGATACGACGGATCGGAATTTTGGGTGGATCAAGTATTGACGGCAGCGTACCGCCACAAGGGAAAACGCGTCCAATTTCTGGTCAACTACAATATCGCCCCCGTTTCCGTTTCGTTTGAAAAGAAGGTCCTCCTCTATACGGATGCACGATTGCAGAACGGAGAACGACTCGTCTCGACAACTCTCGCGCCTCTCAGCGTGGCATTGTTCAAGAGGTGAGCTCCCCCCTCGAAACCTTTTTGCGATCCGCCCGTTCGGCCGAAAAGAGAATTTTTGTTGTCAGATTTTCATTTTTCGAACGTATATCAGTAGTAGGTTCATCGGCTTTTCATCCGAACGAACCGATCGGAATAGAATCGGAAAGTGAAACATGAACGACACACATCAATTCCAATGTCCCAAATGTAAATCGATCCTCGCATCGGCGGCAGTGTCCGAAGGTGCAAAAGTAACCTGCCCCGAATGCGGAGAGGTTTTTGTGGTCAAGCCATTCGTTCGGAAAGCGAAGCTCCGGACCGTTGCAACGGATGGAAACCCAGGCGAGACCGGAGAGTCCGCCGAAATTCCCGACATCATTCAAGATCGAATCGCCTCTGCGGTCGGTATTGAAAAACTGAAAGGGTTCAGCCTTTCCGCTCTGTTCGCAGAAACATTTTCCCACCACACCCCCGAAGAAGTGGAAGAAAGCTTTTCGGTTGGAACCGCCTCTTCAACCCCGAAGATCGAAGACATCGACGTGTCATGGCCGAAACCTTGGCTTTTCATGCGAATGCTGTTGGCTTCCCTTGGTCTTTATTTCCTCTTTTGGCTCGGCTGGCGCGGATTCGAAAATCAAAATCTGATCCCCGGATGGATCCTCATCGGATCGTTCGCAATTCCGGTTTCAACGCTTGTCTTGTTCACGGAACTGAATATCCGGCGCAACATGTCGCTCTATGCCATCGTACGGCTGGCGTTTCTCGGCGGTATCCTTTCCCTGCTGCTCTCCCTTGTTCTTTTCACTCTCTTTGATGACGGATCATGGGGCGCGTCGATAGCAGGTCCCATCGAAGAAACCGGAAAGGTCCTGGCAATGCTTGCCGTTGCCCGTGCCTCGAAATACCGCTATAAGCTCAACGGACTGCTGGTGGGTGCGGCCGTCGGCGTCGGTTTCGCCGCATTCGAATCCGCCGGTTACGCGATGAGCTATCTGCTTAATACCACGGTGGAATCTTCCTTCTTCGCCGCCTCGACCGAAGAACTGCAAGATTCAATCCTCGCCTTCGGTATCAGCGAGGGAACGGAAACAATGGAAAGTGTTCTCGTCTTACGCGGTCTTCTTTCGCCGTTCGGACATATCGTGTGGTCTGCAATCGCCGGATTTGCACTGTGGCGAACCATCGGCGGACGTCCTTTCCGCGTCTCCATGCTTTGGGACGAGTCCTTCATCCGCCTCATGCTCGTGCCGGTCCTGCTGCACATGATTTGGAATTCGCCCTTTGAATTGCCATTCTACGGCAAATACCTGCTCGTTGGCATCGCGGGATGGTTTGTCTGCCTTTCGTGCGTCCAAGAGGGCTTGAAGGAATTGCAAATCGAAAAGGAAATCGCAAAGAAAAAGGAGATCGTGCAATGAATAAATCCGTAGTGTTTCAGTGCCCGCTGTGCGGGCAGGAGTACGAAGGCTCCACCGAAGACTTCGGCGCCGAATTCGTATGCGAAAAATGCGGAAAGACATTTCCGCTCAACTCGACGAGCGTCCATTTGGACTCCGTAAAACGGCGGCGCCCTTCCGGATTCGAGTGCTGGCTGAATATCTATCGACAGTACTTCTCTTTTCGCGGCCGCATGAGCCGTCGTAGTTTCTGGTGGGCAATCCTTTTCCAAATGATTCTCTGGTTCGCCATTCTGGTAATCAATGAGCTCACGGAAGACGAAACGCTCATCATCCCCATCTTTCTCTTTGCGACCATATCCCCCACGCTTGCCGCCGTCTCCCGCCGCCTGCACGACACGAACAAAAGCGCTTGGTGGATTCTTCTCAATCCGGTTCCCGTGCTGGGTCTGGCGTTGCTTGCTTGGCTTCTTTCATGCGGAGACAAAGGCCGGAACCGTTTCGGGTCCGCCCCTGAAACCTAAAGAAAACGACACAGACCGGTTCTGATCATGACGAACGAAGAAAAAGAAGAAGAATTCAAAATCGAATGCCCCCATTGCGGACAACATCTCGCATTCGATTCTTCGATGTTCAACCAGGTCTTCCAATGCCCGGCATGCGGAGGAGATGTCAAAATCCCTCCGATGCCGGATTCGGAACCGCCCCCCGTTGTCATCAATGTCGTCCGGCGCGGAGACGGTGGCGAAAAACGCAACCGTCTCCTCCGCACCATCGGCATCGCCTCCGCTGTCATTGTCGTGACGATTCTGGCCGTCGTCCGCGCAATCTCTTTCTTGCCGATTCTCTTTGGACCCGATCAAGAAGATATGTCCAAAGATTCTCAACCGACGGAGGAACAGACGGCATATTCATCCGACGATGATGAATCGGTAACGACACAAGAATACGAAACCCCGGCGAAGAACCCTCAAAGCTATGCTCGGAATCAGAAAGTCCTGACAGAGTCCGAGAAGTTGGCAATGGGTCGGGTCATGTATGCTTTCTACCAAATAGAAACTTCCAGGTCGCAATTAGCCGAAATGGGGAAAACCGAAGAGGAGTCCGTCATCTTTCAATACCTTGCTTCATTGAGCGGAGAAAAATTCTTGCTCCAAGTCAGCACAGACGAATGCCCTGAAGACTTTGCAAACGCCTGGAAAGGGTTTGCCCTTTGGGCCGCATTAGTGCAAAGGGCTGAAGGCGAATACAACGTAATACGGCATGCGCTGAAAAACGGTCAATATGTCGACAGGGA
>JAEDLN010000081.1 GCA_016295275.1 Kiritimatiellia bacterium
AGAGCTTTGGAAAACTTCAGGTTCTGAACGGCATTTCGACTTCCATAAAAAAAGGCGAGGTTGTCGTCGTTGTCGGTCCGTCCGGTGGCGGAAAATCGACTTTTTTGCGCTGTTTGAACCTCCTCGAAACCCCAACGACCGGAAAGATTTGGTTCGGCAACGAGGAAATCGTTTCCGGGGGAGCCCTTCAGCCCGATGGTACCCATAAAAGGCTTTCCCGCTACGAACGAGAGTCCAACCGCAACCGCTACCGCTCTGAAATGGGAATGGTGTTCCAGCACTTCAATCTGTTCCCCCACTTCTCCGTTCTCGAAAATATCACATTCGCTCCCTGCCTGATTCGCGGCATCGACCCCGAAACGGCAAAGCAAAAGGCGATGTCGCTTCTTGAGCGGATCGGTCTTGCCTCCAAAGCAGACGCTTACCCGAATCAGCTCTCCGGCGGGCAAAAACAGCGCGTCGCCATCGTCCGGTCTCTGGCGATGGAGCCGCAAGTCATGCTTTTCGACGAACCGACCTCCGCACTCGATCCCGAAATGGTCGGAGAGGTTCTTCAGGTGATGAAGGGACTCGCCAAAGCCCACATGACAATGGTCGTCGTCACACATGAAATGTCCTTCGCCCGCGAAGTCGCCGATCGAATCCTGTTCCTCGACCGGGGCATCATTCTCGAGGAGGGGGCACCGGCGCAGCTGTTCGACCATCCTCAGCACGAACGGACGCGCGATTTCTTGGGTAAAGTTCATAACAAATAATCCGAAAGCCATGGAAGCCGAATCTCTCAAGGTAGCTTATCAAACACCAGCGGCCACCATCTATAGAATCAGCAAGTCCCCCATCGACGCTTTTGTGGCTTCCACGCCGGGTACTCGCCGGATCTGCAACGATCCGACCGTGGCCGGAATTGCGTATACCGACGCGTTGAAACAGTCCTGTACCGAAATCTTGCGCGCGATTCCGCTTGATTTGGAGGAAGAGGAGACCGTCGTGGTCAATATCCTTCGTGGCGGCTTGAATTTCGGTCTGCGCGACGCGCTTGCCCATGCCTACGGATGGAACGCCCATACGACGAGTTTCATTTCGGCGCAACGGGCCCGCGACGAGAAAGAGTCCGATGCATGGCATATCACCGAAAACGCCTATCGGAAGGTCTATTTGCCCCCACGCGCCTCTTTCGTCATCGGAGATGTCGTTGCAACGGGTACATCCTTGCGTTACGGCCTGCAAGAGCTGGTGAGGGCCGCACAAGAACAAAAGATAGACGTCCGCTCCATCGTCTTCTTTACATACGGCGGCATTCAGGCCGAGCTTATCCTTGCCGAAATCGACAAGACGTGCCGTGACATTTTCCCTAGCTACGAAAGAACCACCCTGATCTACCTTGAGGGTCGTTTCGCCGTTGCGGAATCCAATACCCCGCTTCATGTCCGTCTTACCGGAACCGATTTGCTCCGACTCGGTGCGCTCATGGCTCCGGAATTCATCGAAAGCCAATACGAAAATCCCTCTTTTCCGATCGAACGTTGCATCATCTACGACGCCGGCTCTCGGGCATTTTGGCTCTACGAATATATCGCGGATGTCATCGGATACTGGAATCAGAATCTCCAATTCGCGGAACAGGGCATGACATTCGAACAACTTCTTGCCGAACGGTTTCCCGGTCTCGACTTGAAACGATTCCCCGCCGTCAACCTCAAAGATCTTTGCATCGAACGTCTCCAGGCTATGGAGAAAATCATCGTCCGCAAAAAGAAACAATAGTCCCTTCGACCCGTCTCGACGTTTTCGCCGAGGCGGGTTTTTCCAATCCTTCTTACCAGCCCTCCGGGGCTCGGTTTTCTTCTACCCACACTCTGATCATCAACCTTAACAATCCTTCCTGCAATGGCTCACAACGATTTTGAACAGACTAGCGTTTCTGCCTTCCAACGGCGCGGATTCCTCTCCATGTTCGTAATTATGCTCGGATTCACCTTCTTCTCCGCTTCCATGTGGACCGGATCGACCCTCGGAAATGGTCTTTCTCTGAAGGGATTCTTCGGTGCCGTCCTTGTCGGCAACCTGTTTCTCGGCGCATACACCGGACTTCTGGCTTTCATCGCCGCCCGTACCGGACTCTCCGTACACTTGCTCTCCCGCTACGTCTTCGGTCGCTATGGCGCCTTCATCCCCTCCGCCGTTCTTGCGTTTACGCAAATCGGATGGTTCGGCGTCGGTGTTGCGATGTTCTCGATCCCCACGACAACCTTTTTGATGGAAATTCCGGCCATTCAGGCCTCTTGGATTGCCGCCGGTCCGACTTGCTCCGTCTTCGGCGCTGCGGATATTCCCGTCCGGCTGCTCTGGATCCTGACAATCGCCGCCGGCATTTTGATGTCCGCGTCCGCCTATTTCGGAATTAAGGCTCTCCATATCATCTCCCTCGTAGCCGTTCCTGCTATCGCAATCTTCGGCTGCTACTCCGCGATTCGTGCCCTCTTCTTCGACGCCCTTCCGGCCGAACTCGTCACAGATACGGTCAAAACCGGCTGGGATGTCGCGCGTACCTATAGCCCTACGCCCGATAAAGCGCTTACCGTTTCCGCGGCCATCTCCCTTGCTATCGGTTCCTTCATCTCCGGCGGTTCCTGCACACCCGACTTCGCCCGGTTCGCAAAAAGCTCGAAAATCGCCGTCATCACGACCGTTATCGCATTCTTTATCGGCAACTCCCTCATGTTCTTCTTTGGCGCCGCAGGTGCCATGGTCTATGACACCAACGACGTCTCCGTCGTCTTGAAAATTCAGGGACTCCTCCTGCCTGCGATTATCGTTCTCGGCCTCAATATCTGGACGACTAACGATAATGCCCTCTACACCTCCGGTCTCGGAATTGCCAACATTACCGGTTTTCCGAAGCGCTTTATCGTCATTTTCAACGGTCTCCTCGGAACCCTTGCCGCCATTTGGCTCTACGACAACTTCTGCGGCTGGCTGAATATCCTCAATACCTTCATCCCGCCTTGCGGCGCTCTGCTCGTCATCGACTACTTCCTCGCGAAACGAAACTATCCGTCCATCGAAAAGATGACCTTCTCCAACGTTTCCGTTCCCGCCGTCATCGCATGGGCCGTCGGCTCGACTACCGCCCTTTACACGAGCGGTCTGATCGCTTCATTTGGCTGCAAATGGGGCCTTCCCGCCGTCAACGGCATGGCCGTCACGGCAATCGTCTATCTCGTGGCCAAACTCGCATCCTCTTCAAAATCACCCGCAGCGTAACCAAACGATACCCCTAAAACGTCTCTTCCGAGACATTTTGGGCGTCTTTTCGCAGGACCGCGATCAGGTCCTGCTCCCATTCTCTGGAAAAAGCTTCAATTGCTCCTATCACTTGACTTTTGAACGCTTTTTTCAGAGAATTTCCTTTGTAGGGGGCGGACCTCAGAAAGTGCTTTGCAAAACTTTCCCGTTCCCAAAGCACATCCGGTCATGACACTCCCCTCCCGTAAATCTGCCCCCCTAAAGTATAAGCGCTTCGATATTCAGGCGCAGGCTTCTCTCGCCTTAGACCATTTGACGGGTTTTGTCGATCCTGCTTTGGATTGCCTTCCTTACGGTCAGGTCGTCCCATTTACGGGCAAGCCCTTTGCGGAACACTCCCGCCAGGATGATGCCGAATTCATCGCTTCTTGGTTCGAAGCCATCTCCTGCACACGAGAAATCCTCTCCACGACCCGTGGCAAGGACGTCGAAGATTCGCTCCGGAAACAGCTGCTGGAAACAGGGTGGGAAAAGAGTACCGGCCTTCGCTATCCAAAACGCCGTCCTTGGACCGGAGACGTCGATTATTGCGTGCTGAGCGAAATGTCGGTCGTCCTTTCCGCTCTCAACCGGATGATCGAGTTGGATCCGGACGATCGGCAGGCAAACGCTCGCGCCGATGCCCTGATCGCCGGTCTCCACTCCCTTGCGACGCCCCATACGCGTCGCCTGACGCCACAAGGCGTTTTCCCCCTCCACATGGTTGTCTATTCCTTCCCTGGCGATGTCGTCATCCATGGGAAAGGGTTTGTTTCGGGAGAATCGACCGGTTTTTCCGATTCTGTTTTGAGGAATGCGACTCTCATCCATCCCCTTATGGTTCATTACGAACTCAAAAAGGATGAGACCTCCCTCGATTTGGCGGTCGGTCTCGCAAATTACTTGACCGGACTCTCCCACTTTTTCTCCAACAAAACCGAATTCCAGGGCGAGGTACACTCCGCCCTCCAAACCGCCGCGGGTCTCGCCCGTATCGGTCGCGTGCTCTCGCAAGACCGCTATGTCGCTCGCGCCAAATCGCTTTACGACTACGTCCGCCGCAACGGCTCCTCCTTCGGCTGGGTGCCCGAGCACCTTCAGTGGCAACTGATGTCCCTAGAACTCTGCGATGCCACGGCCGTCGCCGATATGATGCTCTGCGGCCTCGAACTGGTCGATTGCTCCTTTCCCGAATACTGGGACGATGTCCATCGCTTCATGCGAAACCATCTCGCCCAATCGCAAATCGACGACGTCTCCTTTATTCCAAATCCCGCCGACCCTCCGAAAGATACGCCGCAACGGACGTATGACAATATCGGTCAACGCCTCCGCGGCGCATTTTGCAGCAATTCCTGCCCGGATTTCGTTCCGCTTGTCCGAGACCAATACCCCGCTTGCCGAGCCTTCTCCGCACGCGCCGCCGCAGCGGCTCCGCGTAGTATGCTCTGGGCATATCGCCGAGCCGTCGATATCAACGAAAAACACGATCTGATTACCATCAATTTCCCGATCAACCTCGAAAACGGATACGCCAAAATCTCGGTCGGATATCCAAATTCCGGAGAAATCGAAATCAAAACGAAAAAGGCTTGCCGGATCAATCTCCGAGCATACCCATGGATGACTCCGCCGCACGAGGCTGCCATAGACGGGCACCCCGCAGGTATCGAACGCCGGGATGATCTTATCGCGTTCCCAAAATGCCCCGCCGGTTCAATCGCGCTTTTCCGTCATGAAATGAAGACAAGCCGGATTCTTGAAAAGGTCATGAATCTCGACTTTTTCGGACTCTGGCGAGGTCCCGATATGGTCGATATCCTGCCGCATACGTCTGGTTCCGGCTACCGCCTCTATCAACGAGTGGAAGGGGCACCGCGAGACCCTGTCTCCAAAATCACCCACCACGGAACCGAATTGAAGACCTTCCTCGAACCTCCCGTTTCCAAGGAAATGCGCCTGAACCGGAGAAAGGCACCGCGCGGCTAAGTCTCCGTTTATCTTTACTCCCCCTTCTCTTCAACAGAATCCCATGCGTTGCGAAATCCATCCTCTTCGTCCTTTCCGGACTCTGATATTCGCCCTTTTCCTCCTCGCAGCGCAATTTGCCTTCTGCGCAATCCGCATTTGTCCTTCCTGTAGCTGGGAGGTCGGGGAAAACGCCCGGTTCTGTTCCCATTGCGGTGCCGCTTTGTCGATCGAAAGCGCCGCCCAGACCGTCCAGCCTGCCATTCGCACGAATGATGCCGCGCCCGCATCCGGCGAAAACACCGATCTGGCCGAAGACGTTCGCACCGTTTCCAAAAGCGATGCCGCAATCTTCTCCCGCAAGGCCCGCGCCCCAGGTGTCGCATTGGCCGCCGTGCGCAACACGCTCGCCGTTCTTTCCATTGCGCCGGACGCCCTTCCCCAAAATGTCGTAGGAAGCCTCCGGAAACGCGAAACCGAAAATCTTGCCGTTCTTTCCACCGCCTCCGTCCAATGCCCGATGTGCAGTGGCCGCGGAAAGGTCAAGCCCGCCTCCCCTCCGAAAAACACCAATACGGCACGAAGAGCCGGCGGTCCGGCGATCAAACGAATCGAGAGTGCGTCCGTAGAAGACTTGAACCGGGAACGCCAGGTATTCGAAACCTGCCCCTTCTGCCATGGGTCCGGAATGGTGCGCGCCTCGCGCGATCGAAAGGAACTCGATGGCCTGATCCGTCTCGCGGCCCGGGATTACGAACAATTGGCCCGTGGCGATGGACGCGTTTCCTTTCAAGGTGTATTCGTTCCGCTGAAGTGGGAAAGCAGTTTGACGATTCGCCAACGGTGCACGATCGCCCGGCACGCGCCCCATGCCGGAGAATGCGAAACCTGCGCGGGTCTCGGTACCGTTCCATGCCAAACCTGCTCCGGAATCGGTCGGATCGTCTGCCCGAATGCCGATTTCCATTCCATGAAACATCTGCGCCAGACCGCGACTTCCGGCGGAAACGATAAGATTCAACGGGTGGAAGATACCCTGATTTCCTACAGCGGCGCCAATACGCTTTGCCCGCAATGCAATCGAAGCGCTTCCCTCACCGGCTCCATCGTCTGCCCCGCTTGCTCCGGAAAAGGAATTGCCATCTGCAAGACCTGCACCGGAACCCGTCTCCGCGACAATTGCCGCACGTGCAAGGGCGATGGTGTCCAATCCTGCCGGAATTGCCGCGGAACCGGGACCGATCGCCATACCGGCGAACCATGCGCCGAATGCGACGGACAAAAAATCACGATGTGCCAATCCTGCGATGGTACCGGTTATGGACGCTGATTCTTCCCCCGCTAGTCAACCCGCACCCGACCTTGCTACGGCACAGACCCGTAGGCAGGCCGTACCTGCCGTTCATTCGGAAAACAAACCATCCGCCGGACAAACACCCCCCATTCCGGTGGCGGCCGCCGCAAAAGAATCCAAACCGCAACCTCCGATTCTCAATGGCTTCGACTCCTTTGTCCTCATCGGACGCGGCGGTATGGCGGATGTTTGGCGGGCACGCCAAATCTCCCTCGATCGAACCATCGCGATCAAAGTGCTTCATTCCGATCAAAGCACCTCCGACGAAGATATCGATCGCTTCCAATCCGAGGCGCGAACCGCCGCAAAAATGTCCAATAACGGTATCGTCCAAATCTACGATGCATTCTATCGGGACTCCCGATTCTGCATCCTTATGGAATATATCAACGGACAGACCATCGGCCGGGTTCTTCACGACAGCGGATTCATCCCCGAGGACAAATCCCTTTATATCGCAAGGGGAATCGCCGAGGCATTGAAATACGCATGGGAAAAACAACGACTCGTTCACTGCGATTTGAAGCCCGATAACGTCATGATGGACGAAGACGGTGTCATCAAAGTGACCGATTTCGGTCTCTCTCGCTCCATCTATACGCTAGCCGCCCGAAAGTCCGGTAGCGAATTCGTCTTCGGCACCCCTTCCTACATGTCGCCCGAACAGGCTCTGAACAGTCCGGATATGTCGGTCCCAACCGATATGTATGCCCTCGGTGCCATGCTGTTCCATATGACGACGGGACGGCGGCTCTTCGAGAAAAAGTCCGTCGATGAGATTCTCAATGCGCAGTTGACCGAACAAGACGTCGACCCGCTCGAACTCAACGAACAGCTGACGATCGGTTTTTGCGATTTTGTCGAACGCCTTTTGGCCAAAAAACCGGAAGATCGCTACAACTCCTGGGATGAAATCCTGACCGCCCTCGACAATGTCAGCTCCGGCAAGGCAATCATTCGACGACTCGATTTGTCAAAGGCTGTCAGCACGATTCGCCGTTGCGCCCTTCGAAGCGAACCTGGTCCGTCCCACGCAAAGGTGCGCATTCTCCCTCGCGAAAACGCCGCCGCCGTCCGCAACGAAAAGGTTGTCCGGAAGATGATGCGCCTTCCGCCAAAAACGGTCGACAGACAGCCGGTTGCTATGGCGGAAGACCGTCAGGCAGACCATCGCAATTGGCTCGCTCCGCTGCTCCGAACCCCCATCGCCCGAATCTCCTTCACGGTCGTCGTCTGCACGCTGATTCTCATCCTCGTGAAACTGGGGCTTTTCCTCTACGAACCGATTCGCCTCCAGAATGAGGTGCACGAAACACTCGCCGTACGAACGGCCGCCTGCTTCGATGCGATCGAACACAATCGGGAAGACGAATACCTGCAGATTATGGCAGAAATCGATTCCTTCCTCGTCATGCCCGATGTCGGCAAAAGCCCTGCGCTGGTGCGAGAACTCACGACAACACGCGCTTCGCTCGAACAAAAGGCGCAGGAAAAGGCCTGGATGGAAATGATTCGCTTCAAAGATTCCAACGCCGCGCACACCCTTGATCTCGGACAATCCCGATTTAAGAAAGTTGCCCAAATCTGGCGCTCGTATCATGGTGCCTGGCGGGAGATTACCCGCCCCTACCGAACCGTTCTGGCCGAAAAACTCGAGCAAGGGGACACCTCCCTTTTACCGCGCCGATAAGCCCCCCGTATCCATCTTTCCTGCCATCCTTTTGGATTTTTCCATCCAAGAAGGCATTGCGAAAGCAAAAGAGAAATTCTAGAATCTGCACATGTCGACATCTTCCGGATACTCCTTCTATCCAGCCCTGAAAAACGGTCTGAAAACCTTCTTTGCAAACGGCGGCGGCGCGTTTGCGGCTCTCCTCGTCTTGGTTGTTATTTGCTCGGCGACCAATCCGACGTTTTCGAAAACCGACAACCTCCTCAATATCCTGCGCCAATGCACCTATAGCGGACTAATCGCCCTTGGCATGACCTATGTGATCGTTGCAGGCGGCATTGATCTCTCCGTCGGCTCCCTGTTCGCTTTCAGCGGCGTTGCAACCGTCGAGTTGATCAATCTCTTTCCCGTGGACGGATCGCCGATTCGCCTCTGCTTCTTGGCATTCACCCTGGCCGCTCTGATTGGAGGCGCATGCGGAGCCTTGAACGGAGCCCTCGTCGTTTTTGGCAAATTGCCGCCCTTTATCGCGACTCTCGGAACCTATTCCGTTTTCCGTTCGCTCGCCCTCTACATGGCCGATTCGGGAAATGCCACTCCGTCTTCGCCGGAACTCGTCGCGCTCCTTACGAAATTCGGATCTTCCTTCTTTCTCGGTCTCCCGGTTCCCGTTTGGTTCTTGCTTTCGCTGGCAATTCTGCTGGGCGTCCATCTTGCCTCCACGCCGGGTGGCCGACATACCCTCGCAACCGGATCCAACCCGCGCGTTGCCCGCTTCGCCGGGATTCGCATCTCTCGCGTCAGCTTCTTGACCTACCTGCTCGTCGGGTTGCTCGCGGGGCTTTCCGCATTCCTTTTCCTTGGCCGGCTCGGAACCATTTCCTCCTCAAATGCCGGTATGCTCTACGAGCTGGATGCAATCGCGGCCGTCATCATCGGAGGAGCTTCCATGAGCGGTGGCCGCGGTACCATTGCCGGAACGCTCGCCGGCGTGCTGATTCTTGGTATCGTTTCCAATATCCTCGATCTCTGGGGCGTCAATGTCTCCCTCCAGGGAACCGTCAAAGGTCTTGTTATTATTCTCTCCGTTCTGATTCAACATAAAAGGACTCGCTTATGAAAAAACAGTTGTCACTTGCCCTCGCCGCCTTCTCTTGCGCGGCTCTGGTGACGTCCTGCTCATCGCGCGATCAAGCCGATGACGCCAAGGCCGAAAAACAAACCGTAATCGGCATCTCGATTCCTGCGGCCGACCAT
>JAEDLN010000082.1 GCA_016295275.1 Kiritimatiellia bacterium
ATGGACGCGGCCGGCAACGTGACCCTGTACTTGGGCGCGCAGGATTACGCATGCGGAAAACCCGCGCCCGATTGTTTTCTGTTGGCGGCAAAGACGTTGGGCGTTTCTCCCTCGCGGTGTGTCGTATTCGAGGATTCCGAGGCCGGGATCCGGGCGGCGCGCGCCGCCGGCATGGGGGCCGTTGCACTCTCGCGCCCGGATCGTCCGAAGCAGAATGTGGAAAAAGCGCATCTGATTCTCTCCGATCTGTCGGACTTCCGGGTACGCGATTTGCAAGCCGCCATTCGCCGGAAAGGACGCTAGCCATGCCGGAAAGCCATACTGCGCTTGGGATTTTGGTCGGTTGCACGGCCACCGGCAAGACGGCGGTTGCAAACGAAATCGCACGGCAAACGGGAGCATGGGTCCTTTCCGCCGATTCGATGCTCGTCTATCGCGGAATGGATATCGGAACAGCCAAACCGACGCCTTCCGAACTGCTCGGATTGACGGTTTTCGGAATGGATCTTGCGGACCCGGAAGAAGCCTTCAGCGTTGGCGCCTGGCTGGAGCACGCGCGGACCGCCTTTGCCGCCGCGGAAGCGGCCGGAAGGGATCTGATTGTGGCAGGCGGCACGGGTCTCTATGTGAATTCGCTCCTGACGGGGATTGACGCACCGCCTGCCGATCCGGAGCTTCGGGCGCGGCTCACGGCGGAGCTGGAGCGCGATGGGGCGGAAGCGTTGCGGCTTCGTGCCGAGCGTCTTTCTCCCGGCAGTACGACCTTGCTCGAACGAGGCAACGACCGCAGGCTGATCCGATTGCTGGAGTGTCTGGAATCGAGCTTTGTTCCCTTGCGAAAATACGCAACGCTCAAGACGCAGCCGGTCGTCGGGCTTTCGTTTGACCGCGAGGCGCTTCAGCGCCGCATCGAGCAGCGCGCCCGCGCCATGTTCGGTCAGGGGCTCGTGGATGAGGTTTCCCGTTTGCGAAAAGAATGTCCCGGGTTCGAAACTTCTACGGCGGGAAAAGGAATCGGCTATGCCGAGGCGCTTGCCGTTTTGGACGGCACGATGACGCAGGAGCAGGCGATTGAACGGACCATCATCCGGACGCGGCAGCTGGCCAAGCGCCAAACCACATGGTGGCGCAATCAGCTGACGGTGGAATGGATTCCCGGGCCTGTCGACGCCTCGGAGGTTCCGGCTGTGGCAGAGAAGGTATTGGCATTTTGGAGAAACCATGAGCGAACCCGGCTTTCCTTCTGACCGGACGTTCGATTCGAAAGGAACGGACGATGTCTCGCGTGCCGCCATCCGGTGGGTTCGGGAACGGCTGTTCCGCGAAACGCCGCTTTCCGCCTGCGAAAACGGCAACACGGCGGAATCGTCTCCGCTCGTTGCGCTTTTGCGCTTCGCAAATCTTCCCGAGCAACGCCAAAAGGAGCTTGTCTGCGAGGCAGCACGGCAATTTGGCGTATTGAAAACCAAAAACGGCAATTTGCGAAGCCGGTGGTCGAAGAGCAATCGGCATGGGCTTCCGCGCGAACGGCTGGAGACGGAAGGACCGGAGGCGCTCCAGGACAACGAGTTGCTGGCGGTGCTGCTGGAAACCGGCGTAAAGGGAATGACCGTGCTGGAAACGGCCGATGCCCTCTATGAAGCATACGACCACTCCCTCGCGAAGATGTTCCGGGAATGGACCGATTGCAAAAATCTCACGAACGGCCGAATCGGCCGGATCGGCCGGATCGGCATCGGGCCAGCCCGCACGGCCGTTTTGCGCTCCATTTTTGAAATGGCCGGTCGTTTGAATGCGGAAATCTCCGCTCCCGGACGAAAACTGCAGACACCCGAGCGGATTGCCTCCTTTCTGCTGGAGCAGGCGCAGACATCTCCGGCAAGACCGCAAGATGCCGCTGCGGAAGACGGCTGTGAAATCCGGTCGATTGTGTTGAACAAGAAGATGCAGACGCATTCCTCGACCTTTTTCTCGCAGTGGATTCCGGGACCGGATGCGCCCGATGCGGAGGAACTCGCCTGCCGGATCCTCCGGGATGCGGTCCGTCAAGACGGGTGTTACATCGCATTGGGAGCCGTGATGCGCCGTACCGGGGAGGTGCCGGAGTGGGTCGTCCGTCTGTCGCGGTTGCTCGTTGGGGCGGGGATGTTTCTCCAGATTCCGCTTCTCGATACGATTCTCATCCGCGCTACGGACGATTCGTCGTCCGCCGCCATTCCGCCGTTTTGTTCGTTGCGGCGCGAGCGGCGCGTAAATTATACGCCAACCGTAGCTCCGGCGGTTCCTCCGCTTGGTAAGCGTCTTTTTTCCGGAATGCCGTCCGAACCGGAACAAGTCGGCGAAGCGCAATCCCGCAACCGCAAATCCGCTGCGGAAAAGCCCGATTTGCGCGAACGCCATGCGCGTGGCGAGAGAATGGAAAACTGGGAGTTGGTCGCCTTGATCCTCCGAACCGGGTGCAAAGGGCGATCGGTCGAAGCGGTATCCAAGGATATCATGCGGGAAACCGGAAACTCCTTTCTGGCGCTCCGCGACCGTCTGTATGCGGGCGATTCGTTCATGGGTATCGGCAAGACGCGCACGCTCTCCTTTCTCGCCGCCTTCGAAGTGGCGCGGCGCGTCCAGGCGGAAGCGCAAAACGGCGTTGCCGCAGCGGAAGACATTCCGTTTGAGCGGGTGGATATGCGGGAGCCTTCCCGGATCGTCCGGCTCCTTGCCGACCGCATCATGCTCCGTCCGACCGAGGCGTTTTTCGCCATTCCGCTGCGGAAGGGGAAAAACGGCTACGGGCTCTGTTCGAAAACCCGCAAAACCTATGAAATTTTCGCAGGAACAGCCGATTCTTCGATGGTCCATCTGCGGGATGTTTTCCAAGAGGCGATCCGCCAACGGGCGGATGCCCTGATTGTGGCGCACAACCACCCGACAGGCGATCCGGAGCCATCTGTCCAAGATGAAACCGTAACCCGACGCATGGTTGCCGCCGGCGGCATTCTCGGTATTCCCGTTCTCGACCAT
Organism: Kiritimatiellia bacterium; assembly: GCA_016295275.1. Lineage (GTDB taxonomy): Bacteria > Verrucomicrobiota > Kiritimatiellia > RFP12 > UBA3636 > JAEDLN01. Next base: position 3,019 of record JAEDLN010000082.1, read on the forward strand.
CTCGTGATTGGCGGCTATCCGGATTCCAATGGAAAGACGCTACCGTACTATTCCTTTGCGGAGCATGGCGCCATCGCCGATACGCCGTAAAGACCGCCCGTTTCGGCGAGGCGGCGTTCGTTCGGCCGGAAAGCCGGGTCGAAAAGACGTTTTTCGGGTTTGGCACCCTCCAGACCGGCAACCTGTGCACTCCGGAATGCGAGAGCGCGTGAAAATGTGTCCGAAAGTGCGCAAAACTCTTGAATCATTGACTTTCTTCTGCTACTCTATTCTCACATTCAAACATGACTTTTCGCCCTCGTCCGAGGCAGCCGGGTCATTTTCATTTGAGGAGAACGCATGTTGAAAAAACATTCGCACATCAGAAACCACGCATGGTCCGCAGCTGTGGCACTCGGTTTGATGACCGGGCTGGCCGGCGCGCAAGGCGTCGGTTCTTCGCTGGATCCCGCAATCCAGATGGAGTTGCGCTATATTGAGGCTTTGAACAATGCCCAAATGCCGGACTACGCAGAGGAGGTGTTGAAAGCGGTGGAGGTCAAGTATCCCGCCATCCGTCCTTTGCTGAAGGTCAAGAAATTGGAGCAGATTCTCCAGCTTGGCAAGTTCGAAGAAGCGGAGAAGATCATCAAGGCGGAGCCGGATCAGGATTCGCCCGAAACATGGTCGATGCGGACCACGATGGCGGATTACCTGTTTGCCCGCAATCGTTATGACGAGGCGCTCGACATCTACAAGAAGCTCTTTGCCAAATACAAGGAAAATCCGCCCGATAGCATTCGCGATTTCTTCTTGAACTCTGCATACAAGTATACGCAGCTTCTATCCTTCCTGAAGGATGACAAGGGTGCCATCGAAGCGTACCGCCGCCTGCTGAAACTTTCGGGGCTCTCCTCCGAGATGAAGCGCCAGAGCCAGTACGAATTGGCGCAGCTGCTGGTGAAATACGGCGAAACGCTGACCGACAAAGCGGCACGGGAAAAGACCTTTGCTGAAGCGCAGAAGGAAGTCGAAGCGCTCCTGTGGACGCAGGATATCTGGTTTGGCCACGGCGTTGCCCTGCTTGCGCACATCCAGGTTGCCAAAGGCGACATCGATCGTGCGCAGAAGATGATCGAAGACTACAGGGAGCAGCTTCTCAACATCGACCAGCAGCTTCAGGAACAGGGTGAGCAGGATGGCGCGGACTATTCCCATCTTTCGCCGATGGCCGAAGCCCGCTACCAGACGGGTTGCCTGCTGATGGACGAAGGTACGAAAGTGTTGGACGGTGCCGCTGCCATTGCGATTGAAAGCAAGCGCATCGAGGAAGAGGATCGCGGCGCCGACCTTTACATGAAGGCGCTCAACGAACTTGTGAACGTCTATGTGCAGTATCCGTCTTTCGCCTGGGCGCCGGAAGCCATGGCCAAGTGCGAGCAGATGACATCGCGCTTGAGCGAAATGGGCTTTGAGGTCGAATCCAACATTACGCCCGCCCAGCGCGCCGAAGTTGCAAAAAAGCAATTCCAGACGGCCAACATGCTGTACCACCAGAATCAATTCGAGAATGCCATCAAGACGTTTGAGCGCGTTTTGGCGGCCTTTCCCGAACAGCTTCCGGAAGCGGTTCAGGCTCTCAATACGGTTGCCCGTGCCTGTATCGAGTACTCGGAAGGTCTCCCAGATGGGGAAGAAAAGGATTTTTACCGGCTCTATTCCGAAACGGCCACCGGCTACCTTGCCGAGCGGTTCTGCAATCGCGGTCGCGAAACGATGGAAATGGTCGGCAATTTTCTTCAGGGGTTGTCCCAGTTCTATGCGGAGCGCAATCTGACGGTTGTTGCCGACAAAACGAAGGAGCTCTTCTATTCGTTGTATCCGGAGCATTCGACGGCGGCCTCTTCCCTGATGGCGGACGCGCAGAAGCTCTTTTCGGAACAGAAGTACGAGGAAGCTGCGAAGCTGTATGAGATTTTGGCGACGCGCTACACGAAGTCCTTCAATTCCATCACGGCGCAGCGCATGCTTTGCATCTGCTACGAGCGCCTGGGAAAACGCGAGCTTGAGTTGGAGGCTCGCGAAAACTATGTGAAGCGTCTGCAGGAGGGAATCAAGAAGGAGCGCCAGCCCGATTTGATGGTTCAGTTGCCGTCGGCCTTGATCGGTCGCGCCCGTTTGCACCGCAACATTGCCATCGAGGCCTTGCGCGATGCGCGCAATGCGATGAACGAAGCCCGCCGTTTGGCGGCTGCGGCACCTGCCGCGCCTGCGGAGGGGGCTGAAGCCGCGCCTGCCGCAGAGGCGGCTCCGGCGGAGAATGCCGAAGGTGCGCAAGAGGAGGAAGTCAAAGAGGAACCGTTGACGGTCGAATCCGCAACAAAGATGCTGGTGAAGGCCAACCAGAAGATTGCGGAGGTCATCAAGCAGTACAACAGCTTGGTCAAACTGATTGCCCAACCGGACAAGCGTGCCTTGTTCCAACGCAATTCGGAAGACAAGAAGACGAACGAGTCCGTTCTCTCTTCCGCCCTTTACGACATGGCCTACTGCTACAATGCGTTGAGCTTGCCCGAAGCCAAGATTCCCGATTACAAGAAGAATGCCGTCACGCTCTACGAGCAGATTCTCAACGATTGTCCGTGGGCGGAGGGAATGTATCCGGCGGTGTTGCTCCAGCTCGGTACGCTCTATTCGACGATTCCGACCGAAGACGAGGCCGTCCGTGCCGAAAATGCAAAGAAGGCGTCCGAGTATTTCGATCGTCTGAGCAAGGATTTTGCCGATTCCGATCAGGCTCGCAATGCGCTCTACCTGCAAGGATCCGCGCTCATGGAGCTCGGCTACCGCACGGAAGCGATTGCCAAGTTCCGCGAAATGGTCAACAACGCGGGCAGCGGCAAATACAATGCCTACCAACTCAAGAGCGCGGCGGAATCCTTGAAAGAAGCCAAGGACTATACGACGTCCCGCCAGGCGTACAAGGCCGCGCTCGGGCTCTGCAAGCCGGAGGCGACCCAGTTGATCAACGAGATTGCGCTCGGTGTCGCCCAGATCGATTTCGAGGAAAAGAATTTCATCGCGGTCGCCGATGCGATGGAGAAGTTCATTGCGGACAATCCGACGTCCGCCCGTCTGGTCGAAGCGAACAATATGCTTTCCAAAGCGTGCGTCGAAGCGACGATGACGGAGCCGGACGAAAAGAAGCGTATTGCGCTCTTCCAGCGTGCCATTCGCTCTCTGCGTACGGTGCAGCGGTATCGCGAAAAGGACGGTGCCGCCGCCGTACTCGATCTGCGCATCCAGAATGGCGACATCATCGAGACGCAGGGATTGGTTGAGTCGAAGTTTGGCGACAAGGAGGGTGAAATGAAGTATCTTCGGCAAGCCTGTTCGCACTACTTCGGTATTCTCGCGACGGCCGATTTTGCCAACAGCGAGCTTCGCACCGGATACGAAAACGTTCTCGGGCGCTACATTGACGTGCTTTCCCGCGTAAAGACGTACGAAGACGGAACGCCTGTCTGGGAAGATTTGAAGAGCAATTGCGAGCTCTATCTCCAGAACTATCCGAATGGAAAGCAGACGCTGAAGGTTCGCAACGCGCTCAACGAGGCCAATGTCGGCCTTGCCACCTCTACCAAATAATATCCTTTTATCAGCAAGTCTTTTTCGGAGAAATACCCGATATGAATCATACGACGACCCGTTTTCTTTCCTTCGCGGCTTTCCTCTTTCTCTGCGTCGCCACGACGGCGCGCGCGGATGTGAAGGCGCAAATTCTCGATCTCAGCAACAATCAGAAAATCGCGGCCGATATCCGCTGGATGCCGGTCGACAAGCAATATGTCGTTACCGTTCGCGGTCAGGGCGGCCAGATTTCGGAGCGGACTTGTTCTGCGGACGACATTCGGATCCTTCAGGTTCAGACGCCGCAGAACTGGGAGCAGATTCTCAAGACATTGAAGTCCAATCCGACTTCCGCCATTCCCGCGCTCAAGAAAATCGCCAACGATTACAAGATGTTGATGTGGGATACGCGCGCCGGCAAACTCATCGGAGAAATCTATCTCAAGCAGGGGCAAGCCGAAAAGGCACTTGCCGAAATGGCTCCGATTATGCAGGCCAATCCTACGGCCGGTTGGAATTCTCCGATGGCACCGGTTTTGTGGAAGGCCATGATCGATTCGAAGAAGACCCGCCAACTGGGCAGACTTCTGGAGCAGGCGGCCGGTGCGACGGATCGCGCTCTAGCCGCTCAGGCCATGATCTACCGGGGCGATATGATCGAAAGCGAAGGACGTACCCGTGATGCGCTTCGCGACGGTTATCTCCGTGCCGTATTTCTGTTCGCCGATCAGACGGCTCTTCAGCCGGAGGCGCTCTTCAAGGCGGCTCAGGCATTTGACAAGCTCCGCCAGACCGCCTATGCCGAACGGATGCGCGGCCAGCTCCGCAAGAACTACGGTTCGTCGACTTGGGCCAAAAAGCTCGACGGCGGCAACTGATTTCCGGGTTTTGCCCGGTCGGCATTCCGGCGATTTTGCCGGGATTGCCGTACGGAATTTCCCTTTTCTCTCTTTATCTGTTCACCCAATCCATTCAAGCATTAATTCCTTATGAAGCGCTCGCTCATTCTTTGTTTTGCCCTGGTCGGTTGCCTGGCCTTTACAACTCCGTCCGTTCAAGCCCAAGAGGCTGCCGCGGAACCGGCCGTCGAAGCTGCCGCCAATGAAATCACGACCAACGCTGCCGCGGCTCCCGCTCCTGCCGGCCATAGCGTGTTCTACACCGTTCTCTTCGGTTCGGGTCCCATCGGCTTTATCTTGTGGATGGCGCTGTTCGGTTCTCTCGGTTTCTACATCTATCTCGCCGTCGACTGCGGCATTCTGATCCGTCCGAGCAAAATCATGCCGACTGCGTTGATTGCAAACGTGCAGGGCGCCATGAAGGAAGGCGATGTCGTCAAGGCGCTTCAATTCTGCGAAAACGAGCCGACGCCGATGGCCAACATCCTCTCGGCCGGATTTACGCACGTGGAAGAAGGCTACGACATCATTCAGGAAGCCATTTCTTCCGCCGCCGATCTTGAAATCGAGAAAATCATGCAGCGTCTTTCCTGGCTCTCCGTTTGCGCCAATATCGCCCCGCAGCTCGGTCTGCTCGGTACGGTGCAAGGTATGATTGCCGCATTTGCAAACCTCGGTTCCGGCGGCACTCCGGACGTCGGCGCCCTCGCTACGAACATCTCGCAAGCGCTCTGGACGACCGCCGGCGGTCTGATTACCTCCATCCCCGCCGTCTGCACCTATTACGCCTACCGCAATCGCGCCAACCGCATTATCCTCCAGATGGAAGCCACCACCATGGAACTCATCAAGGATTTGCGTAACGTCGAAGTCGTTGCCGAATAATCCCTGCTGCGTGGAGGCGCTCCATGAGCAAGAAAAGAAATACAGAAGGATGCGAGACGAACATGACGCCGATGATCGACGTCGTGTTCCAGCTCATCATCTTCTTCATTGTTACCATCAACATGTCCGAGGCGAAGGACGAAACCGTTCGCCTCGAGTTGGGTGTGCATGGCCAACCGGTCGAAAGCAACAACGATGCGAATGTTTCCGCGCTCGTCATCGATGTGGCGCGTAACGGACGCTGTTCGATCGCCAACCGCGATCTCAAGCTTTCCGCGCTTCGCGACATGGTGCATCGCCGTCTGAGCCGCCAAGGAAATTCCTTCCAGGTATGGATTCGCGGCGATGCCCTCGCCAAGCACGAAAGCATCCGTCGCGTGATGGATGTCTGTACGGAAGCGGGGGTCGGACGCGTAACCTTTATCGCGGTCAAGGACGCCCGTACGCCGGAAACGAAGAAATTCCTCGCAAAGAGAAGTAGGGACTGACGATGAAAAAGCAAAAGAAACAACGGAACAAGGGAGACGAAGCAACCTTGGAAATGACGCCGATGATCGACGTCGTATTCCAGTTGCTGATCTTCTTCATCGTCACACTCAAGCAAGACGATATTCTCTCGGCTCTCGAAGCTCTTCGTCCCGCGCCCGATTCCAACGCGACCGCAGCAAATGCCGTCGAACCGATTACCATTTTGATTGGCGAACAGCAGAATGGTTTCTTCTACAACGGAAGTTTCATGACGAAAAGCCGCTTGACGTCCATCTTCGAAAAGATTGCCCGAAACGACAAGAATTCGACGGTTATCATCAAATGCGACAGCAAATCGCGTCACGGAATGCTGGTTCAGGCGTTGGATATGCTTTCGTCCGTAGGATTGACCAAGGTATCGGTCTTCTCGATGTAGAAGTCCTTTGGATTCTTCCCGTTCTCAAAAGGAGTCCGCCGATCGGCGGGCTCCTTTTTTCATGACGTGCGGGCCGGGTGGTCCCGGCGGCCGACCATCGCGCCGCAGGGTAATACGCGTGCCCCGTGGTCGGGTGTAATGCGCGTGCGAATATTGCGTGTGCGAATTTTGCGTGGGTAATGGCGGTAGGGCGCGATGTCC
>JAEDLN010000083.1 GCA_016295275.1 Kiritimatiellia bacterium
CGGCGGGGGGCACGGCGAGGGGGCACGGGCGGTGCGCACGGGCGAGGGCGCACGGGCGAGGGCGCACGGGCGAGGGCGCACGGGCGGGGTGCGGAGGGAGCCGGGGGGCATTACTCTCGAGATCAAATAAAATACCTTTGAGGAACGTCTATACGATAAAACCCGATCCAGGAGAATCAATCTGCCGTGAAACCCGTTATTTCGAAGTCGTTTCTCTGTCTGGGCCTTGCCGTTATTGCCGGGTGCAATTCGGATTGCAATGTCCAGACGTCTGCGCAAGCATGCAATGACATTGGGGTATGCCGACTTCCGGGAAGTGCCGATGGCGCAGAGAAAAGCGGCATTCTTTCTCCCGTCGGAAAGAATTCCCTCAAGCAGATCAGGCAAGTACCGCGCCTTTCCACGCTGAATGGGAAAAACATTGCCGTCGTGGGCGGCAGTTTCATGGCATCGGTAACGCATCCGGAAATCAAAGAGCTGATTCTCCGGCACTATCCGGATGCACAGGTTTACGTTCTCGACGAAATCGGTTCGACGGGACCGTGGCCCGGGCCGGGTGTCGTCCGGCGGCAGAAAGACGAATTTGTGCGGAATCTGAAGCGTCTGAAAATCGATGCCGTCATTTCCGGCAATGGCGGGTGCGGCTTGTGTACGCCGAAGGAAATGGGGTCTTGCATTGCAGCGGAATATGAGGGGATTCCGTCGGTCATGATTGCGGCACCCGGTTTTACCGAACAAGCAAAACGGGCAGCCTTGATTGCCGGAATACCCGTTCCGCGGGTGGCGGAATATCCCGGTGCGTTTTCCGCCCATACCCGAGAGGAGCTGTTGGAGAACACCCGCAAGGTTCTCTGGCCGCAGATTGTCGAAGCCTTGACTCGTCCCATTGACGCGGAGGAATTGAAAGCGGCAGAAGAAGCCGTTCCGGAGACGGGGATTGTCTTTTCCGGCGATTTGGACGAAGTCAACCTCTATTTTACGCAAAACGGCTGGACGGACGGACTGCCGATCATTCCACCGACACCGGCCCGGGTCGACGAATTTTTGAAATATACCGATCTCGAACCGGATACCGTGATTGCCGCCATACCGCCCGCGTATCGGCAAGCGACGCCGCGTTTGGTTGCCGTGAATGGAGTCATGTCCGGATGTCCGCCCGAATACATGCCGATTCTGCTTGCCTTCACCCAAGCGATGACAGACGGCGACTTTCGCCGCACGCTGGCGAGCACGCACGCATGGACTCCCTACTGTTGGATCAACGGACCCATCTCCCGGCAGCTGGAGTTGGACAGTGCGCAAGGGGAGATCTCCGGCATTCGCAATGCGAAGATTGGGCGGTTTATCAATTTGGCCATGCTGAATCTCGGCGGCTACCATATCAAGGAAAACCGCATGGGCACCTTCGGATATCTGATGCCGTGGTGTCTGGCGGAGGATGAGGCAGCGGCCATCAGCCTGAACTGGCTTCCGTATCACATGCAGCAGGGGTATGACCTGAACGACAGCGTTCTGACGGCCGCCTCTTCCCTTTGCTGGGGCAACAATCTGGCGCCTGCGACCGCCGATCCGCAGAAGATCATGGAGATGATGGCGTGGGATGCGGTGGAAAAGCAGCAGTTCGCCGTCGGAAGCGGAACGCCGTTCGTATACCGGACGATGCTGATAACGCCTTATGTTGCGCGCGATCTTGCCAAAACATTCGAAAGCAAGGAAGCATTGGAGCAAGCACTGATCGCAACGGCCCGTCGTCCGAGCGAAGAACGGGCATACGCCAATTACTGGGGAAATCCCGGTAGCGCATTCAATCCGGAAACGTATTCCCTGCGGCGACATTCGGTTCGAATCAATCGGCAGGAGGGAGGCGAAAAGACCGCCGTCCCTCCGTGGCTCGCATGGACCGGATTGAAGCATTTGGACACGGTTCCGGTCATGACGCAAGGCAAGACGGCAATGCTTGTCACCGGCGATGCCAGTCGCAACAAGACCATGTGCGTACCGGGCGGCGGGTTTGTTTCGGTAAAAATCGAATTGCCGAAGAATTGGGATGCGCTCATGAAGGAAGCCGGATATCAGCCTTTGAGCAGTTTTTATCTGCAATCGGACTTGTCGCCGGCAAGCCGACCGCAGCAGAACAGGAATGAACGACAACGCAGAAACAACGGAACCGTTCCCCAACATTGAGCGGTTGAGGCGGGGTATCTTGGCGGGCGGTTGTTTCCGGTGCGCAACCGAAATTTACCTTTGCGCCTCGTGTCTTTTACGGGATTTCCGGCGCGTCAGAATGTGAGGACGGGCGGTTGGAGGAGACCGCAGGGAACGAGCTTTCGGTTGGGGCCGTCGAAGTATTGCTTGGCTTCGCCGGGGCCGGTCCAGGCGGGCCAGGTTTCCTTGGTGTAGAAGGGGCCGTGGGAGTTGCGGCGGTGACCGATGACGCGGATGGCGATGATGTTGCGTCCGTTTTTGAGGAACGGCGAGGCATCGAGTTCGAAGGGCGGCCAGGGGATCGTCTGCCAGGCGGAGCCGTTGATGGAGACGGCGAGGGCGATACCGCGCCATTCGCCGAGCCGGAGGACGGCGGGCTGGCGGTCCCGGATATCGAGTTCGACGGTGTGGGTATAGACGAGGTTTCCGGCGTAGTTCTGGAGACCCTGAGCGCACCAGTCGCCGATGGCGAGATGCGTGACGGGGTCGGTGATGACGTCGTCGATGACGCCGAAGTCGCCGAGGAGGTAGGTCATCTCCAGTCCGGGGAGGTATTGGTGGTATTTGCAGCGGAGGGTGATGACGTTTTCGCCGATACGGAAGGCATCGGTGGGGAGGGCGATACGCCGGAGGGAGACGTCGCACCACCAGCCGCGGTCGATGGCGTCGACGGGCCGACCGTTGAATTCGAAGGAATAGAGATCGGGGCGTTCGACGGCGAAGAAGCATTCGCTTTTGGGGAGCCGGGCGCACCGGAAGGTGTAGTCGAGCCGTAGGTCGAGGGTCTTGTCGGGGGCGTCTGCGTGGGCGGAGAGCCAGGGTTGGACCATGCGTCCGCCTCGCGGTTGGGTGCCGAGGTCGTCCTTGCGGAGTTTGTCATCGAGGGCGAGGATGAAGTCCTTGCCTCTTGGTTCGCCGTTGACGGCGTAGCGGGCGTGGTCGAAGACGAGGACATTGAAGTCGTCGAGTTCGACGCTCCAGTCTTGAGCGGGGAGGGGGATTGTGGCGCCGGTGAGTTTGGGGGCGGCGGCGGGGGCGGCGTTGGCGATGTTCTGGGGGGTGATGATGAAGAGCCGCGAGCCGAGGCGTTCGAGGGAGGTTCGGAAGGCGATGGCATGGTCCTCGAAGGTGGCGTGGACGGGGGTGATGTCGCCGTTCATGAGATTGAGCTCGAAGACCCGGTCGTCGCGGTTGGCGCGGACGCGGATGTCGGCATCGGGCCAGGCGAGGAGGCGGTCGCGAACGAGCGGGTAGTTCATCTGGGGGCCGAATTCGACGCCGTAGTTGCAGATAAAGAGCGTCTGGTGATCGTCGGCCTTTCGGAGAATATGGAGCGCGGGGGCAATCTGGCGTCCTTGCGGGTCGGCAATGGAGACGATGCGGGCGACGGTTGAGAGGGCGTCGGCGAGTTCGTCGTCGCGGACGGGCCGGAAGAGGGCGAATTCGCGCCGTGCGTCGTCGGATGGGACGCCGTCGACGCAGGCGGGGGGCTGTCCGAGGAAGAGGACGGCGCCGCCGTTTCGGCGGAACTGCGCGAGGAGGCGGAGGGTGGAGGAGCGGATGGTGCGAAGTCTGGGGATGAGGACGGCGCGGTAGGCGGCGCGGTTGACGGCGAGGCGGCCGTCGTCGGCGAGGGAGGCGTGTCGTGACATGACCTCCTCGTCGCCGTAATCGAAGTCGATATTGGCGGCGAGGATTTGGTTGGAGAGTGTGTAGAGGGAGGCTCGTTCGGCGTTATTCTCGTCTTGTGTGGCAGGGTTTTCGGGGATGCAGGCGAACCAGGTGGACTCGATGGGGTGGATGACGAGGAGGTCACGCTGTTCCTCGCCGTCATCGAGGGCGGCACCGAGCCGGGCGAAGTAGTCTTCGACCGTACCGAAGTACTTGTACCAGGGGGACTGGTAGGAGATGCTGGCGGGGTAGTCTCGTTTGGCCTCGGCGGCCATGGAGTACCAGGCGAGGTGCTGGCAGCGGAAATTGATGCCGGTGGCGAACTGCCAGTCGCCGAGGGCCTTGTGTCCCATGAATGGGAAGTCCCATCCGGTGCAGCCGTAGGTCTCGGAGAGTCTCCAGCGCCGTCCGAACTGGTGAGCCATGGAGGAGCACTGTTTGGCGGTGTCGAAGATGCCCCAGTGTTCGGTGAGCAGGTCGATGCCCGGCTGCTGTTGGAATTCGTAGAAGCGCATGGCGGCGCCGACGGAGTCGGTCTGTGCGACGGGGTCGTCCTCGTTGAGGACGTGACCGGTAAAGCGGAGGCTGTTGCGCTCGCACCATTCGCCGCAGAGCCGTGAGAAGGCGTTTACGTAGAGGGTTGTGGCGGTGTTGAAGAAGTCGAGCCTGACCTTGGAGCAGGTCTGTCCGTCGGGGCGGAAGAAGAGCTCGGGGAGACGGTCGATGAGGTCATAGCCGTTGAGTCGGCTGAATTCGGCGGGAAGCGCGGTGGTCCAGGGGCGGACGAACTGTCGGACGTAGTAGTAGTTCGGCTCGTCTGTGAAGATGCCGGGGACGGTCTTGCCGAAGTCGGCGGCGACGTGTCGTTTATATGCCTCGTGGGTGGTTTCGATGAACTTGGCGACGGCCTTTGGGTTCATGGTGTCGAGGTAGGCCTGTCCGTTGAACCAGCTGTTGGTCTCGGTTGCCTTGTCCTCGAAGAGGAGAAGCGTTTCGCCGTCGGCGAGGGTGTCCTGCCCCGGGCGGAAGCGTCGGATACCGGAGGCGTTGACGCCGTCGAGGTGTGCGGCGAAAGTGGCGATGGTTTCGGGGGAGAGCTGTTCGGGAACGGTATTGGAGAGGGTGAGGCAGAGGTAGCGCTGGCGGAACTGGGGATCGCGGGTAACGAGTCCTCCGGCGGCGCCGGAGGGCCAACGGTCTTCATCGTAGATCCAAGCGTTCATGTGCTGACGCTCGGCCTCGTCGATGCAAGCGCGGATGCAGTCGAACCATTCGTCGCTGAGGTAGGGGGTGTTGAGACCGACGCGGGAGTGCATAAAGAAACCGCCGAGGCCCATATCCTTGAAGAGTCGGATTTGGCGGCGGAGTTCCTCGGGCTCGAGTTTGGCGTTCCATGCCCAGAAGGGGGCGCCTCGGTATTCGGGACCTGGTTTGGCGATGTGTTGCAGGACGTCGTTCAGCATGATGGGGGACCTTTCCGTATGTATCGTTGAGGAGGCAGCTGTCTATTTGAGCGTGCCGATGCGCCGTTTCATGTCTGCGATGAGGCTCTTGAGCCGCATGGGGCAGGCGGTGTCGCCATTCTTGTTTTTGCGCCGCATACTGCGGAGCGCCGGCAATTCGGATGCGATACCGAGGGAGTATCGTATCAAATCTCAAGGAAAAGGACGCGCTTTGCGGGGATATTTTCCGAAGGAAATGCCAAATTCGCATACGAATGCTACCGAACGTCGATGACGGCGTTTTTCGGAGAGAGAAACAGCGACAGATCTGCACCTGCGCAAACTCCGGCCATTCCTTCCGGTTGAAAAAAAAAAAACGCTTTGCAAGGACCTTGCAGAGCGTTTTTTCGCATATTGCGGGTTCGATCGCTACACCAGCTTCAGCAAGGCGTCCCGACCGGTCATCGTCGTATCGATGCCCAGCGTGGCGGCGGCATCGGAAACGGCCTTGACCTTTGCGTTGAGCATATCCTCGAAATTTTTGACACCTGAAACGATCACGGCGGCGTCGCCGACCTTGTTTGCGGTTTCCACCGAAAGATATCCGCACCCGAGAAAGCCGCGTTTCGCTTTAATCAGCAGGAGAACGGTATTTTCCGTCCGGATGGCATATCCTTCGAGCGTGTGGTTTTCAAGTACGAGCGTTTCCATTTTTTTTCGATCCTTATTGTTTTTTGCGCCGGATCATCCGCCGGCGGCCCGGCGATCCGGATGGAGAGAGTTTAGCGATTCGGGAGAAAACCGTCCAAACGGTTTTGCCGTGGTATGGCGGAATGTGTCAGCGGTTCTTCCGGTTTTGACGATAGTGCGGCGAGTCGCCGCGCTGCCCCCAGTTGATCGTTTCGCCGATGGAGACGATCCGCCGGTTGAGGCAGTTCCGGCACTTTGCGGAGTTTTCGTCGAGGCACGGCTTATTGGCGTAAAGCTGGTATTGTTTGCGGTATTCCGTGTCGGTGACATTTGGCATCATCACATTTGCGCCCGCAAGGATGCCGCGTTCCCGACCGCGGCCATCGAGGGCTTGGAGCGCGGTTGTGGCGGCGATATTCACATCGTGCAGATAGAGCCGTGTCACGGCGATCATCTTCAGTCCGAGATCGAGTTGTCGGGCCGCATATTCCGGCGTGCATTCGATTTCTTTTCCGAGTGGGGTATCGCGATGCGGGATATAGGGACCCATTCCGATCATATCGAGATCCATTTCATGGAAAAATGCAATGTCGCGAGCGAGGTGGTCGATTGTCTGTTCCGGGAGACCGATCATCACGCCGCTTCCCGTCTGGTATCCGAGTTTCTTCAAGATTTTCAGGCATTCGACCCGGCGAGCATAGGAGTGGTCGGCGGGGTGGAGTCGGGCGTAGAGTTCCGGAACGGAGCTTTCGATCCGCAGCAAATACCGGTGGGCTCCGGCGTCGTGCCAACGGCGGTAAACTTCCTCCGTCTGTTCGCCCAAGCACAATGTGATCCCGAAACGGTCGCCCCCGAAAGAGCGGATTCCCTTCAAAATCCGTTCGATGTATTCGGTATTTTCCTCTGATTCGAGTTCGCCGGATTGCAGCACGACAGAGCCGTAGTTCTGCAGAAAGCTCCAGTGCGCCATTCGAATCACGTCCTCTTCGCTCAAATGGTAACGGGACACATTCCGGTTTTCCCGCCGGATACCGCAGTAGAAGCAGTTTTTTGCGCAGTTGTTTCCGAGTTCCACCAGTCCCCGCAGCGAAACGGACTTTCCGACGTACCGGCATTTCAATCGATAGGCCGCGTCGAACAACTCTGTCGGATCGTCGAGCGACAGCAGGGCGGCCAATTCGTCGTGTTCGAGGTTATACGGCCTCGCCAGGGCTTTTTCGATCAGCGGGTTCATTTACGTCACCTCGGCGATCATGCCGCCGCCCAGAACTTCATCGTCCCGGTACAGAACGGCGGATTGCCCCCGTGCGGCGGCGGATACGCCATCGGGGAAGCTCAAGACGCCGTTTTTGAAAAAGGCGGGAAGCAGTCGGGAAACGGAGCGGACCTTCGCCTCCACTTTTCCACATGGCTCTTCAACGATCCAATTGCAGTCGGCGAGTTTCAGTTCGTGCCGGAGCGTATCCTCCGCATTTCCGACGACGACCTCATTACGGCACGGGTTCAGTTCCAGGACGTACAGCGGATGGGGCGCGGCGATTCCCAAGCCTTTGCGTTGGCCGATGGTGTAGTTCCAGAAGCCCATGTGCGTACCGAGCACCTTTCCGTTTGCATCGACGATGTTGCCGGTTTTCGGCTGCGTATGGAGGAGCTCCGTATGATTGCCGCTGTAGAAATCCTGAGAATCGGGCTGGTCTTTGACCTCCAGACCGAATTGTGCCGCCTTTTCGCGGACTTCGGACTTCTGCAGATTTCCGAGCGGGAAGATCAAGTGGGCCAGTTGCGATTGTTTCAGGCGATAGAGAAAATAGGACTGGTCCTTTTTTTCGTCTATTCCGCGAAGCAAACGAAAGGTACCGTTTTCCTCACGGATTCGGGCATAATGTCCGGTTGCGAATTTTTCGAAACCGATACCGGCTTTTCGCGCCAGATCCGGGAGGACGCCGAACTTCATGAAAGCGTTGCAACGCACGCACGGGTTTGGCGTTTTTCCGGCAAGGTATTCCGAGCGGAAGTATTCCAGGACGTTTTTTTCATACGCGTCCGAGCAGTCGAAGACATGATACGGAATTTCCAATTTGCGGCACAGGTTTTCCGCACGTTGGATATCTTCCGCCTCGCCGGGACCGAAGCAGGCGTCTTTTTTGCCGCCCTGATAGCGTCCGGGCTTCCATAGTTTCATGGTAAGACCGACGACCTCGTGGTTTTGCGATTTGAGCAAAGCGGCAACGACTGAGGAATCGACGCCGCCGGAAAGACCGACTGCGACTTTCATCAAGGGATGACCTCCAGCATCCGTTCGATTGGCGCCAATGCCCGTTTGCGCATGTTGTCATCGAGTTCGATACGCGGAGAAAGGTTTCGAAGCGCGAACAGTACGTCTTCTTCCGTGATTTTTTTCATATTCGGGCAAAGCACGGCGGGTTCGAGCGGATAGAAATGCTTATCGGGGTTTTCCTTGCGCATCCGGTGTACGATGCCGCATTCGGTCCCGATGACGAATTCCTTGGCGTCCGATTGCCGTACGAACTTGAGCATTCCACCGGTAGAAAGCGCGTGGTCTGCGAGTGCCGTGACGGCGGGGGTGCATTCGGGGTGTACGAGCACGATTGCGCCCGGGTGTTTTTCCTTTGCCGCGAGGATATGTTCCGGAAAGATTTTGTTGTGGGTAGGGCAGAAACCCGGCCAAAGCGCCATTTTCCGTCCAAGGCGGTTATTGAGGTTTGCGCCGAGATTGGCATCGGGCAGAAACAGGATTTTCCGGTCTTCCGGAAGTCCTGCGATCAGTTTTTCCGCATTTCCGCTCGTGCAGCAGATATCGACTTCGGTTTTGGTTTCAGCCGTCGTGTTCACATATGCGACGATCAGCGTATCCGGGTGTTCCCTGCGGTATCGGGCGACCAGCTCGGGCGACGCCATATCTGCCATCGGGCAGCCGGCATTCGGGTTCGGCAGGATGACAATCGATTCGGGCGAAAGGATTTTTGCCGTTTCGGCCATAAACCGGACGCCGCAAAAAACGATTACGGGGGCGTGGCATTCCGCCGCCTTTCGAGAGAGTTCCAGGGAGTCGCCGACGAAGTCTGCGAGATCTTGCACCTCCGGGCGGGTGTAGTTGTGTGCCAGAATCAGGGCGTGGTGCTTGCGTTTCAGGGCGGCAATTTCTTCTTCGAGCGTCATCGGCGTCTCCATTAAACACTACCATTATGGTTATCTATGAAGGTGACCAAACTCTAGTATAAAAGTCCTTTGAAATCAATCGAGTCGGTCGGGGGCCGGGAGCCCCGGCGGGCGGTGGCGCGGCATTACCGCGCCAAAGCGACGGGGCGGGGCGGCGAACCCGGGTAATGCGCGTGCGAATTTGGCGGGTGTAATGGCGGTAGGGCGTAATGCGCCCGGGTAATGGCGTGGGTAATGCGCGTGCGATTTTTGCGGTGTAATGGCGGTAG
>JAEDLN010000084.1 GCA_016295275.1 Kiritimatiellia bacterium
TTGCAGCCCCGTTCGAACCGTCTTTTCCTGCTCCGTCACGGCTTGATAGGATTCGAGAACGGTCTCGCACATGCCAATCTCTCGGACGCGTCCGTCGTCAAACCATACGCACTTCCTGCACAGACGCCGGATATTTTCCGTTTGGTGACTGACGAACAGGATCGTCCGCCCGCTTTTCGCAATGTCCAGCATCCGCTCCAAACTGCGTTTGCGAAACTCCGCGTCCCCAACCGCCAAGACTTCGTCAATCAACAAAATGTCCGTCTGCAAATGCGCCGCAACCGAAAACGCAAGCCGGACATACATGCCCGAAGAATAGCGCTTGACCGGCGTGTTGAGGTGAGGTCCGATTTCCGAAAAATCGACAATTTGACGGAAAACATGATCGATTTCCCGCCGTTTCATGCCGAGAATCGCACCATTCAAATAGATGTTGTCCCGCCCCGTCAGCTCCGGGTGAAACCCCGTCCCGACCTCCAGCAACGCCCCAACGCGCCCCCGCAACTCGATACGCCCCTCGGTCGGCAGCGAAATCCGGGAAAGAAGCTTCAGACAAGTCGATTTTCCGGCCCCGTTCCGCCCGATGAAGCCGACCGTCTCCCCCGGCATGACATCAAAAGAAACATCGCGCAACGCATGGAAAACACCATGATTCGATCGCGGTACATCCCCGACTTTTCCGAGAAACGCTTCCGGATTGCGGCCGCGCAACCGATGCCATTTGGCCAACAATTCGTCCCGTAACGTCCGATGTCCGAAAACACCTAGCCGATAGTCTTTCGAAAGATGCTCGATCCGTATCGCCGGCAACGTCTCGTTTTCGCTTTTCATTCCACCCCCCTAAACGACATCCACAAAGGTGCGTTGCGCACGGTTGAAAAGCGCCAAGCCGATGAGAAATACCAAAATCGATATTCCCCACCCCGTCAACTGCATCCGCATCGTCAGATACGTCGGCGGAACCCCTAACAGCATGACCCGAGCCCACTCGACCGATTGCGTGACCGGATTGAGCAAGAGAATCGCCTTGAAAACCGGATCCGTAACGGCTGAAATCGGATAGACGATCGGCGTCGCATAGAGCCAAATCTGCTCGAAAAACCCAAGCGTAAAGGATAAATCACGGTACTTGACCGTCAGCGCCGCCCACCAAAGCCCCGTTCCAACCGCCGTGAGAGCCGTATAGGCGATCGCAACCGGCAAGAACAAAATGTACCGAGACGGACAAACCGGTGCCCCTTGCAACCGGTAGTATGCGAGAAAAGCCGCCAAAATCACGGCATTCCAAAAGAAATACACCAGGTTCGAAAGCGGAAACGAAAGCGGTACCAGCAACCGCGGAAAATAGATCTTGCTCGCCATGGGAGAAATCGCACGCAACGAGTCGGCCGTGCCAACCATGATGCCGCGAAAATAGTTCCACATCAAGATGCCGGTCATGTAAAACAGAAAATGCGGCAACCCGTCCGTCCCAATCTTCGCTACATGCCCGAATACGACGGAAAAAACCAACGCCGTCAAAACCGGCTGTATCAAAAACCAAACCGGACCCAAAATGGTCTGCGTATAGATGACCGATACGTCCCGCTTGGCAAACAGATACGCCAAATCGCGATAGGTCCACAACTCGCGCCATTGGATGTTCCACCAACCGCGCGGGGGCGTCAGCACCGTAATCGGATCTTGCTTGAAACGGAAAATCACAATTCCTTCTTCTTTTCCTGGAATGGAGAAAACTCTTGGATGGACGCCGTTTTGCGCAAATCCAAAATCCACTTCTCGAAAAGCTCGGCACGCTTCTTCGCCGACAGCTCTTCCTCGATCTCATCCCAAACCTCCGGCAAT
Source organism: Kiritimatiellia bacterium (assembly GCA_016295275.1). GTDB lineage: Bacteria > Verrucomicrobiota > Kiritimatiellia > RFP12 > UBA3636 > JAEDLN01. The sequence goes on from JAEDLN010000084.1 coordinate 1,846, forward strand.
GCCAGGCGTTTTGCCGCTCTGGATTCGGAACGATACAGGAAAAAGTACGAACCGGAAAGCTCGATCGGACCCGATACCTCGCCGTCCGCCAACGCTTTCGCCGTCCCGGCCAACTGCGGAATCAACGTCTCGTCCACATTGACAAACCCATAGTCTCCGCCCTTGTCGGCAAACGAATGCTTCGAATACGTCCGGGTCGCTTCCGCAAAACTCTTCCCCGAAGCCAATGCTTCCCGAAACGCCGTCAGCTCGTTTGTCGAACCGACCGGTATCGATGCAATGTACAAACGAATCGTTTGCGGCTGCTCGAAGGAAGCCGTATGCTCCGAATAATACTTGCGAATCGCATTGGGCGAAATGTGGACGTTGTCTTCTACAAAGGTGCGCCGCATCGCCGAAACGATCATGTGCTCCCGCAATTGATCCTTCCATTCGCTGTAGGTCATCTGATCCTGCTGCAAATCGCTCTGCAAAGCCTGTAGATCGCCATGGTAGCGATCGTCCAAAACCGACGCCGCCATGCGGTCGATCGCATGGTCCGGAATCCGCATCTCCGATTTCCAATACTGCTGAATCACCAGACGCTGATTCTCCAAATCCCGAAGCGCCGTCCAATAGGCTTCTTTGAAAACGGCTTCGTCCGCCATCCCCGGATTGCCCCGCTTCACCTTCTCCAATGCCGGTTGCATGACCCGTACCACATCGGAGACCAAAACCGGATACCCGTTGACCGATGCCGCCAACGCATCCGTAACACCCGGCTCGACCGCCGCACCGTGAACACCCGCGGCAACCCAACAGGTGAGAAATGAAAAAACGGTTTTGCGAAAAAGAGACTTCATAGATTCGAATAAATGCTTTTCCCCATCCTATCAAATATGCCCACCTTGGGCAAAGCCGCTTTTCGCAAGCCCGAAAAATCGCAAAACCAAGCTATGCCGCACTTGCGTTCGCATAGTCACTCGCATTGGCTTTTTCTTTTGAATCGCTCCCACGCCGCGCTCCCCCGCCGCACCTTCGCGTCCCTTCGGCGCGCTCTCCACACGTCCCCGCACCCGCGCGGTCCCAGTGGTCCGCCCCGTTGCGCGCTCCACGCTCGCGTCCCGCCGCGACCCCACGCCGCGCGTCCCTCTCGTGCGCACCGCCATAACACCCGCTCATTACCCGTGCGGCGCGATGGGGACATCGCGCCCTACCGCCATTACACCCGCTCCATTCCGCCTCCGTTGCCGCGTTCCACGCTTGTGTCCCGCCGCGCCTCCCGGCTCGCGCCGCCGCGCTGCATCGCCCGCGGTGGCTCGCCACCGCGGTGCGTGGCTTGGCATCCCGCGCTCCACGCGCGTCCCGTTGTGCGCACCGCCTCGCGCGCACCACGCAACCGCTTCCCTCCCGCTCCCTCGCGCGCTCCACGCCGCCCCCCGTGCCAGTTGCCTCCCGCTCCCCTCGTGCGAGGGGCAACCGCTGAAACATAGGTCCTTCTCCCATTAAGGTTCAATTCACGCCCCTCGCGAGGGGCGACGAACGCGCGACGGCTGATCAGCGGGAGGCGGTGGTTTCAATTAACGCCCCCCGTTTTCCGCCGTTGCGTTCTGCATCAACCCGAACGAGGAAGATTCTCCGCGTCTCCGCGTCTCCGCGTGTACCTTTTCACACCATGGTTATAGGATGGCAGTGATTTTTTTTGAGATAAAAGCAAGCTTTTTTGACATGAAGGAAAGCCGTGATTTGGCAAAGGAGATGCTGCATTTTCTCATTGTAGTTCTCACCATGTTGCGTTATTATCCTCACGTTAGGTTCTTTGTTGTATAAGCCATAACACTTATGCTACACAAAAACCCTTTCGCTCTTTGACAACTACCCCCTTCTTTCATTCTAGTCAAAGGGATCTTCTTAAATCCCTAGGCGTGTATTCCATTGTACGCTTAGGGATTTATGAATGGTTTTCCCCCCGTTTCTCCATCCGCATTTGTTCGTTGTGAATTGCGTTTTCCCTTTTCCCCTTTCCACCAGCAAGTTGTCCTCATCTTACCTTTTATGAGTTGTGAATTGAATTTCCCCTTTTCCCCTTTCCACCATTCCGGCAGTTACATTGATCGCGCTCCGGGTTGTGAATTGAGTTTCCCCTTTTACCCTTTCCACCGCCGCTGACGAAGCGTAGCGACCATCTGATGTTGTGAATTGAGTTTCCCCTTTTACCCTTTCCACCAAACCGTCCGAGACCTAGACCAGTCTCGGTTGTGAATTGGGTTTCCCCTTTTACCCTTTCCACCGTATTTGGCAAAAGCCTTATAAAGCAAGGGTTTTATAGGAAAATATGAGGGTAAAAAAATCAGAAAACACCTGCCAAAAAGAAAAAAACGAATTGATTCTTCATCTTTCCGTTGAATAGCTTCGGCAGAAAACCTCTAACAAACAGTCCTCCTGTTAAAAGAGTTCGAGTTGGGTGTATGTTGTCGGAGGCGGAACACTTTTTCTGCCACACAAGGTAATGGTGTCCCCAAATTGCTTGTCGGTTATGCGAATAATCGAAACAAGCCCTTCTGGGGGAATCATTGTACGAACTATTTGAATGTGAACATCCATGGATTCGTGTGTGGCGCAATGCTGAATGTAGACGGAAAACTGCATCATTGAAAATCCGTCTTTGAGGAGATTCTTACGAAAGATTGCAGCATTTCTTCGCTGGATTTTTGTGTCCGTCGGCAAATCAAAACAAACGAGTAACCATATGATGGTATAGTGCGAAAGCGCTTTGTACGTTGGATGTTTGTTGCCGTCCATATGAACACACTAATCAAATGTCGGAAATGAAATTCGTTTCTCCTTTTCAAGAAAACACGCCGCTAAAGAAGAACTTGTCATCGTCATGGCAATAGACAACGGACGCCGTAAACCATCGATAATAACATCAGAAGCCAACAATTTCAAAATTTCAATCTTGTGTTCGCGTGAAAAACTTTTCTTTCCATCTCCACTTTCAGACTTTTCCGCAAAAAAGTTTCCGAAAACCAATGAGTCCACAAAGGGCCGATAAGGCTCCATGAGATCATCCGCCAGTGCGAAGGCATCATATTGTGAATGATGATGGATTCCACGAATACAAAGAAGCCCTGAACCAACGAGAGCTCGGGCCATCGCTGCCCGAAGAATCGCATAGCCATAGTTCAAAGCGCTATTTGTCAAATCCGGACCTTCTGTATCATGAGAGGTGGTCCGAGTTAATTCCCAAGCTTTAAAATAAATCATCGCAGCTTGCCCTTCCCGATTTTCAGGATCACCGCCGGTTATGAATTTGGAAAGCTGCAGAAGCCTCTCCGACTCCTCCCTGCCATGCCGAGAAAGACATTCGGCTTGATTGCGGATTTTCGCCACAACAGTCTGCTTCCAAAATTGATCGCATTTCGTCTTTGTCGCCCCCAACTGTGCAATCGTGTTGCGATGGGAAAGCGTATGTCCCTCTAGTGGCTGCAACATGGCAGATGGCATCATTTTCCAGTCGCAAGTAATCACAGCAACATTGTTTTGTGCTAAAGCATCAAGCGCATAAGCACTGACGACCAAGTCCCGACTTTCAAGCACGACAAAGCCTATGTCGGCAATCGGAACACAATTCCGTCCCAACAGTTCCTCCAACCGCAAACGATATCGTTGCTGCGACTTGCTTTCTCCTTCCTCAAGTTTTTGACTCATGAGAGAACTCCCCTTTCGTTGAAAGACAAGCTGATTGTCTTTCACGAAAATATACCCAGGATTCTCGAAACAAAGAGTCTTTTTCAACATTACCGATTTCCAGTTCAGGCCTTGAAGGTGATTCGCCCATCTATTGTCATCTCGAAGTCAATTCCTTCGAAAAGCACATGCTCGGCAACTCTAGCAGTCGTAACAACAGTCAGCGGCTCGGTAAAACTAGTGAAATCCGTCTTATATGCGGGTCGTTTTAAGCTGCCAAGCGCCCTCGCCTCTGTATGTTTTCGAAGGAAAATCTCAATTTGTTTACTGTTGTAATTAAATTTGTAGATTTTATATACCCGCGAAGAAAAATCGGATTGTCCCAGAGCACGTATGTCTTCGCTTGAAGATTGACGAAGGATAACCATCGAGCCAACTGAGACACTGCCGCGCAAACTCCCAAGATCTTTGCGAATAATGCTTTCCGGATCTTTTGACCAATACAACAGATTGGCGATGGAAAGCCCCTTTGCGTAAACATCAAGGCGGAAGTTGGATCCGGCCGCAGAATCAACATAGTAAGAATTCTTATAGGACTTATCTGACACGAACTTCTGTGGCCTCAATTCGTGCGCGGACACAAGCTTGGCTTTGATTCGGACCTTCAGAATCGGAATGCCGTTTCGATTCATTTCGTCCGGCCTTTTCATCCAGATTGTATATCCGTCTGACTCCCCAAGCTTCTTTTTGACTTGGTCAAGAGATTCGTTGGTTCGACTCATAATAGCCGCAACCTGGCTCTTAACGGTTTCACGAACCGCCGGGTCAATGATTTCGTCGAAATTCTTCACGTCTTTAATCGGTTTGCGAACGACGAATATCGTGCGATTTGGATTGGGGTCGGCCGGATCGTGAATGTACCCGTAGAAAGTCTCGGCATGAAGCTGCCCTCGTACGGTTTTACCACCGGAGACAACAACAGAAATCTTTCCTTTCTTCGTCATCATCGGTCTCGCCAAATGCCTCTTCCTGTACGCCGTTTGTTTAGTCTCTTTATGGAATGAAAGATGGCGAACCAAAACTTGAGAGGTTGCTTCCTTGACCTTCTGAACAAAGTTTTCACAAGGAGGATCAACTATTGTTCGGGTCAATCCGGGAATGGGTGGTTTCGTATCGTCTTTGAGGAAAGAACAAATACGATTGAATCGTGTTTTATTCAGCAACGCAATGACGATTGCATCTATCGCGTGATGAATGTTGTTGTCACGATCCTTAGGTAAATCAGCATCTTGCAGCCCCCATTCCTTGCGGGCAAAGGCTGTGGCTTGACCATTGACGGGCCAGACATTCGGTTTCCCTCCAGGTGAACGATAAACGGAAGAAAGGAATTGCACCGCATGCCTGGCCATGATACCCGTATCGACAAGTTGCCGATTGATAAAACCAAAGGCGTCCCCAATATCGCTATCTTGAATCTCGAAATAATGAATCTTCTTTCTCCAGTAATCCAGTTCAAGTTTCGTGACATAGGCTTTTTGAAGCGCGCTTGCCTTTCTTTCCGGATTCAATGACGATATATGCCGAGCGGCTGATCTCTGTCGCTCGTAATCCTTTTCCAATGTCTTAAGCTTATTCTCCTTCCAGGAACGAAGACGTGTTTCAATTTCGCTGTAATTCGGACATTCTGTCGGCAAACGCCCCACTTTCACGGCCCGGTTATAATTTTGTTCGCAAAGCGTTTTGTTCGCCATCGAATCATCTCCGGAACGACATCTTGGAACCGTATGTTCAATATCAAATTGGGAGTTTGCACAGAGAACATCGCGCACGTTTATCGGTTTTCCGGTGTAAAGGCACATCCAAGCCTGTTCGCTCCAAAGAAGATAACGTAAAATCAAATCGTCAGTAGGGGTAATTCCATCATACCCTTCAATTTCCGTTTTCGCTTTCTCGCGAGCCGCAGCACGCCCTTTCTGCCACGCTTCGTACGCCATACGATGATTGCGGTCATTGACTTCTCGTGCCAGCTCAATGTTGATGTGAGTCTGGGCATCAATAATCTCATTGCGTCGCAACTCGTTCACAAGCTTACGCAAGATGGTCATCGACCGTTGTACAAGCGGATTGCGAATATTACTAAGTTTTACGGCAGGAAGAATATCGTCTTTTTCTGGATCAGTCGTATAGAAAAAAGAATCTTCCTGTCTATATAGCACACGATCGCACTCCTCTTTTGGAATCTTAAATTCTTCCTGAAGATAAGCACAAAATCGATCTCTCAGAGGAAATACGGAAACCTTATGATTAAGAAATGCTGCTTCCCGATTCTGTTTAACATCCTCCTCAAGCCGGAAAAGTTCATCTTCAATTTGAGAAGCACATTGCTCATACGCCCCTTCTCCTTGTTTTTTGGCAAGTAAGTTCGGCAAATTAGCAAGCAGAATCGACAAATGAAGTCCAATCCCCTTTCTCAAAAACGGAAGGATTTTATTGATGGCTTTAAGAGAAAAGGAGGCATATCCATCCGGAATGCGAATCCTGAGTAATGCCTTTGTTTGATTGTCATCGAACCCAAACCGTTCTTTGGCGAATTTTTCCAATTTATCATTGTCATCGAAAAAGGAGACTGCATCCAGAACGGCATTGTAGTCGTATTCTCTTATTTCACCCTTATTCTTGCCATGGATTATATGCGACTTGAACCCATCCAGTTCCGTTCCAAATAGATTGTTGAGTTGCTGGGAAACGGTATTGGCGGAAACTGTTACGTCAGATTTGTAATTGAGCAAACGGACAGAACGATTTTCGTTTTTCAGTCTCTTAATCGTTTTGGCGTCAAAAATGGCTTTTTCAAGTGCTTCAATCTTGATGGAACGGGCTACAACAAAGAATTTGCTGATCACGCGTTGACGCTCAACGTCGGAGAGTGCTCTATTTTCGGTGTCAGGAAGAACACGAAGGTTGTTGACCAGCGTCAACATTCGATATTCCTCAAATTCCGGACGAAACAGTTGGGCACGTTTATTGCGCTTTTCAAGCGGGCAATTGCCAACAAGATTCTTTTGAGAGCGAAGCGGTCTCTGGAAAAAGATATCTTTCTCGAGCTTGTCGGCCAGCGGTTGGTCGATCACACCGGCTTCTATTTGAACAGACATGATTTTCTTGAATTCCGAAAGATAATGTTCCTTTCGCCCAGTATGATGTTTGCGAATGCGGACACCCTTGCGGAAGCAATCATACAAAAATTGTCCTAACGTCTGTTCGGTTCCGCTTTTCTGTGAAAACTCTTGTATCTTACTCGAAAGCTCGCCAATGTCGGCCTTGACAATCCCTACATCCTTGTCTTCCGTCTCCTCTGCAGACATTTCATCCTTGCGATTGGAAAGAAATCCCCGACGTTGGGCAATATGGTAAACGGCTCTGCCGAGCGAATACTTTTCAACCGCACGCTCCGCCGCAAAGGCTCGATCCGCATATGGATTGCTTTCCGGTGAACTTGCAAGCCATTGCATGAACGCACGATCCGAACAAGGATATACCCCCTCCTGCTTCCATGCCTTCAGATTTTCCGGCGACAACGGACACATTTCGTTTTCAATAAGATCCTTTAAAACGGCAAATTTCCGCAGCCGGCGACGAAACTTGATACGTCTCGCCATGCGATACCCGCGACGGATTGCGGCCGGAGTTTTAATGGAATCATTTCCCTTTTCTCGGATAATACCTTCATCAAAGATAACAACACCGGTACGAAGAATGTCCGCTGTCTTCGAATTGACAACTGCCCAGCCAAGAGAATTTGAACCAAGGTCAATGCCGAGCGATTTGGGAACGGAATAATCGGATGAGAAATCCATAAATCGAACTTTCTTTCTTAATGAGGAAGGAGCCTCTACGATTGGATGGTCGAAATTAAAGTGAAAC
>JAEDLN010000085.1 GCA_016295275.1 Kiritimatiellia bacterium
CATTACCCGGGCGGCGCGATGGGGACATCGCGCCCTACCGCCATTACGCACGCGGAATGCGCACCGCCATTTACGCCCCGTGCGCACCGCCCGCGCCCCGTGGTACGGTCTCCTTGCACGGTCCCATTGCGGTAGGGCGCGATGTCCCCATCGCGCCGCCGCGCCACATCGCCTGTGGTGGCTCACCGCCGCATTGCGCGGCTTGGCAAGTAGCACACGCTGAGAGTTTTGCATGCCGCGGCTCTGTCCGCGGCACGGTGCGCGGCAGGGTCGCGCACCCGCCGCGCCCCCGTGCCGCGCCCCCTCGCCGTGCGCCGCTCGCCGCGCGCACCCCCTCGCCGCTCCCTCCTCCCCCCGCGTCTCCGATCCGCCGCCGTTGCTTGACGCCCGTACCCGCCCTTTGCTAGGCTTCTCCCTTGCTTGTTTTAAGCCTCTTCCCCCTCTTTCAACCCGCTTTCTCAACCGCCTCCGTATGGTTCTAGCTCGCACGAACGATGCCGTCGTCATGGGCTTTACCCCAGCTCGTGATGTCCGTTTCATTTTTGCCGATGTGACGGAAACAACCAGAAAACTGGCTGCGGCTCACGGCTTATCCCTCAAAGGGGCGACTGTCCTCGGTAAGGCATTGGCGGGTCTTGCCGTTCTGCATTCGTTCATGGATCATTCCGACGCCAGGCTCTGCCTGACGGCAACGCTGTCCGGACGGGCTTCCGGATTTTATGTTGAAATCGATGAGAATGGTCATCTGCGCGGCTATTTGCAGGAAAAATCCCCCGATACCCTCATTCCTCCCAAGGGAACCGATCCGAACGACCTTTGCGGCGATAACGCATTTGTCAAGCTCTCCATCCTGCGCGGCAACGGCGAAATCCATTCCCAAATCACCTCCCAGATTCCTAGCGGAAACCCGGAGGATATCTGCCAGGCCTTGCTGAAATCCGTCGGACCTTGCCGCCTCGCCCTTTCCGCCGATGAAATCGATGGCCGTCTCTACCATGTCTACGCAATCGCCATCGTCGCTTCCTCCAACTGCGCGAAACAGACGTTTCAGGCATTCGCGGAACATTTCAAAACGGGATATGTCAGGCAAATCATGGACTTCGGCGTAACCCTCCGCTCCTTCCGCTATTCCCTCGGCATTCCGGAGCTGGAAACGGCCCCAGCCGTGCCGCTTCGCATCGGATGCGATTGCTCGCTCGAAAAGGTCCTGAAAGCCTACGCATCGGAACCGCGCTCCGTGCTGGAAAGCTGGATTCGCTCCAATACGACACGCACCTTCCAATGCCACCTCTGCGGAAGGAAATACGCAATAACCCCTGCCATGATGGCCAATCTTCTGATTAGGGATCCGCCCGCACATCCGGACGCCTGATCATGCCCGTTTCCGTTTTTTCACCCTCTCCATTCACGTTCTCTCTATGAAAATCCTCTTTCAAGGCGATTCCATTACCGATTGCGGCCGCATCTCCTCCGGTGGCGCCGGCTACGAAACCAACGATGTCGGCCCCGGATACCCCGGACTGATCAAATCCCGCCTTTCCCTCGATTGCGCAGAAAAAGACCTGACCTTCATCAATCGCGGCATCAGCGGAAACCGAATCGTCGATCTCTATGCCCGCTGGCGCGCCGATTGTCTCAATCTCGAGCCCGATATCATCTCCATCCTCATCGGGGTCAACGATTCGTGGCACGAGGAAAAGGGTAACGGCGTCGAACCGGAACGCGCAGAACGAATCTTCCGCGAACTCCTCTCATGGACCCGCTCCAAACTCCCGAATGCCCGCATCATCCTTCTGGAACCCTTTATCGTGCCCGATTCCGATAAGGCAAATCTCGCACCGGAGGTCGCCATCCGCGCAGCCTATACGAAAAAACTCGCACGGGAATTCAACCTGACTTTCATTCCGCTGCAGCAACCCATCGACGAGGCCTGCAAACGGGCCCCCTCGTCCCATTGGTCGAAGGACGGCGTCCACCCGACGCCCGCCTTGCACCAGCTGATCGCAGACGAATGGCTCAAGGCCGTCCTTCCGCTTTAACCCGCTCGCACCCCTCATTCGACCATGCGTGCTTTGGACCAGACGGCTCTCGCAAGCGATTTCGACGGAACGCTTTTCTTCTGGAACGGAAAACCACGCGTTTCCGCTGCGAACATCGAATCCATTCGCGCGTTTCGACAGGCAGGCGGCCGTTTCGGCATCTGTACGGGCCGTTGCAGAAAAGATCTCTTTCGGGAATTTCCCGACGAGCTCGATCTTGATTTTGCAATCGTCTCCTCCGGTGCAATGCTCCTCGACGCATCGGGACAAATCATCCGCGAACGGACCATGCCGGTCGAACTCGCCGAGCAAGTCGTTTCGATGGTCGAACCGCTGGCTTATATCGGGATTCAAGCCGGCGGCGAACTCTGGTCGACCAACCCGAACGCTCCCGCGGATTGGCACCATATTTCTTCGTTGCGGGAAATCCCGCCCGACACGATCCACGCCATCTCAGCCGCCTTTCCCTCCCCGGAGGACGCCGCAACATACGCCTCCGCTCTTCACGAGAAACTCGGCTCCCATATGACCGCTTTTCAGAACGTCTCGATCCTCGATATCGTTTCGGCCGGTTGCTCGAAGGGGATCGCCGTCCAATATGTAAAAGAACATTTCTCCGTTGCGCGAATGGCCGGAATCGGCGATTCATTCAACGATATCCCGCTCCTGAAGGCGGCAGACGTCTCCTTCACCTTCCCGACTTCGCCGCCACCCGTGCAAGATGCCGCTTCCATGCTCGTACATGCTGTTTTCGAAGCCGTCGAATTCTTGCGCAAATCTTCCTGTTAGCTTTTTTTTCGCTTCCTTTCTCCATGCTCTACCACCTGAAGTTTTTATCGGAACTTTGGGGTCCCTTCCGTATGATGGGATCCCACTTGCTCTTAATTTCCTTCGCGGCAATCGCCGCCGCCATTCTTTGCTGCAGGTTTCTCCCCCGTCTGGCACGCCGCCTCCCTTGCGATCGCGGCAAGGCATTCGTCAAGGATGGCGCCCTCTCCAAAGGCAAGCCGACCGGCATCGGCTATTTCATGGTGCTGCTTTCCCTGCCCGTCCTGATCCTCGTCCTCCCCTTTTTCCCGGCCAATACCGATGAGGCGGCTACGTTCGGCGAACTCTTGTCCCGACTCGGCACCCTGGCTTCGGACCCTTCCCAATGGCATTTGCTGCTGAATCGTCAATGGGGAATCGTATTCTGCCTGTTCGCTTCCATGATGACAGGATACCTGGATGACAAATCCATCGTCCCATGGGGGCCCATCAAAAAGGGCTTGCTCGATCTGGTGATCTGTTTCTCCGCCGCATTGATTCTTTGCCGCTTTCACGCCATCGATATTTGGCTTCCGTTCGTCAAATCCACCGTCACCCTCTCTTGGCCTCTCTATACCATCCTGGCGACGCTGATTCTCTGGGTGAGTATGAATGCCACCAATTGCACCGATGGCGTGGATGGTCTCGCAGGTTCGCTTACCTTGATTTCCCTGTTCGGCTCCGCCGCCTTCCTCTACGGTATCGTCGGCCACGAACAAATCGCACAATACCTCCTCATTCCCCATAACCCGGAGGGTGCCCGATGGGCCATTCTCTGCTCCGCCTACGGCGGTGTTACCGCCGGCTATCTCTGGCATAACGCACACCCGAGCTCCATGCTGATGGGGGACGCCGGATCGCGCCCCCTCGGTCTCCTCGCAGGCGTCGCCGCCCTCGTCTCCGGAAACCCATTCGTCATCCTGGTCATGTTCCCCGTCGTCATCCTCGATGGCTTTACGGGCGTTCTGAAAATGGCATTCCTGAAAATCATGAATGCCTTCCATATCAATACCGGCAGCCAAAACGGCGACAACTCGAATGTCCATTGGATCTTTCGTGTGGTGCGTTCCATCCGCTGCCCCTTGCACGACCACCTGAAGGTCAAATACAACTGGAGCCCAGGCCAGATTCTGCTACGCTTCGTGCTGATCCAAGCCGGGCTGATGCCGTTGCTGTTCTTCCTCTTGGTGAAAATCCGCTAGTGTCTTTCGATCCCGTCAAGAGCGATTTTGCCGCAGGACCGCCACAATGCTACCACGCAAGCTGACTCGATTCCTTTTCCCCACCCTCGATCGCCGCTTTTTCCTGCGACTCTCTCTGCTGATCGCCGGAACCTTTCTCGTTTGCCGCTTCTGGCTCGTGCCGGCGCGCATCGAGGGAATCAGCATGCTTCCGACATACCCCGAACACGGGTTTGCATTCTGCAACCGCCTCGCCTACCGGAACAAGCCGCCTGCATACGGCGATGTCGTCGCATTGCGTTACGGCGGAGCACGTCACCTCCTGCTGAAACGCGTCATCGGACTGGAGGGCGATACCATCGAATTCCGCTCCGGAACCCTCTTCCGAAACAACCGCCCCGTCGACGAGCCTTACGTCGTGCTCCCCTGCGACTGGTCGACGCCGCCGCGAACGGTCTCCCCAAACCATATCTACGTCATGGGAGACAACCGCTCAATTCCGTTTTCCACCCACGCAGGCGGCGAAATCGCCTCCCGCCGCATCTTCGGACGCCCGCTCTAGCACGCCACGCCACTCTCCCGAATTTGCGGAACCGCTTCTTTTGCGATATCTTCTTCTCATGCTGAACTACCGAAAATCCATCAAGCCGGAAGAGCCTGCTCTCATCACCAATCTCTTCGCCCGACGCCTCGCCCATCCGATCGCCCTCGCCGCACACGCCTGCGGTCTGAGCGCCAACGCCGTTACCATCCTCGGTGGCCTCTGCTGGGTCTTGTCGACGCCCGTCGTCGTCATCGCCGGATATCTCTCTGCCTCCCAAAATACCCCGGCCGGACTGCTCTGCTGGTTCCTTAGCGGTTGCCTCTGGAATCTCGGCTATATCCTCGATGTCGCCGACGGTTCCCTCGCCCGAATGACCGATACCGCTTCGCGCCGGGGCTTCTTCCTGGACTACGTTTTCCACCTGCTTTTCAAACCGGCCTTTCTCGCCTCCATCGGCGTCGCCCTCGCCTTGATGCACGGAAACAGCCTCCCGCTTTTCCTGCTCGCCATCCTTTCGATCCCCGCAAACTGGTCCGCTTCTTCCTCCGCCGCCGAACACGTGCTTTGCGAAGAAACCGGCAAACAACACCTGCCGCCCCTCCCGACCCCCGCAGACCCCGCCCTGCCGCCGCGCCCCTCCGGGAAAGCACTCTGGCTCGGGCTCGGCGATATCTCCGAACCCGCTACCGCAAAAAAAAGCTCCTTCGTTCGAGCCGTTCGGACGCTCTTGTCGGAAATCCTCAGCTACTACGGTCAATTCACATTCTTCTCCTTGACCGTCCTCGCCGATCTCCTCCTCGCCCTCCTCAAGGCTCCCTTGCCTCGCTTCCCCTGCACGTCGATTTCTTTCATCCTGCTGACGCTCTTTTTCCTGTTCCGCGTCCCTTTCCGCGTGGCACGCGATTACCGCCGTTTCGGGTCCCTCTGACAATGACGCCTTCCTCGTTTTCTTCTCTTCCCGATTCGTTTCACGAAACGTGGATGAAAATCGCCCTCAAAGAGGCGGAAATCGCCGCCGAAAACGGCGAAACCCCAATGGGATGCGTCATCGTCCGAATGCTGCCGGACGGTTCCGCGAAAATCGTCGGAAAGGCCCGCAACCAAACCGAAACGCTCAAAGATCCTACCGCCCATGCCGAAATGATCGCCATTACGCAGGCAACCGCCGCCACCGGCGATTGGCGCCTCACCGATTGCGCGCTCTATGTCACTAAGGAACCATGCCCCATGTGCGGCGGTGCCATCGTCCTGGCACGCCCCTCCTTCGTCTGCTGGGCCGTGTCAGATCCCAAACGGGGCGCGCAAACCGTTTTTCAAATCTTCTCCCACCCCGGCGTAAATCACCACCCCGAACTTCGTTCCGGCATCTGCGGGACAGAGTCCCTCTCGATCCTTCAATCGTTCTTTCGCCAGCGCCGGAAGGAAAATGCGGGGAAAACCGACGCAGCCCCCGCCGAAACCAATCCGCAAACGCCCACCGACCCATCGTGATTTTCCCCTGTGGGAGCAAAAAATCGCCAGGTTGAAAATTTCGCAAAAACAACGCTTGCGATTCGTTTCAAGACATGGTAGTATTCATACCCGTTCCATGCCAGTATAGCTCAGTTGGTAGAGCAGCGCATTCGTAATGCGCGGGTCGGTGGTCCGAGTCCACTTGCTGGCTCCATCTTTTTCGAAACCGTTCGATGCTATTCGGACGGTTTCTTTTTTTCCCGCGACACAATGCGATCGGCTTTGGTTCGGCGCAAAAGAACGCCTCTTTATTCGGCAGGACTTTTTTCCGCGACCTCATAGGCAAGTACAGTCTCGGCGGAGACTTGGCTCCACGTTTGCACGCGAAACGCGAGCCTTCCTTCCGCAATGCTCGACGCAATCTCGCCAATGCGATGCCCGTCAAGCCCGACGGCATACACTTCGTACCGCTCCGGTTCTTCCAACGCAAGCGAGACCGTTGCACGGCCGTCCCGGACGAGATACGGCGTCGTCCCTTGGACGAGCGCTGTCCGGCGCGATGCATCCAGATAGGTCATTCCCGTGTTCTGGAGATCGGTCAAATGCGTCACGAGAATGCGGCGGGACGTCCCAAGCGGCGCTCCGTCCGCCGATATGGCGGCAATGGTCGCCTCTTGGTCCGCCGCGACCTGCAAAGCCCCCGATCCGACTTCGCCTTCCGTCCCGCCTTGAAGGTGGAGCAACGCCGTCCGCGGCGAATCGATCGCGCACGTTCGACGATCGGTGTCGACCGAAATCGAATTCTCCGGCGTCGAAACAATCCCCGTATACGCTCCCGGTTCCTCGAACGGGACATCCCAATCGGCAAAACGCATCCCGACACGCGCGGAAAACGCCCCGCGATGGATGGACGCAAGTCCCGGATCGCGCCCCGTACGCCCGCGAAGCGTCCCGACGCTCGCTTCCAGCGCATGCGTATCCCGCGCAACCGCCATGTCGCCCCGCAGAAAGAGGGCGGCAACGGCCCGATCCGCAAGGAGCGCAAGCGGATCTTGAGCCACAAAGAAGAATTTCATCGGATTCTCCTTCACGACATTTTCGGCATTGTTCGCCCATGAAAAACGCCACATGGCATCCCAATCCTGATAACCGGCAAGCGCTCCGATCAGCGAAACGCCGGGCGCACGCCACCGGTTGGGACTGCAATAGTTGAACTCCGATACCGCAAAGGGTTTGCCGAAAACTCGAGTCCCTGCAACATGCGTCCAATCCTCAAGGCCTTCCGCCGTCATCGGATTGCGGTGCGCCGTCTCGCTCGGATAGTTGAAAGACGAGGCGCCAAACCCTACCGGATGGTCAATGTAAAAGTGGATGTCGACATAATCCATATCCGCTCGGACACTGTGCAAAAACCGGTTTTCCTGATACGTGCTGTTCATGTCCGAAACCGGAATCCGCCAGCCGAGTTCGTTCGCCAAATCGCGGCGCGCTCGCGCAACAAAGCCCGCCAACTGGTCGGAAACGAATTCGCGCGCATGGAGCGAACGCGGAAACCCTTGCCGGGCAAACCCGGCCGGAATCTCAACCGTGCCTTTCTTCGGGTCCTCGCCGGGCCCAATTGTCGAAAACGCCGCTTTCAAGGCTTCGACCGTCGGATACTTCGCGTCAAGCCATTCGTTCCATTTCCGCTTCCATCCCGCACTGCGGCAAATGACGTCGCTCGTGTAGTCCGGTTCGTTGACAAGCGAAAGACAAATCCAGGCGGGATCTTCGCAGACGCGCTTCCCCGTGTACGGATTGACCGAACCGAAAACCTCCTTCGTCCATTTCATGAAATCGCGGTACGCGCCTTCGTCACCGGGAACAAGAGCCTTGTACTCGCCAAAGGAAATGTCACCGTCCGTCGTGCGCCCGATCTGCTTCCATGACGCTTTGCGGAACACGTACAGGTCGCTCGTGAGGTAAATCCCGCGTTTCGAACAGGCCGCTATCAGATAGTGAAACCGATCGACCGCCGTTTGATTCCAATTGTATCCCGTGCTCTGGTACGGCTCGACCAAATTCGGCTCGTAATGGTGAATGCGAAGCGCATTGTAGCCAAGGCGACAAAAACGGTCGAGCATCCGATCCGTCTCCTCGTGCTCCATGTAGAGCGCATCGAAACAAAGATTTACGCCATAGAACCGAATCGGAGTCCCGGGTTCGCTTTCAAAAGCAAAATGCCCGGCATCGTTGACGATGACACGCCCCTTCTCGCCACAACGGGTTCCCGTTGGACGAAACCCGGAAAAGTCCATGACAGACCCCGCCTTCGTCTCAAACACATTGCGCAGCGGATGCCAGTCGTCGCCGGCCTCGATCCGCAACGGCTCAACGGCACAAAACGACGCCGTCTCCGCCGCATAAAGCCCGCAACCGATCTCGCGTTTCTGCCCGGTCGCCCCGACTCCGCTGCCAATGCGAATGTGAAGCTCGCCGCCGCCACGGTCGTACATGCGCATGGAAACGTCCTTCTGAAACCAGGCGTTCAAAATCGGAATGCCGTCAATGTACAGCCGCAAATCACGATACGTTCCAGGCTTGAGCAACGCTCGAGAATGCCCCGACTCCTGCCCGGCGCGCCATTTGAAACGTCTGCCGTATTTCGCAGGAACAATACACTCCAGCGCCGTTTCGAACGGACCGTTGCGGACATCAAACGTCCAAGTGGCATGGACGCCGTTCGTCCGTCCTTCCTTGATCGCCGGAGAAAACTGCGCCGCCCCGGACGCGTCAAGCCCAAAACTTTCAAAGCGATACGCCGGCGAAAGCGGCGATAAAGTCCCGGTCGGAACCGGAAAGGCACGCCACCAGTCCGAACGCGACGCAATCGGACGCAAGCGCAACGATACGTCGCCACGCGTCACCGTGACGCTCCCGTCGGATGTCGTGGAAAATGCAAAGCCCTCGTCCGCCCCATGGACAAACGCCCCGAAACACAGCAAAACCGCCGTGCAGACCAATCGTAAACGCCCCATCATTTTGTTTGTTGTTCCATGGTTATTGTCTCGACGTATCCGAAACCGTCGCCCAAAGCAACGAACCGCCCGCATCCCGCCAAGAACAGACATCAATAAAATACAATTTTGTATAGCATTTATCAAAATCCCTGTAAAGCAGCCCACCCACCCCAGCCCTCAACCCGCCCTTGCCGCCCCCCCTCGTGCCCCCTTGCCGCCCCCCTCGTGCGCCCTTGCCGTGCGCACCCCTCGTGCGGCTTGGCGGTAGGGCGCGAT
>JAEDLN010000086.1 GCA_016295275.1 Kiritimatiellia bacterium
CACGGCGAGCCGCACGAGGAGGCGCGGGCGAGGGCGCACGGGCGGCGCGATGGGGACATCGCGCCCTACCGCCATGCCGCACGAGAGGCGCGCACGACCACGGGGCGCACGAGGAGGCACGGCGAGGGCGCGGCACCGGGCGCTCGTGCGGGGGCGCGGTGCAATGATGTTGACCGGAAAAGCAATCCACGACCGGAAAAGAAGTTGTTGCCGCACTTCTTTGGCGTTCGTTCGCAACGTATGTCTCGCAGCAACCCTTCGCATACCGAAAAAGACCAAAATAAGGCAATTTTCATCTTGACAAGAGCATGCGGATAACTACAATATTTTGACTGATTATTAAGGGATTCATTTTTTGAATTGAGTCGCTCCTTTTTTCACATACCCGGAGACATTTGTTTATGTTTCGCTCCTCTCGCTCAGCCACAGTAGTGCCGATTTTGCTTTTAGGCGTTTCCTATGTCACGCTTTCCGTGGCGGAACCTGTGTCGGTCCCTCTCCAGAACAAGCAAAAGAATCGTTTTGACGTGAGTGTCAGAACATCGGTCTCTTACACGGATAACCGCGATCAGATCGACGAAAGCGAAGTTGCCCGCAATGATCAAGGCGAACTTCTCTACAAGAAGGAAAGTTCCACGACATTTTCCATCGGTCCGGTGTTTTCGTACGAGCGTGTCATTGATCAGCGCTTGAAGCTGAAGACCGCGTACAGCCCTTCCTACGAAAAGGAGAGCAATCCTTCTCCCGGAGGTGAAGACTGGAATTGGGATCATTATTTCGATTTCGGCATGGAGTACATCTTCAATCCGCGCACGAGCATGACCTTGAAGGATCGTTTCTCGATGACGGGTGCCAACAGCTACTTCTATGGTTCCGATTACGAATTCGATCCGAATCGTCCCGAGCGGCTTAGCGAGGATTTTTATGAAAATCGTCTCTCCGGCTCGGTCACGCGTTTGCTTTCGACAAAGGATTCGATGACGCTCTCTGCCAATTGGCGCATCAAGCGGTATGACGAAAAGGACTATGCCGATTACCGCGATGAGGACGAGTATGGCTTTTACGTCGACTGGATGCATAAGGCCGGTCGCCATTTGAGCTACGGTGTCTTTGCCAAGTATTCGTCTTGGGATCGCGAAAACAAATTGTTGGAGGTCGGCTCTCAGAAGGTTGACGTCGGTCTCCAGTATTTGGTCGTCGGCATTCAAGGTTCCTACGATTTGAACGGCAACCAGGACCACTACATCTTCGCCTCCTTCGGCTTCAATCATGCCTGGTATGACGACGATGAGCAGGACGACCAGAATCAGCTGGGCGACTCCCGTTTGGAATTCCGTTTCTTCCAGCGCGATCCTCTCCGTGTTCTTGCCGGTATCCGCTACGGTCTCGACAATTCGGACGTCTATCCCTTCTCCTCTCAGCAGGATCTCGCGTCGTATCTGAATCTCATCTACATCTTCGGTTCGAATGAGCAGTACAAGCTCTCCGCCGCGCTTGAGTATCGTTTGCGCCAGTACAACCTGTTGGACGACTTGGATCCTTCCGCAAAATCGTATGGCTACTATGACGCCCTCCGGGAGCGGAACAACGGATCGGATGATTTCGATCGCACATCGGTCTATTTCCGGCTTTCCGCCGATTGGAAGGTCAACGAGTGGCTCACGACATCGGCCTTCTATTCCTACGAGAGCGTAGAGTGCGATATCGATACGGATTATGACGAAAATCGGTTGGGCGTTTCCGCGACCGTTCGCTTTCTCTAATTGACCTCATCCATCCCGGTTCGGGATCGATGGCAAAAGGTCGTTTCCGCCTAGACAGTCAGGTATTCAAATCCGTCGGAATGGAATGCATCATCCCGACGGATTGTTCATAAAAGGAACTTGTTTTCTCATGAGTGACAATTCGGTGCCCGTTCAGCAGCAAAATCTGCCACCTCCAGCCCAACCTTCGGCCCCTGTGCCCGAAGAGAAGGAGGCCGTTCACTTTCTGGATTATTGGCAAATCATCTATTCCAGAAAGGAGATTGTCATTGCCGTTACCATCCTGCTGATTCTGACGGGTATCGTCATTACGCGCCGGATGCCGAAGGTGTATGCCGCCAGCACCGTCATTGAAGTCCAACAGGAAACGCCGAATATCGATATTTTCGGGAATGCGACAAGACGTTTCGACCCCGTCTTCCTGCGTACGCAATTCGAGATCATCAAGTCGCGCTCGGTCATCGAGCAGGTTGTCCGCGAAGCCCATCTTGCCGAAGAATTCGGCATGACCTACGGATGGAAGGCAACGGAAACGGCGCAAGGTGTCTTCGAGGATTCCGTTGCGCTCATTCAGCGTGTCACGTCGCTTTCGATTTTGCCGGATACGAATCTGATCGTGATTCAGGTCCGGTTGGATAAGCCGGACAAGCCGCAAGGCGAGGCGGCAAAGGTCGCGGTCCGTGTCGCGAATACGATTGCCAAGGTCTTTTCCGACTATACGCGAGCCAAGAGCAAGGCTTCCGTGGAAGCGGCCTTGGAGACGTTGAAGGACGAGATCAAGGATTTGGATCGTGAGATTGCCGCCACGGAAGATGCGTTGGCGCAAATCCGCTCCCAGGCCGGCGTCGTGATTATTGACGGCAACGATTCCGGCACCTCGGTCGTCCGGCGTCAGATTGAAGATTTGTCTGCCAAGCATTTGTCGGCGCAGCTGGTGGCGGATACGAAGAAAGACCGCTACGATCGCTTTGTGGCGCTGACGCCCGATGAAGCGGCTTCCTCGCTGAGCATTTTGGTCGGCGACCACTCTGTCGAGCAGCTCCTTTCGGAGAAGGTTCGCTACGAGATGTCGATTGCCGCTCTTCGCAACAGCGGTTACGGTGAAAACCATCCGGACATCCGCAAAAACCTTACGTTGCTCAACAGCGTTACGAAAAAGATCGGCGAGCGCGTCCGCGAAACGCTTTCGGCGCTTCGCCTCGATTGGGAACAGGCGAAAAGCGAAGTCGAGCGCTACAAGAAGCAGTTGGACGTGCTGACATCCAACGAACGCAGTCTTTCGGCCGGGACGGCCATTCGTCTGGAAAAGCTCAATACGGATTTGCACACGCTCAAAGCGCGCCGGTTGACCATCGAGTCGCGAATGGATGACGAGCGAATCAAATTGGCGCTCCCAAAGACGTCGATTGAAATCATCGAGCAGGCGAAGGTGCCGGAAATGCCCTTGCCGGTTTCTCCGAATTTTGCCCTCAACATTACCTTGTCCGTTGCCGCAGGCATCTTTTTCGGTCTTGTTTTGGCCTTCTTCGTGGAATACTTGGATACAACGGTCAAAACGGTCGAGGATCTCAAGAAGCTTCTTGGCGCGGATGTTTTGGGCGTCATTCCGCAGAATGTCTATTTGCTCAACAGCAAGAAGACGCGTTCGAAACATGCGGAACTGTATCGTGTCCTTCGCATGAATCTCAAGACCTCCAAGAAACTGGGAACCGGAAAAGTCATCGTCCTGACTTCGGCTTCGGCGGGCGAAGGCAAATCGACGACGGTTTTCAACTTGGCTTGGACTTGTGCGGAATGCGGAGAACGGGTTCTGCTGATGGATGGCGACATCTACCATCCGCGGCAAGACAAGATTTTGAATGTTTCGCTGGAACCGGGATTGATGGATGTCGTCGTCGGCGAGGCCTCTCTGGAGGAAGCTATCGTGAAGACGCCGTTGGAAAAGCTCGATTTCCTGCCCTTTGGTCGCGTTTCCGGTTCGGGTATCTACAATTTGATGGATTCGGACGAGATTCTGAAATTGCTCGAGACGTTGCGCGAGCGGTATGACCGCATCATCATTGATGCGCCGCCGGTCATCGGCGTTTCGGATACGGCCCAATTGATCCGCTTGGCGGATGGCGTGATTCTCGTCATCCAGTACCGCCGGTATCCGCAGGCGCTCATTCGCCGTGCGCGAGACACCATTTTCAGCATCGGCGGAAATTTGATTGGCTGCGTGCTGAACAATGTAAATGTCGCCCGTGACTCGTCTTCGTACTATTACGAGCATCAGTACTACTACTATTACTATACGTCGGACAGTAAGGGGAGGATGCACCGGACGCGCAAGGCCTCACACCATCATTCCTCCACCTCCAGCAACAATTAACCGTTTTAGGTGTTTTCGCTATGCGCCATCTCAGCAAAGCATTTGCCCATTTTTCCTTATTCGGCATTCTTCTATTCGGGACCTGCGGATGCGCGGTATTGGATGGGTTGTTTGACAACACGGTTGCCAACGAAAATCCTCGGGCATGGGTCCCGATAATCCCATCGCAAACGGCGGCATCCGGAGAAGATCGTCCCCTGCGGACGGGAGACGAGGTCAAGATCCTGATCCGTCTTCCGGACGCCATGGAAGTGAGCCCCGTCAGCGATGTCGTCGATGCGCTTGGAAATGTGACGCTCAGTTTTGTCGGCGAGGTCCGCGTCGGCGGGCTGACGACATCGGAGGCGGAGACGGTCATTCGCGATACGTACATTCGCGAAGGGTACTTCAATTCGTTGAATGTGACGGTGATTTGTCCGACGATGATGAGCGAGAGCACGCGCACCGTTTCCGTGACCGGATGCGTCTTCCGGCGCGGCGAGATTCCCTTCCGCGACGGTTTGACGTTGCGGGAAGCCATCATCATTGCGGGCGATCTCAATGACTTTGCAAGCGGAACCATTCTCCTGACCCGCAACGGCGTCACGGAGAAGTACGATTATTCGCGTATCAAGGCCGGAAGGGAAAAGGATCCGTATCTTCGTCCGCGCGATATCATCGAAGCGAAGGAGAGTCGTTTCTGAGAATGCGTCTCTGAGGGTTGTTCATGTTGGACGGACATCGGTTTCGGCATTTGTTCCGGGTGATCATCTGTAGCCTTTTCCTGTTTTTCGGATTTGGCGGCTTGCTCTATTCGGTCTCCGTCTGCCGTGCACAACGGACCTATCTTCGCAACAAGTATGGTTTTTTCCGGGGAACTTCTCTGGAGGTGCCGAAGCAGTCGGATGCGGATGCCGCGGCCCGTGATTTGCGTGCCGTCTCCTCTTCGTACGAGAGCAACTACTATTTTCCCGCCTATGTGGCGATGCTGTATCTTCAAGCGTTGAACAGCGCTACGAATTGGGCCGAATACGTGTCGGCGCGGGATGGTGCGCTGTATTATTCGCGGGAAGCGGTTGCGTTGAATCCCTACTATGACGAAGCGCGCTATGCCCGCCTCTATGCCTTGATGGCCGCAGAACAGTTTACGGAGGCAATTGCATATTGGAAAACCGTTGTGGATCTGGAATATTGGGTTCCCGAGCATCACAACGAATATGCGAAAATCCTGTTGCGGGAAGGGTCGTCGACCAGTTTGACGGAGGCGGCGAAAGAGCGTTCGCTTGTCAGCGATCGTGCACTCAAGGCCCGCTTGCAGAAAATGGCGAAGCTCTTTTCCTTGCCATAGCGCTTCCCGGGGAAAGCGTTTTCGCCGGGTCGCCGTCTTCGTTTTTTCCTTTTCACCCCTTTTTCACTTGTCCAGTCATGTGCGGTATTGCCGGTTTTAATGGTGCTGATTCTGAAACGATTGTTCGCCGGATGTGCGATTTGATGGCATATCGCGGACCGGATGATTTCGGATGCGAAACGCGCTGTGGGATGACGCTGGGGCAGCGGCGGCTTTCCATTGTCGACCTGAGCGGCGGGCATCAGCCGATCGAGAACGAGGACGGGCGTATTCTGCTGGTCTGCAACGGCGAAATCTACAACAGTCCGGTGTTGCGCGAGGATCTGCTCTCCAAGGGTCATGTTTTCCGCACGAAGACCGATGTGGAGGTGATTCTCCATCTGTACGAGGAGGAGGGCGAGGGCTTTGTCAAACGGCTTCACGGCATGTTTGCCTATGCCATTTGGGATTCGAGATCGCATCGCCTTCTTCTGGGGCGCGATCACATGGGGCAGAAACCGCTCTTTTTCGCAACGCAGGGCAAAGAGATCGCCTTTGCTTCCGAGCCGAAGGGGGTGTTGGCTTCCGGAATCGTCAAACGCGAAATCGATTTGGAGGCGCTTTGGCATTACATGTCGTTGCGGTATCTTCCGGATGACCGTTCGCTGTTTTCGGGTGTCGTCAAACTGCCTGCCGCGCACTATGCCGTTTTTGAGGGCGGCAAGCTTCGCGTGGAGCAATATTGGAAGCTGGACACCTTCCGCGACAAACTGGACGGAACGGAACAGGAACTTACGGACTTGCTGGAGCAGAAGCTGCTCAAGACGATTGAGATGCATCTCCTCTCCGATGTCCCGATCGGAACGTTTCTCAGCGGCGGCATCGATTCCTCGCTGATTACGGCGATGACCGCCCGCATTACGGGCAAGACCTTCAATACCTTCTCCATTGGCGTCAAGGATCAGGATATCAATGAGCTGCCATGGGCCGAAAAGGTTGCAACGCAGTATCATCTGAACTGGTGCAAGGAAATCGTCGAGCCGGATGTCATCGGCACGATTCCTGATATGATCGATCACATGGATGAGCCGGCGGATCCCTTTGGCGTCGGGGTGTATCTCGTTTCGCAGGTTGCCTCGAAATACGACAAGGTCGTCCTTGCCGGCGACGGCGGCGATGAGAATTTTGCCGGATACGACCGATTTGCCGGGCAGCGGCTGGCGGAGGTGTATTCATTGGTTCCCGCCTGCATCCGGCGCCATGTGTTCGGACGTTTGTTCAAGATGGTTCCGGAATCGTTCGGCTACAAGTCGATTGCGTCCAAGCTCCGTTGGCTCAACGACATGTCGTTCTACTCTGCGGGCGGACGATATGCGCGGTCGATGTCGTTTTTGCGGTTCACGCAAGAAGCGAAGGAGGCGCTCTTTACGCCGGAGGCAATGAGTCGGATTGCCGATTTGGATTCCATCGGCAAAATTCTCGGCTACTTCAACGATGGCACGGCAACGGAGCTGCTGGATCGTATGCTGTACACCGATTTGATGACGCGCATTCCCGATCATCTGCTGGCGATTTCGGATCGCATGAGCATGGCGCATTCCATCGAGATCCGTCCTCCGCTGATCGATTACCGGCTGACGGAATTTGCGGCTTCTTTGCCGACGAAGCTCAAATTGCGCGGAACGGGGCGCGGACTGAAGTATATTTTGCGCTCGGTGGCATCCCGCTATATGCCGCAAGAGCTTATCGACCGTCCCAAACAGGGCTTCGGATTCCCGATTGCCCGCTGGCTGCGCGGCGATTTGGCGAATTTCCAGCGCAACCTGTTCAAGCAGTCGCGCATGGTCGAATTGGGGCTTTTCCGGCAGGCGGAAATCGATCGTCTCGTCGAGGAGCATATCGGCGGAAAGGCCGACCACAATTTCCGGCTGTGGATTCTCATCAATCTGGAGATTTGGCATCGCATGCGTTTCGAAGGAAAGAGCGCCGGCGAAATGCGCGAGTTCATCCAGGCGCTCAAGTAGACGAGAGGACCGCATCCGGGTTTTTCTCGCCCGGCACGGTTGTTCGTCGGATCCCCGGGCGGAAAGGCTTTTCCGGTTTACGGTCAGGGCGCGCCGTATGGCGGCCTCGGGAGCCGCTTTTTCCCCCAATAGAACATTTTCCGGAGACTGACTTCCATGATCGATCTGATTGCCTGTTGCGTTTCTATCGTCCTTCTGTTCGGGTTTTGCGTGTATTTGTCTTGGGCTTTGCGCAAGGCACGCGTATCGGAAGCGGATGCTTGCGCGCAGGTGCGGGAGTGGAAAGCGAAGTTGGAAGCGGAAAAGGAGCAGGTGCGGTGGCGTTTGGACGAAAAAGAGAAGAACTGCCAAATGCTTTTGACGAATAAGGAAGAGGAGTGCCGGAAACGTCTTCTGATCGTCCAAGAGAATTGCGAGAAGCAGCTAGCCGATGCGGCCAGGCAGACACGGCAAACGATCGCCGAAACAAGACAGACCTTTGAAAAGATGGTCTCGGACCTTCGGGAGCAGTTTTCCGCGGCGACGCAGCGCTATTTGATGTCGAGCAGCCGGAATCTCGTGGAACTCAACAAGACGCGGATGGACGAGCTGATGAAGCCGTTCAAGGACGATTTGAAGAAGTTCGAGGAAGCGTTTCGAGAAAATACGAATCAGCAGGTTTCGAACAAAGCGAGTTTCGAGCAAGCCATCGCAGACTTGGGAAAGCAGGCGCTCCAAATCGGCGCGGATGCCGAAAATCTGGCCAAAGCCCTCAAACGGGAAAGCAAGACGCAGGGCAACTGGGGAGAAATGGTATTGGCCAATATTCTGGAAACGATCGGATTGAGGAAAGACAAGGATTTTGTCACGCAGGCGACCGAATTCGATGAGCAGAACAATCGGTTGATACCGGATGTCGAAGTTTTGCTGCCGAACAGGGAAAAGCTCCTGATCGATTCCAAGACGTCGGTCACGGCGTATCTGGATTATGTGGCGGCAACGGATGATGAAATGCGGAAAAAGCATGCGGACGCGCATGTCGCATCCGTTCGAAAGCACATGGAGGAGCTGGCAGACAAGAAGTACATCACAAAGATCAAAGGCTCCCAAG
Organism: Kiritimatiellia bacterium; assembly: GCA_016295275.1. Classification (GTDB taxonomy): domain Bacteria; phylum Verrucomicrobiota; class Kiritimatiellia; order RFP12; family UBA3636; genus JAEDLN01. Next base: position 8,555 of record JAEDLN010000086.1, read on the forward strand.
GATATATTCTCATGTTCATTCCGAACGAGGGCAGTTATCTGCTGGCAATGGAACGCGACCGGAAACTGTTGACGGACGCCTTCGATCGGCATGTCATCATCGTAAATCCGACGACGCTGCTCCTCTGTCTGAAGATCGTTTCCCTGCTTCGCAACCGAGAGAAAAGGAACGAAAATGCGGACAGGATTTTCGAAAGCGTCAACAAGCTATACGACAAATTTGCGAGCTTCACAGATACCTTTTTGGCGATTGACAAGTCGATCAAAGGCATCGCAGACAGCTACGGCAAGGCGCGGAATCAGCTTTTGGAAGGGAAGGGTAATCTTGTCCGGAGAATGGAAACCGTGCGAGAACTGGGCATTACCCCTGCGAAAAAGCTTTCGGAATCGATTTTGGATTCCGCCGGCGTAAACGAGTCGGACCCGGAAGACCCGGCGGTGGGGAGCCCCCACAGTCAGTTGTGAGCTACCGCAGGCGATAGGGGGCGTGCGTAATACGCATGCGAATTTCGCCATTGGCATGGCGGTAGGGCGCGAGCCCCCACGGGCAATGGCGTGCGAATATTGCCGTGCATAATGCGCGGGTGTAATGGCGGTAGGGCGCGATGTCCCCATCGCGCCGCGGGGTAATGCGCGTGGAATGGCAAGTAGCACACGCTGAGAGTTTTGCCGGGGGCGTCTCCGTGCGCCCCCT
>JAEDLN010000087.1 GCA_016295275.1 Kiritimatiellia bacterium
CTCGGCGCGGTGCGCTGCTTTGCCACCCGCACCCCGTGGCCGCACGCACCGCCCGCGCCCCATCGGAAATCCTTAAAAAATCTTTGTGTTCCTATACATCTCGCGCAAACGCTCTTTGTGCTCCTTTGTGTTAAAAAACGCGATCCATTACGCACGGCCACGGGGCGATGCGGCGCGATGGGGACATCGCGCCCTACCGCCATTACGCGATCCATTACACCCGCGTGGGGTGCGCCGCCATTACCCACGGCCACGGGGCGATGCGGCGCGATGGTCTCCTATCGGGGCTCCCGACTCGCGCCCTACCGCCATTACACCCGCATTACCCGCACGACGCGCCACTGCCCGCGGGGGTTCCCCGCCTTTGTGCTCCTTTGTGTTAAAAAACGCGCTGCCATTACGCACGCGAATTGAGCACCTTCGCCCGTGCCCCGTTGCCGAACGCACCGCCTGCCCCCCAAAAAAACGGACATTCCAAACCCGTTGGGGCGGAATGTCCGAATGGAAGACAACACAAATACAGACTAGCCGATGAACCGTTTCCGAACATCCTCGGCGGTAATCGTAATCGTCTTCTTGGTTCCCTTTTTCTTGGAAACGCCAAAATCGTACATCAGATCGAGCGTCAGCTCTTCCACGATGGCACGCAATCCGCGGGCGCCCGTCTTGCGGGAAAGCGCTTCGCGCGCAATCGCACGAATCGCATCATCCTCGAATTGCAGCGTAATGCCTTCCATCGCAAAAAGCTTTTCGCGCTGCTTGATGAGCGCATTGCGCGGTTTCGTGAGAATATGGACCAAATCGTCCTCCGTCAGATCGTTGAGCTTGGCGACAACGGGAAGACGTCCCACAAATTCGGGAATCAAACCGAATTCGATAAAATCCTCCGGCTCGGGCATCTTGTCCGCGCAGCGTTTTTCGCTCCGTTTTTTCTGCTCGTTTTCGGGATCCGATTCAAAACCGAAATGACCGCTCGCACTACGGCGCTCCATCACCTTGTCGAGCCCGACAAAGGCACCGCCGCAAATGAAGAGAATGTTCTTCGTGTTGATGTCGATGTACTTCTGCTCGGGATGCTTGCGTCCCCCGGCCGGAGGGACATGCGCAATCGAAGATTCGAGAATCTTCAAGAGCGCCTGCTGAACGCCTTCGCCGGAAACATCGCGCGTAATCGAGACATTGCCCGTACGGCGCGCAATCTTGTCGATTTCATCGATGAAGATGATGCCGCGTTCCGCCCGCTCGATGTTCATGTCGGCATTTCGAATCAGCTGGAGCAAAATGTTCTCCACGTCCTCGCCGACATAGCCGGCTTCCGTGACCGTGGTCGCATCTGCTATCGCAAACGGAACATTCAGAAAACGAGCCAATGTGGAAGCAAGCAACGTCTTGCCGGTTCCCGTCGGACCCACCAGAAGAATATTCGACTTCTCGAGTTCGACACCGTCTTTTTCCAGCTCTTCTTTCGGCGTGAAAACCCGCTTGTAGTGGTTGTAGACCGCAACGGAAAGAACCTTCTTCGTTTCGTCCTGGCCAATCACATACTGATCGAGAAAGGCTTTGATTTCGCGGGGCGAAGGCAGTTTCGTTTCGTTTGCGTTCGCGCCTTCGGTCGAATTTGCCGGATTGTTCTCGTTCTCGAGTTCGGAAAGCTCCGCCAACTCCTCTTTAAGTGCGAGAATATGGTCTTGCAGACAATCCTGGCAAATCCACTGTCCTTGATAGCGAATCAACGGCGGCTGGAAATCAACCTCCGGTATACCGCAAACGGAACAGACCTTCAGCTTGTCGTTTTTCGTTTTTTTAGAATCCATTGCCATAAAAATCCAATTGCGCCGGTGCAACGCACCGAACGGTTTTCCATTCAAACCAAACCGGCATCATCCGCTAGACGGGATTCTTGCCGACGGCTTTCGGACGCGGCACGAGAATCTTGTCTACGAGCCCGTATTCCTTCGCCTCTTCGGCCGAAAACCAATGGTCGCGGTCCGTATCGCGGGCAATTTCCTCAATGGATTTTCCGCAGGCTTCCGCAAGCATTCCGTTGAGGGTATTGCGGCATTTGCGGATTTCCTCGGCATTGATGAGAATATCCGAGGCCATGCCTTCCGCACCGCCGGAGGGCTGATGAATCATGACGCGCGCATGCGGAAGAATGTGGCGCTTGCCCTTTGTTCCCGCGGCCAACACAACGGCCCCCATCGAACAGGCTTGCCCGATGCAATAGGTCGCCACATCGCACGAGAGATAATTCATCGTGTCGATGATGGCAAGACCGGAGGTCACAACACCTCCCGGGGAATTGACGTAAATGGAAATATCCTTGTGCGGATCCTCCGACTGGAGAAACAGAAGCTGGGCGATGATCGTCGTCGCCATCGCATCGTTGAACTGCGATCCGATGAAGATAATCCTGTCCTTCAACAGGCGAGAATAGATGTCGTAGGCGCGCTCGCCCGATCCCGTCCGCTCAATGACGGTGGGAACATAATACTCGGAAACGGAAGGAAAAGCTGAATTCATGGAAACCGGATGAAAATGAATTCTGGAAGAAAAACCCGGATGCCGCTCGCTCAGAAATACTGCTCGCGTGCAATCCGGGAACGACAGAAACAGACTGCCCGACAATTAGGCATTCTTGGTGAGGTCGGTCAGATAGCCGGCAAGAACTTTCTGCTGAAGCGCCGTCTGATAAAGATTCCGCATCATCCCTTCGTTCTTGCTGATGTTCTTCATCAGGTCGGGACTGATATGTTGCGCAAACATCAGATCGGTGATGAAGGAACTGAACTCCTCCTGATCGAGAACGATCTTCTTCGTGCGGCAAATCTGCTCGGCAATGATATTGAGCTTGAGCTTGCGCGAAGCGTCCTTGCGGGCCTGTTCCGTCAGCGCGTCGCGCTCTTCCGAGAGATTCTCCTTGGAAACGCCCTTGTTCATGTTGTAGGTGAGAAGCCGCTCGAGATGCTGGGCGGTCTCGCGCTCCAAAGCGGCTTCCGGCAAATCAAAGGCCGTTGCCTCGCAAAGCGCATCGGCGACAGCTTCCAGGTTCTTTTGGCGATCCTCATATTCAAACTGGTGCTTCATGTTCTCGCGAATGCGGTCGCGAAGCGCATCGACACTCTCCAGATTGTACGGCTTGAGAACCTCCGGCGTCAGCTCGGGCAATTCGCGCACGCGAATCTTCTTGATCGTGAAGGTGTAGGTGGCTTTGACGCCGCGAAGCGCTTCTTTGGCGAAGTCGGCGGGGAATTCGACCTCCAACGTTCCGGTATCGCCTTCCTTCTTGCCGACAAGAGCCTTCGGAAGTCCGGGAACCGAAAAATACTCGTAGCCGACCGAACACCAGGCCTCGTCCGATTTGGCATAGGAATCGACACCTTCATACACCGTTTCGAGCGGCTTGCCGTCTACCGTACCTGCATACGAGACCTGAACCATGTCTTCATCCTGAACGACGCTGTCGGGCTTGGCATCCTTGAAGGTGGCAAGGGTATTGTGGAAGCCTTTCAGTTGCTGCTCGACCATTTCATCCGTCAGCTCGGTCTTTACCGGCTCGATCTTCAGCGCGGAGGACTCCGGGATGTCGAATTTCGGGAAGAGATCGACCGTAAACTTGATCGACGCCGTGCCATCGTCGGCAATGTTGTACTCGTCCTGGGAAACGATCTCGAAAATCCGGAGTTCGTCCTTCTTTTCTTCGGCGGCCTTCTGGAAGCTCTTGCGGAGAAGATTGTCCCGAAGCGTTTCTTCAATGCGGTTGCCAAACTTCTGCTCGACAACGGACCGAGGCGCCTTGCCTTTGCGGAAACCGGGGATGGAAGCCTTGGAAACGATATCTTTGACCGCCGCGTTGCGGACCTCGGTAACTTCTTCGGCCGTCAGCGAAAGAGCCAGAACAGAGCGGGTTGTGGAAAGGGACTCAATATCAATGTTCATGGGAAACAAAGTAGGAATTCGAAAAGAAAATCAATGGAGATAAAGGATACTGAAACAGATGGAAAAAAGCAAACGGCCAATCGATCGGACAGGGCGAAACCAAACGGCCTCCGGAGGCGGAAAAGCACCGCTCGCACCGCCACGGCGACGCCGGCCCCGGCAGTCGGCGGCCGAAGACGGCTTCGGTCGCCGGAAAAATCGGGTCCGGCATTCTGCCGGATTGAGCCTAGTCGGTATAGGTAAAGCGAAGCTTCGAGGTAATGTCGGCGGAGGATTTTCCAACCATCAACTCGAATTCTCCGGGCTCGGTCACGCGCTGCAGATCGGTATTCACAAACGAGAAAGCCTCTGTCGGGAATTCAAAAACGACCTCACGCAGCTCGCCGGATTTCAGCGGAACCTTCCGGAAGCCGATCAGGCGCTTCTCGGGAAGGGTGCAGCTGGCGACGACATCGCGGAAATAGACCTGAACGGTTTCGACGGTATCGTAATCGCCCGTATTGCGGACAGGAACCGTGACGCGTACCATTTCGCCCAGCTTCAACTCGCTTTTCTCAAGCGTTGCCTCGAAATACTTGCAGGTCGTATACGAAAGCCCGAAGCCAAACGGGAAGAGCCCGAAGAATCCTTTTCCGGGAAGATCCGGATACTGGGAATGGTGCGCGCCCGGAACCTGGTTGTAGTAGCTCGGCTGCTGTCCGACATGAACCGGGAAGGAAACCGAAAGCCGTCCTTGCGGATTGACCCGGCCGCGCAAAATATCCGCAATGCCGGTTCCGCCCTCCATGCCGGGATTGAACACGCAAAGAAGCGCATCCATCTTCGGCAGGATCTTGGTGAGAACCAGAGGCTTCGATGCCATGAAAATGCCGACGATCGGCGTTCCCGTGGCGGCAACGGCTTCGACCATTTCAATCTGGTCGCCTTGCAGTTCAAGCGTAGCGACCGAACGGCCTTCGCCCGTGCACCGCAGGTTGTCCGAGAGAACCACAATGGCGACGTCCGCCTTTTCCGCGAGCCGAACCGCGCGTGCAATCCGCTCCGGATGCGGTTCCGATATGCCCGCTCCACGGGCATACGTGACAACCGCTTCTTTCCCGAATTCCGCCAAAATGCCGTCCAACACGGTTTTCGTGCAATGGCGAGAATTGCGGTTCATGACGCCCTGGCTCTGCCCCGCTCCAAGCGACCAGTCGCCCAATTGCTGCAAATCGTCATCCGCATTCGTGCCGATGACGGCGATGTTGCGAATCACGTCCATGCGCAACGGCAGCACGTTGTCGTTCTTGAGCAAAACGGCCGAGCGGCGTGCCGCTTCGAGCGCCAACTCGTGGTGCGCTTTGCACCCGACCGTCTTTTCCCGGATGGCCTTGTCGGGATAGCGGGGATTCTCGAAGAGCCCCAATTTGAACTTGAGCGTGAGAATACGACGGACATGAAGATCGATTTCCGCCTCCGTCAAATCGCCGCGACGATGGGCTTCGATCGCGTCCTCGAAGAAGGTGTGATCGGTCATCGACATGTCGTTGCCGGCTTTGATGGCAGGCGCAACGCCTTCCGCGGCCGTGGCGGCGGTATGATGCTCGGTGACAAGATGGCGGATGTTCGACCAGTCGGTGACCACCATCGCGTCCGAGTGCCAACGATCGCGGAGCACCTCCGTGAGCAGCCAATGGCTCGTCGTGCACGGCACGCCGTCAATCGCCTGGTAAGCCGTCATGAAGCTTGCGGCACCGGCTTTGACCGCCTCCTGGAAGGGCGGCAAGAACAAATCCTCGAGCTTGCGGCGCGAATACTCGCTCTCCGCCGCCTCACGACCGCCCATCGTTTCGCCATAGCCGGCAAAGTGCTTTGCCGTCGCGGCAACGGAATCGATGTCGCTGAGCGATGTGCCTTGATAGCCGCGAATCATCGCAGCTCCCAATTTTCCAATCAAAAGCGGATCTTCGCCAAAGGTTTCGTTGACGCGACCCCAGCGCAAATCCCGCGCCATGCAGAAAACCGGCGAAAACGTCCACGAGCAACCGGTGCCGCTCATCTCGACCGCCGTCGCATGCGCGACCTGCTCGCAGAGCGCTTCGTCCCAGGAACAGGACATCGCAAGCTGCGTCGGGAACATCGTGGCGTTGTACTCCATTGAATGCCCATGGATGGCATCGATGCCGACCAGCAGCGGAATGCCCAGGCGCGTCTCTTCCACCGCTTCGCGCATGTACGCCGAAACGTCCTCGTCGACACCGCAGAGAATGGATCCGAGACATTGCTCCTTCACGGCTTTGTGCAAATTCATAAAGACCGGAAGCTGGTTCATCTGACCGATCTTTTCTTCCACGGTCATGCGGCTCATCAAATCGTTTACGCGATCTTCGATGGGAAGCGATGCGTCTTTGTAGGCTGGTTTCATAGAAAGGATTTTGACAAAAGGAGAAAAGGTAAATGGGATTGTCCGATACCTCGGCGGAATCGACGCCGGACAACCGGACGTCAGCCGGCAAGAATGCGCAAGGCGTCCAAGTAGCGCCGGCGCGTCTTCTCGACGATGTCGTCCGGAATGACCGGAGCTGGAGGCTCGTGGTTGAAATGGATCGAATCAAGCCAGTCGCGCACGAACTGCTTGTCCAGCGAAGGCGGATTGGCCCCCGTGCAGTAGTCGGAAACAGGCCAAAAGCGGGAGGAATCCGGCGTCAACACTTCGTCGCCCAGCACAATCGTGCCATCAGCATCATAGCCGAACTCGAACTTCGTATCCGCAATGAGAATGCCCTTGGAGGCGCCATACGTCTCCGCACCCGTGTACAGGCGCAACGTCAAATCGCCGAGAGCGTCGGAGAGCGCCTTGCCGTGCCGCTTCTCCAACTCCGCAATGGAAATATTCTCGTCATGCTCGCCCAATTCGGCTTTCACGGATGGCGTGAAAAGCGGTTCATCCAGCTTTTCCGCCTGCTTGTAGCCGGCCCGGAGCGGCATCGAACAGACCGTTCCCTGCTTCTTGTATTCCGCCCAGCCGGAACCGACGAGATACCCGCGCGCAATGCACTCGACCGGAATCATTTTGAGCTTCTTCACAATCATCGAACGCCCTTTCAAATCCTCGGCATACGGCTGGAGAACCGCCGGATATTCCCGGACGTCAGCCGTTACCAGATGATTCGGAATGTCCGAAAAATGACGAAACCAAAACAGCGAGAGCTGCGTCAGAACATAGCCCTTGTCCGGAATGCCGTTCGGCATGATGACGTCAAATGCGGAAAGCCGGTCCGTTGCCACAAAAAGCAGGGTGTCCCCCAAATCGTAAACGTCGCGAACCTTGCCGCGAATCGGTTCGGGAAGCCCTTTGATGGAACTGGAAAGCAAAGCGTGATTTTTGTCGTATTGCACAGCGAAAAAACCAAAAGAAAAGATGGTTGAAAAGAAAACGCGGTTCGGGAAATCGTCCCGAACCGCAGGCAATCAGCCCCCGAACGGGCAAATCGGCAAATGCGCGCAACATGCGGCCGATTCGATTGGGGGAGCTGTTCTATCCGGGCAAATGCACTTAGGCATTCACATCCAAAGCGGCAACGCCGGGAAGCGTCTTCCCTTCGAGGAACTCGAGCGAGGCGCCGCCGCCGGTGGAGATGTGCGTCATCTTGTCGGCAAGGCCCGACTTCTTGACGGCCGAGACGGAATCGCCGCCGCCAATGATCGACGTGCCGCCATTTGCTTTGACTTCGGCAACCGCCGCGCAGACGCCAAAGGTGCCCTTGGCGAAAGGCGCCATTTCAAAGCAGCCCATCGGACCATTCCAGACAACCGTCTTCGCAGACTTGGCAGCCTCCGCATAGAGCGCCGTCGTCTTGGGACCGATATCAAGACCCATCCAACCATCGGGAATGCCGGCGTCGGTATCGACGACCTGCGTGTTGGCATCGGCTGCAAAATTGTCGGCCGCGACATTGTCGACCGGAAGAAGCAACTTGACGCCGCGATCCGCCGCAAGCTGGATCATGTCCTTGGCATAGCCAAGCTGATCGTCCTCGCAGAGAGACTTGCCGATCTTGTAGCCCTGCGCCTTCAAGAAGGTGTAAGCCATGCCGCCGCCGATGATGAGCGTGTCGACCTTGCCGAGAAGATTCTTCACGACCGCCAGCTTGTCGGAAACCTTCGCACCGCCGAGGATAGCGCAGAACGGACGAACCGGATTCTCAACCGCATTGCCGAGGAACTGAATCTCCTTCTCCATGAGGAAACCGGCGACGCAAGGAGCCCCTTTGGCCTTCATGTACTTGCAGATGGAAGCGGTCGACGCATGATCGCGGTGGGCCGTGCCGAATGCATCGTTCACATAGACGTCGCCATAGGTCGAGAGCTTCTCGGCCATCTTAGCCTTGGCCGCCTTGAGCTCGGCCTTCTTCGCGGCGACTTCTTCGTCGGTCATGCCTTCCTTCTTCTTGGCCTTGCCCTGCTCGGCCTTGTAGAAACGGGTATTCTCCAACATCAGAACCTGACCGGGCTGAAGAGCCGCAGCCTGCGCATCGGCCGCCATGCAATCTTCGGCAAACTGGACGTCGATGTTCAATTCCTTCGAAAGACGCTCGGCAACCGGCTTCAGAGAAAATTCCGCCTCATATCCTTTTTCGGCAGGACGTCCGAGGTGGCTCATCAGAACAAGAGAAGCGCCTTGTCCGAGAATGTACTGGATGGAAGGAAGAGCCGCCTTGATACGGGTATCGTCCGAAATGACGCCACCCTTGATCGGTACGTTGAAATCAACGCGCATGACAACCTTCTTGCCCTTCAAATCAATGTCTTTGATCGTTTTGGTATTCATGGAAGTATCCCTAAATCAATGCAAAATGAAAAAGAAAGAATCCGGTCGAGTCCGGACATGCCGGCCGCCGGATTCGGAGCGCATTTTCCGGAGAAACCACTCCGGAAAATGCACAATGGGGGAAGAACCGAAAGTTACTTCGCGATGACGCGAACCATCTCGAGGACCTTGTTGGAATAGCCCCACTCGTTGTCGTACCAAGCGCAGACCTTGACGAAGGTCTTGTCAAGCTGGATGCCGGCCTTCTCATCGAAGATGGAGGTCTTGGCGCAACCGCGGAAGTCCGTGGAAACGACAGCCTCGTTCGTGTAGCCGAGAACACCCTTGAGACCGCCTTCGCAGACGCACTTCTCGGACGCAGCCTTCATGGCAGCGCAGATTTCCTCGTAGGAAGCTTCCTTCTCGAGCTCGGCCGTGAGGTCGACGAACGAGACATCGGAGGTCGGAACGCGG
>JAEDLN010000088.1 GCA_016295275.1 Kiritimatiellia bacterium
CGGCTCGCGCCGCCGCGCCGCATGGTGCGGTGCGCGGCTTGGCATCCCGCGCCCCTTACCCGCCCCCCGTGGCGCGGCCCCGTTGCGGTGGGGCGCGATGCTTGGCCGCCGGGCCTCCCGGCTCGCGCCGCCGCGCCTCGTGGCGCGGCCCCGTTGCTATACGCCCCCTTGCACGCCACGCTCCCCACTCGCCCGTGGGGGTTCCCCACTTGCCCGTGGCGGCTCGCCACCCCGTGGGGATCAATTCGGGATTAGCCGTGCGCAGCCCCTGCGCCCTGCGCCGCCTTCTTGCACGCCTGCAACTGCGCAAATTCAGGGCGTTCCTTGTAGAAGTTGTCCAGCGGATAGCAGCCCGATACAATGCCGTGGCGCGGCGCATTCGTGCAATCGCCAAAGGTGCGGCAAATGCGACAACGATCCAATGCCTTGCCTGCCAAAAGGTCTGCCGGCATGTCCGGATACGAGAGTACCATGCGCCCGATACCGACCCAATCCGTATGCCCGGCGGCGACCGCCGCTTCCGCCGCATTCGGCAGAAATTCCTGCAGACAGGTGTACCCGGAGCCGACAACCTTCAACCATGGGCAACGCTGCTTGATGCGACGCACTGCCGCCAAGTGGCGCGACACGTTATAAAGCGGATTTTCCGGCATCTGATAGCCGTCCGCAACCGGAAAATACGCCGGTCTCTGCATGTGGACGTTGTAGTACGGCGAGCCAATCGTTGCACAGATGAACGTCACGCCATAGCTGCGCATCATCTCCAGCAATGCCGTCGTTTCCGTCAAATCCGGATCCATCGTAAGCCCATCGCCCGAGCCGCCGAAGGCATACGGATAGGGCGTTTCTTTCGGCCAATCCATTGGATACCCGACTCCGTCCGATCCCTTCTGAAAGGGCAAAATGTCAAATAGGCTGACACGAGAGGAAATGCCAAGCCCCGGGCACGCCTTCCGGATGCCTTCGACGATTTCACGGTAAAACCGCGTCCGATTCTCAAACGAACCGCCATACGGCCCCGGCCGATCGACGGCCGAAAGAAATTCGTGCAGCAAATACCCGTGCGCCTGCTTGATGTCGACAAAGTCAAATCCGGCCCGCTGCGCAATCTCGGCCGCATGCACAAATTGCCCGACCAACTCGCGGACTTCCCGGTCGCTGACAATGCGCCCCGCGCCAAATTTGCGATCGAGCAATGGATGCGCATACGCCGTGCGCGACTCCAAGACGAACCGATCGTTCGGATGCGCAAACCGTCCCGAATGCGTCAGCTGCAAGCCAATGCAAAGCTCTTCCGATTCGCCGAAGCGGTTCCGGTGCGCCCGACGCATCTTCTCGCAAATCGTGCGAAGCGCATCGGCTGTGTGATCGGCGCACATCAGCTGCTGCGGATTGCTCCGCCCTTCATGCGTGACGGCCGCCGCCTCCGTTCCATAGAGAAGCTTCGCGCCACTGGTCGCAAACCGCAGCCAACGCCGCTCCGTCAACTCGCTTGGACGCCCGTCGTCCTCGCAGTCCCACCCCTCCATCGGCAAAATCGCCCACCGATTGCTCAACCGCTTCCCCAATACCTCAATCGGACGGGCAAGCGCCGAATCGCCCCCCGGCGGAACGGCATCCGCCAACTCGATGGAGATGTCTTCCGCACGCAAATATGCGCGAAAATCGGACAGGCTTTGGAAAGAGGCAACCTTTCGATATGTCTTCATAATGGACTGCATTCGGACAAATCTTGTTATCGGATGGAAAAACGGAGCGTCAGCTCTCCGGCATCGCCCTCGGTCGGCCAGACCGTCGTGCGATACAACAGCTTCCCCCACGATTCGAGCATGCGCGAATCCGTGACGGGAAATTCTTCGGTTTCGAACGGCGCCGAACTGTCAAAGGCGAGAGACCCGGAAAATGTTCCGTTCGCCAAGGGCGTGCGCGTGTAGAGTCGCAAAACCGGCTTCCGTTTCTTCAGGAGCTTCCACGTATCGTGAACCGTTACCACGCCGACCGCTTTGTCAAAGTCGATCTCCCGACGATAGGAACTGACACCGACCTCCGCCGAATAGGCCGATTCAAGCGACATCGCCAACCGAATGGAATGCTCCGTTTCTTCGAAGGAAAGGTCCGTGGCACGACTTTGATCCGAGGGGTGCTGGCCAAACGAATCGAACATCAGGACGTTGTGCCCGACACTGCTGAGAATGGGATGCTCGTACCGCTGGGGCGAAAAGGTGAAACGCGTATATTCCGTACTGCCCATGTCAATGACGACCGGCTCGTCATCAACCCCGATGATGAACTGTCCGACATCGAGATGGTTGTGGTTTTCGCCATTGTTTCCACCCTTTGCAGCCAGAAAGATTCGCCCCGATTTCGCATAGAGCGCCTGCAGAATCGGATACCAGTGGCACCCCTCCGGTCTCGCGCCGGAAAGCACTTCGCCTTCTTTCGGTTTCGTGTACCCGGCCACGTTCTCCGAAGCCGGCTCGTGCGTCCAAACCAGATTCGCTATGGTTCGAAGCAGATTCTCGACCGGAAAGGACTTTTCGACTCCGCTGCTCTTGTACCGGGGAGGATTCTCCGTATAAAAACAATCCAGGAATTTCAACATCTTTGGATTTCCCGCCCGTTCGGCAAATCGGCGCAAAACCCCATCGTCCGACAGCGACATGCGAGCCCCGCTGTCCGCAAACGGAACGACCCATTTCTTCCCGATCCACGCATTGGCGGGATACTCCGCCATCAAACGGAACTTCTCATCCCCGTACGTGAGTTTGATCGCGCCACCGCTGGCTTGATACAACTGCTCGCAAAACAGAAAATGGCAAAACGGCGAAACCGCCCAATAGCCAGGCCCTTCGTCGCAACCGCCGTCATTCGAATACCGCTCGTAAAAACGGCCATCCGCCAAAATCAGCTTTTGAACATACGCCTGCAGCCGTTCGCCGTCCAAAACCGCAAGTCCCGCACAGAGTACGTTGCTGCAAACCCAAGGTGTCCAATTGTTCTGCCCACGGGCCCAGAAAAACGTCTCGATATGATCCTCGATCGGCTTAATCGTGCGCTCGATGATCGTTTTGCGAATCCATTTCGGCAAATTCAAAGAGACAATTTCCAGCCGATTCTTGCCCAACGCATACACGAGCGCCAACAGCTGCGCCGTCTGCGCGGAAAACAAATCGACGATCTCGTCACCCGGATCCGGCAACGGATCGGCCGTGTTCGTGTGCGCCGGCAAACACCAAGTCGGCTCGCCCAAAATCAACCACGTCCAATCTGCAATGGCATCCAAAAAACGTCCGAATCCTTCAAACGCTTCCGCCAAAAAAAGCGTGGCCAATATACGCCGACGCGTGAAGTACAATTGCTCGAAATGCGACCTGTTCCCCGTGCGCCGGAATTCCATGTAGCACGTGGCGCGCAACTCCGGGAAGGATTCTTTTTGGTACCGCTCCGCCAACTCGATGATACGCTTCACAAACGGAGCGAACTGCGGGTCGGACGTAATGCTCCCCCAAGCGACGAAATTCTCGATCGGCGGAAAACAACACCCGCCCCGAAGCGCGGTCAGGGCTTCCGGTTTTGCAAAACGGGCGTGCGTCTCGGATGAAATCAATGGATGCATACAATACCTCTATTCAAATGCGGATGATTGTCGATGATGAATCGAACCGTTGCGAAATTGCTTCCAAACCGTCTCAAACCAGCCATTGCTCTCCGGAAGCGGACGGCACGGCTCCCAGCTGATTTCCGGACGCGGCGCCTCCCCGTGCGCAGGAACCGCAGCATGGCACAACTGGACAAACCGCCGATACCGTCGGTCTTCCGGCAGCACTCGCCATGCCTCCAGAAGAGCCGGATGCGGACAAACCCCGTCCGAGCCGCGGACAAGCGCCCCGCCGCGCGACCCGACCTGCCGGGTTTGCGCATGGACCGCCGCCAAATAGAAAACGTGAGCAAGGCATAGCTGGCGGTTGCGAAGCGTCTCCGCAAGCACCGGCGGCTTCAGCCCGCCAAGCCCCTGCGAAAGAAGACGCTCGTACTGCGTGCGGGCCTCGGCAAAGGCTGCCGCCGATGACGCCTCCGAACGGACAAAGGCCCCGTCTCGCGTCATCCGATGCTGGAAAATGCCGCGCTCCCGCCGCCACGAATCGACGCCCGGCCGCGCTTGCGCCTCCCGCAACTCCCGCAAGGCCGCTTCCGCCGCTGCCGCAAAACTCATATCCGGACAGGGGTCCGCCGCGCCCCGCGCCGCAATGCGCTCCGCCGCGCGAAACGCACCAACCTGCCCCGCATTGAGCGCCGTGCCGCCCGGCCGCGTCACCCCATGCGTGCCCGCGACCTCGCCAATCGGGAACAAATGCCGGAGAGAAACCGATTCCCACCAAATGTCGACCGCCAAGCCGCCATTGTTGTGCTGGGCGCAAACCGCTACCTCAAGCGGACGCTCCGCCAAATCGATGCCATGCTCCCGATAGAGCCGGACCGCCGGCTCGTTCATGCGCAAAAGCCGCTCAAAGGGCTTGCCGCACAAACACCCGCATTTTTTCAAATAGGTGCGCGTTTCTTCCCCCAGCCTGTCAAACGAAAAATCGGCCGGATCGTCGCGATAGTCCAAATAGACGCGACGCCCGCGTTCCGCCGTTTCAATGTACGTGAAAATGTCGATCAGCGACGAGCCCGGAACGTGCCCGACTGAAAAGGGCCACTGGTAGCCTTTGAGAAAAATCGCATCGTACATCTCGCCCGGCGTTGCAAAATAGTCGCGCAGAAACTCACGCTCCTCGCCATTCGAATCGACCGAGACGAATCGCGGCAATACCTGCATGTAGCTGCCGCTGACATTCCAACGGAACCCAAGTGACGCCAGCCCAAACTGCGACTCGGATAAATTGGCGGCCGTCGCCCCCGCTTCCAATGCAAGGCCAATGCCACCGGTCTGAATCGGCGGATAAACGCTCGTTTCGTAAAGCCCGCCCGGTCCGCCAACCGCAAAAACAACTTCATCCGCTTGAACGGCCGTAAAAACGCCCGTTCCCGTATGCACGAAAATCGCCCCCAGACAACGCGTCCGCTCCGGATCCGTCAGCAAGCGAACGCAGACCTGACGCTCCTCGACACGAATGCCGCGGCGCTCGACCTCCCGGTGCAGACAACGGCACATGTCGCGCGATGTGTAGGGACCGCAACTCGTGGCACGGCGACGGGGATCGTGATCGGTCTTGTACCCAATGTACTGCCCGTATGCATCGTGCGGAAAGGGTACGCCAAGATGACAGAGCTGCGCAAAGGCACTCGAACTGGTTGACGCCTCTACAAGCGCCGTATCGCCATGCATCGACCCGCCCGCCATCAAATCGCGGGCCATGTCAGCCGGCGAATCCGCCTCCGCGCCATACATCCCGAGCTTGTAGTAGGTCTGCTTGTCGCTTCCCGTATTCAGAGAGGTGCCCATCCGAAGCCCCTCCGTATACAAAACAAGCGAATCGACTTCCAACGCATCCAGCCGGACCGCCGCACATAATCCGGCCGCCCCGCTGCCAATCAGAAGTACATGAACCTTTTCCATAACTCGTACGCCATGCCGCAAGGCCAGCCGTGGCAAAAGTGTGTTTCAAACTCAAAACCGAAGGACGGATAGCCCGCCGTCCACATGGATGACCTCGCCCGTCGAATACGCCAGCGATCCGGTCGCAAGCATCGCAACCGCACGGCCAATGTCGGCAGGCGTGCCCCAGCGACGCTGCAACGTGAGCCCGTCCGCAATCAACTTGTCGTACTTCTCCGTCACAACCGCCGTCATATCGCTGCGAATCACGCCCGGCCGAAGCTCGTAAACCGGAATGTGCGCGTCCGCAAGCCGTACCGCCCATAACTTGGTCGCCATGGCAACCCCCGCCTTGGATAGGCAATACTCGCCGCGATTGATGCTCGCATAATCCGCCGAAACCGATCCGATGTTGATGATGCAGCGAAAAACCGCAGCGCCCGTCGATGGGTTCGCAAGCATCCGCTTGGCTACCGCTTGCGTCAAAAAGAAAGGCCCTTGCAAATTGGTGCGGATGAGTCGCTCGAAGCTTTCTTCGCCCATCTCCAGAAGATCCGCGCGAACCGTCGGCGCAACCCCCGCATTGTTGACCAGAATGTCAGGTGTTCCAAAATCCTGCTCGAAGGCGCTCAGCAATGCCGTGCGAGATGCCGCATCCGAAATGTCACATCCGTAGGCGCGAACCCGGACATGGTGCTCCGCCTCCAATGCCGCCGCCCGGGCATCCGATTCCGAACTCTTTTTGCGACCGCAATATCCAACCGAAAACCCGTGCGAAACAAGACTCTCGACAATTCCGGCGCCAATGCCGCGGGTGCCGCCCGTTACCAATACAGAAGCCATCGTTTTCTCCGAAAATCCATTCAATGAACCTGAAACGCAAAGAAACGGAAAAGCGTCCGCTAAAGCGTCCCGAACAAGCGGTCGCCCGCATCGCCGATGCCGGGAACAATGTATTTCACCTCGTTCAGTCGATCGTCCTCGGCAGCCGCCCAAACGGATACGTCAGGATGCTCTTTTTCCAAACGGGAAAGCCCTTCCGGACAACTGATGAGGCAGAGAAACAAAATCCGCTTGTATCCCAGCTTCTTGAGCGTGGCAATGGCATCGCATGCGGAACCGCCCGTCGCCAACATCGGATCCAGCAAAATCGCCAGGCTTTCCTCCCCCGCCGGAACCGGAATCTTCGCATAATACGGCTCCGGCTCCGCCGTCTTCTCGTTGCGCTGCATGCCGAGAACACCGACCGATGCATCCGGCAACAAACCGCTGAGCGCATCCAACATGCCTAACCCGGCCCGTAAAATCGGAACCAATACCACAGTCGCGGCAATCTCACGCCCCTCCGCGACCGCAAAGGGTGACGGTGCCGGCACCGCACGCGTCGGCAACTCCCGCAACGCCTCATACCCGAGAAAGGTCGAAAGCTCGCGGACAAGGATACGAAAACGCTTGGGCGGCGTGGCGGGATTCCGCAACTCGACAAGGCGATGCCGAATCAAAGGATGGGTAGAAATCGTATGCATGGGTCAACGCTCTCCAAATACGGAAGAAAACCAAATCATGTTTGCCGGGGAACCGTGGTGCCAAACCAACCGACAATGCGCAAAAACGGCAACTCGCGCGACAACTGGTAGACGACCGCAAGCGCTTCCTCATCCAACGCCGGCGCATCGACATCGACAAAGAAGGCATACTCCCACGGTCGATCCGGAACCGGCTGCGAACAAATCGAAGAGAGATTCAACGAACGGTCTTCAAACAGGTTGAGAACCGTCGAAAGCGCTCCCGCTCTGTCGGGCAACTGCAACAACAGACCTAACCGGGAAGCGTCGGGCGTCAAAACCAATTCGCGCGAAACGGCCACAAACCGGGTCGTATTGCAATCCGTGTCGCAAACATTGTCCAACAGAATCTCAAGACCATTGTCCCGAGCCGCCTCCGCCGAACAGAGCGCCGCTTGACGGCTGTCGCCTGCATGCGCAATCGCCGCCGCGGCAAAGGCCGTGTTCTCGCTCGTCTCCGTGCTCCAATTGTTCTCGCGGATGATGTTCGAACACTGCGACAACGCCTGCGGATGACTGACGACGCGACGGATGTCCGATACCTTCGTGCCCGGAAGAACCGCCAAACAATGCATCACCGGCATGTCGATCGACCGGACAATGTGAAGACGATGCCGCAAAAGCCGATAGACCGTACCAACCGGACCGCCTGTCGTATTCGCCAACGGCAAGACGGCATACTCCGCCGCGCCCGAAACGACTTTCTCGCAGGCCGCCGAAAAGGATTCGCACGGCATCTGCTCCGCATGCGGAAAGAGAACTTTGGCCGCCGCCGCCGAAAACGAGCCGGCATTGCCCGCAAAGGCCGCACGCTTAACCCCCGAAAGAACGCCGTCCGCCTTCGGCGGCAACCCCGCCCCAAGTCGAAACTCCTCCGGATTCGTGTCCCGCAAATAGTCATACTGCCGCTCGCGCGAGAGACGCATGAGCGTCTTTACCATGCTGGTCGCCGCATCCGCATACGGAACCGTCGCCAATGCCCGAATGTTCTCGATAATGGCCGCTTCACGGACCGGATCGTATACCGCTTTGCCACTCTCCGCTTTCGCAGCAATGACACGCCCCGCAACATCCATGCGCCGACGCAGCAACGCCACCATCTGCGCATCAATGTGGTTGATCTCATCCCGCAACCCCGCCAACTCGCTCTTCAAAGTCAGCCGCTTGCGGTCCGTCTCGTTGTCCGGCGAAATGTAGTGGCGAACCAATCGCTCGAGCCCTACCGTGTAGCTCCGGATTCCCAATCCGCAAACTTGCCCGACACACGCACTCTGAATCACCGAAACACGCCGAAACGGCTCGCGGGAATGAATGTCGGAAATGTGCACTTCCATCACCGGCAGCTTCGTCAGCGCCAAGGCGTCCAATAACGCATAGCTGTAGTGCGTGTACGCACCGGCATTGATGACAATGCCGGACGCATAGTCAAGCGCTTCGTGAATCGCGCCGCATAGCTCGCCTTCTCCATTCGATTGGAAAAAGCGAGCCTCGACACCCAACTCCTCCGCTTTCTCGGAAAACGCCTTCTCAACATCCGATAGCGTAAACGTCCCGTATTGCTCCGGATCGCGTTTGCCTAACATGTTCAAATTCGGACCGTTGACCAATAGGACAATCGGCCGATGCGCGGTTTGGTCCTTTTTACTCATGCCCCGTAGTCTACCATATCCGCTTCCCGCGGACAAGGAATCTCCGCCCGCAAACTTCCCCCCACCCCGCCCGCTCCCCGCCCGAGCCCCGTAGTCCGCTACCCCGCCGCGCCCGTTATGCGGTCCCGTGGCGCGGTCCCGTTGCGGTAGGGCGCGATGTCCCCATCGCGCCGCCGCGCCGTGGCGCGGTGCGCGGCTTTGCATCCCGCCCATACCAAAGCCCCCCGCCCTCGCCCCTTCGCGCCATCGCCCGTGGCGGTTCGCCACCGCTCCCGTCGCCCGCGCCCGCACCCCTTCCGTGCGCCGTCGAAACCCTCAAAATCGAACGCGGTGGCTCACATCTGGCTGAGGGACCTTTGTGTTCCTATACATCCCGTCCCTTTGCTCTTTGTGCTTCTTTGTGTTCAAA
>JAEDLN010000089.1 GCA_016295275.1 Kiritimatiellia bacterium
AACAGGAGCAGGAACATCACAGCGCCCATGATACGACCAAAGTGGATGCCGTAAACGACCATTTTTTCAAAGACGCCCGGCAACGCCACAAACATGAGCCCCGGACCCGACTTCTGCATGACCTCGGGACCATTCCCGAGCGCATATGCGACCGGAATGATCATCAGACCAGCCAACACCGCCACCAACGTATCGAGAATCTCGATCCGGCGGACCGAACGTTCAATGCTGTTCTCTTTGCGCATGTAGGAACCGTAGGTGATCATGATGCCCATCGCCAACGAAAGGGAATAGAACATCTGCCCCATCGCCCCAATGCAGGTTTTGCATAAGCGAACAAAGTCGAACCGTCCGTCCGCGACAAATTCTTTGAAGTTCGGAAGCAAATAATACTTGAGCCCTTCAAACGAACCGGGCTGCATCAGGCTGAAGGCGCAAATCACAACGGAAAGAATCAGCAAGATCGGCATCATAATCTTGTTTGAGCGCTCGATGCCGTTCTTGACGCCCGAAAAAATCAGCCACATCGAAAACAGAATGAAGAAGGAACCGAAGGCGACAGGTTGCCACGGATGCGTAATAAATGCCGTAAAGAAATCACCTTGCGAAACGGAAACCATCGTTGCGGCGCCATCGACGACGGCTTCCATCTTCTGATCGAAGACATACGCGAGTATGTACTTGGTGATCCAGCCGCCGATTACGCAGTAATACGGCACAATGACAACCGGAACCAAGGTGACGATCCAACCCAACAATCCCCAGCTTTTGCGCTCGGAAGAAAACGCCTTCATCGCCGAAAGCTTGGTCCGCCTGCCGATGGCAACCTCCGTCGTCATCAGGGTAAAGCCTAACGTAACGGTCATCAGAACGTAGATGAGCAAGAAAATGCCGCCGCCATACTGAGCGGCCAAATACGGAAAACGCCAAATGTTTCCGAGACCGATGGCAGAGGCCGCTGCGGCAATGATAAAGGCAAACTGACCCGACCAGGAAGGCCGGTTGCTTTTTTGTGGGGATGATTGGTTCATGGATGATAAGCTAAACGTGAATGGAACGGGCAATCCAAGAATGCCGCAACGCAAAAAAGCGATTCGGGCAAATAGCGCACCTTACGATTTTGACGGCGACGAGACATTTCCGGGAACGCGATTTCTATACAGATAGTAAAGGAAGAGATCGATTCCGACAATCAAAAAATTCAGGACATAAAGCCAAACACGCCAATCGATGGGACCCGGCAATGTGCATTTGTACAAAACACCGGACGTGTACCCGATCAAAATGAGCGTCATGAACAGCGGACTCTTTCCGGCAACCACCTTCGTGTGAATCGCCTTGATGATAGAGAATGGCCAGCTTGCCGCAAAGCAAACCAACATCACAACTTCGAAAATAGGCATGATGAAAGAAACAATTGAATCTCGATAGATATGATAAAACAAATGCCTCTCCCCACAGACTAGACGTCTCGTCTGTGGGGAAAAGCGGAAAAGAAACGGCTTAGTCGACAAATGCGCGGGCGTTGCGGAACATCCGCATCCAAGGCCCCGCTTCGCCGGCGAACTTGTCGTCCGGACGATACGAAAGCTGCACCGAACGGAAACCGCGCTCGGGATGCGGCATCATGATGGTGACGCGCCCGTCCAGCGTCGTGAAGCCCGTCAGACCGCCATCCGAACCATTCGGATTGAATGGATAGGCTTCCGTCGGTTTGCCGAAGTTGTCGACATAGCGCAACGAGGTCCGGAACGACTGGATGACGCGCGAGCGCGCCTCCTCCGTTTCAAACCGCGCAAACCCCTCTCCGTGCGCAACCGCAATCGGAAGCCGCGAACCGACCATCCCCGTCAGGAAAATAGAGGGCGATTTCAAAACTTCGACCGTCACTTGACGCGCTTCGAACTGCATCGACCGATTGTGGATGAAATGCGGCCAATCCGATGCGCCCGGAATGATCGATTTGAGCTGGGATACCATCTGGCACCCATTGCAGACACCCAAGGTGAAGGTCGTGGGGCGATGGAAGAATTTCGCGAATTCATCGCACAACTCGCTATTGTAGAGAATCGTCCGAGCCCAACCGGAACCCGCACCGAGAACATCGCCGTAGGAGAAGCCGCCACAGGCAACCATGCCGGAGAAATCGTCCAAACGGACACGCTTTTCGAGCAAATCGGTCGTGTGGACGTCAATGGCGTCGAATCCGGCCAACGAGAAGGCCGCCGCCATTTCCAGATGACCGTTTACGCCCTCCTCTCGAAGAATGGCAATCTTCGGCTTGACGTTTCCGTTGGAGAGATTCGGAAGCGCGTCCGGATCGAAATCGACCCGGAAATTTTGCCCCGGATCCTTTTCCGCAGACGCCACCTCGCGCTCCTGGGCGGCACAAGCGGGATTGTCGCGATGCGCACGCATTTGAACCGAATTCTCGCTCCAAACCGAGCGGAGACGGGTAAGCGGAAGCTTCATCTTCAAATCGCCGCCAAATGTCGCACTCAAAGAGGACGAATTCGGGTTTGCGCTGCCGACGACCTCGGCCTTGATGCCTGCGTCCGCAAACGCCTTGCACACGGCTTGGGCATCCGCCGTCTCCACTTGAACGACCATGCCCGGCTCTTCCGAAAAGAGCGTTGCCAGAATATCCATCGAATTGTCATTGGGCGGGAAAACCAAATCGACGCCACATCCGCCGGACATCGCCATCTCCGCAACCGCAACCGCGATGCCGCCGTCCGAACGGTCATGAGCCGCCAGAATCTTGCCGCCTTTCAGCAACGCCTGGAAAACCCCGTAAAAGGCGCGCAACGTCTCCGGCGCATCCATATCCGCCGTTTCATCGCCCAACTGTCCGTAGCATTGCGCAAAAATCGAACCGCCGAGACGATGCTTGCCTGCCGCCAAATCAATCAATACGAGCGAGGTGCCTTGTTTGCGCTTGAGATCGGGCGTGCGCGCAAGCCGAACATCAGGCACCGGACCAAATGCCGAAATGACACACGAGACCGGCGAAAGCTGATGATGCTCCTCACCCGTGACAGAATCGTTCCAGACGGTCGACATCGAACACGAATCCTTGCCGACCGGAATCGCAAGTCCCGCCTTCGGACAGAAATGCATCGCAACGGCTTCGACCGTATCGAATAGGGCCGCATCCTGCCCCGCTTCGCCGCAAGCCGCCATCCAGTTCGCAGAAAGCTTGATCTGCTCCAGCGTCGGCACACCGGCGGGAGCCAGATTGAGAATGGCCTCTGTTACCGCCAAACGCCCCGATGCGGGTGGATTGGAAATGGCAACCGGAGGACGCTCCCCGCACGACATGGCAGCCCCGGTGTAATCCGTATAGCCCGTCGTTACAATCGCTTGATCCGCCACCGGCAACTGATACGGACCGCACATCTGGTCGCGGTGGACCATGCCCGTAATCGTACGATCGGTAATCGTAATGAGGAAGGTCTTGTCCGCAACCGTCGGATGCGACAGCACACGCAACAATGCTTCATCCGGCGTGGGCTGGATTTCCTTCGCAACGGAAGAGACGGCCGCCGCCAAATCCCCGCCCGCCGGATCGCCTTCCGAAATGCGAGTCGATTCGGCCGTTGGCGAACCTTCCGTTTGCCCCGCAACGCCCGACACGGACGCGTAGCGGCTCGCAAACTTCAACGGCTCCATTGCAACCGATTCATGCTTGACGTCGCGATGCATCCGGGGCGGTTTCCCCAAAAGCGTCGAAATCTCCATGTCAATCGGACGATTTCCAAAAACGGAATCCTCCAGCACAAGCCTGTGGTCATCCGTTGCCACACCGATAAACGCAACCGGACAACGCTCGCGGTCGCACAGCTTCTGGAACAATTCGCGATCCTCCGGACGAATCGCCAGCACGTAACGCTCCTGCGCTTCGCAACACCAAATCTCCATCGGAGACATCGACGGTTCTTCATTGTGGACATCGCGCAGATTGAAACGCCCGCCCGTCTTCTCCACCAACTCGGGACAGCCGTTCGAAAGACCGCCCGCACCAATGTCGTGAATGGATAGAATCGGATTCTTTTCTCCGCCCATCGCAACGCAGGCGTCAATCACCTCCTGGCAACGGCGCTGCATTTCCGCATTGCCGCGCTGAACCGAATTGAAATCCAACTCCGCGTCATTCGAGCCGAGTACCAGCGAAGAGGCCGCGCCGCCACCCAAACCGATGCGCATGGCCGGACCGCCCAACTGCACAATCAGAGCACCGACCGGAATCTCTTTCTTCAAGGTCATCGAACGGCGAATGTTGCCCATGCCGCCCGCCAACATGATCGGTTTGTCGTATCCCCAATAACGACCGCCCGCCATCGCTTCGAAGGAACGGAAAAAGCCACACAGCTGCGGACGCCCGAACTCGTTGCCGAATGCCGCGCCGCCAATCGGTCCGTCCGTCATGATCTGCAAGGGAGTCGCCAGACGCGCAGGCGCGGAAACCTCCTTCTCCCACGGCAACAAATAGCCGGGAATGCGCAAATTCGAAACCATGAAACCGCAAATGCCGGCCTTCGTGCGAGAGCCAATGCCCGTTGCCGCTTCATCGCGGATCTCGCCGCCGACCCCCGTCGCCGCACCCGGATAAGGCGAAATCGCCGTCGGATGATTGTGCGTTTCCACTTTCATCAGGATGTCGACCTGATCCTTCGTAAACGCATAGCGATGCGTTTCCGGATCGCACGCAAACGCTTGGTTCTCAAAACCCTCCACAACACCGGAATTGTCCGAATAGGCGACCAATGTGTGATCGGGCGTGACCGCATGCGTGTGCTTGATCATCTTGAAGAGAGACTGCTCCTTCTCTTCCCCGTCAATCGTCCACGATGCACCGAAAATCTTGTGACGGCAATGCTCGGAATTCACCTGACCGAACATTACGATCTCCGTATCGGTCGGATTCTTCCCCGCCTTCCGCGAACACTCGGTCAAATAGTCGATTTCATCCGGATACAGAGCAAGCCCCATCTCGATATTGGCACGCTCCAAGGCGGCACGCCCCTCCGAAAGAACATCGTACTCCTTGCCCGGCTTCGGAACCCCTTCCGCAAACAAATCGCTCAAATCCGTGTAAACGCCTTCCGTCATCCGATCGTGGAACAAACCCGCAGCCGGCGCCAAATCGGAAATCGTCAACGCCTTCCCTTTTCGAATGACCTGAAAGCGAATCGCACGCTCGACCCGAATGACCGCATCGCCCAATCCGCAAGACCGGAAAATGTCCGTGGCCTTCGAAGACCACGGCGAAATCGTCCCCTTTCGCGGCGCAATGAAAACAAATCCGTCTTGGCGACTCTGCGCACGCCCGACCGCCCCCAGCAACTCGGATGCCCGCAGAATCTGCTCGTCGCTCAGCCTGCCGCGCGTGTCCAGCAAATAAATCCAAGTCGCACCGACTTGGACCGCATCGCCAAGCTCCTTCGACAATTCTTTTTCAAGCTGATTCTGCCGAAATTCAGGATAGGCATCGGTTCCGGAAAGAGAAAACATGGGTACCTCTAAGTTAGGGTGAAAGAATATGCCGAATCCTATCAGAATTTCGCTTTTCGGTAAATCTCCCATCCCCCTGGAGTTTACCCATTTTTTGGCATGGTAGTTTGCAAAAGTAAACGCACCGAATCCGATGTGTTTACTTTTGCAAACTACGTCTCCGTAGAAAAATCACTATGTTTCTTTGCCGCCTCTATAGTGCCAAAAAAAACGAACTTGGATTCCTTCAAAAGAATCCATAAAAGCCCGACAGTATGATCAATCCGCAGACAGGGTACAAAAAGTGATAAAAGCCAGAGCCATGGTTACAGGGGTGGCGAAGCATAATTTCGCCGCAGATTAGCAGTACGATAATCACCGATGGCCATAGAGAAAACCATCCTAAAAGCTTTCTCATTTTTTCTCCTCCTTATCTTATTCTCCTCGTTTAGACAATCCGTTTTTCCGCTTATAGATGGTTACTTCTGTAATCGATTCACAACATTTGTCATGTCTTTCGTCCACCAAACGGCATTAAAACCAGATGCATCATTCTCCAAACTCACATATATTTTATATTGTCCGCCGGGATAATATTTTTCGTGGGTTTCTTGTTCGTCCACAGGGTAGAGGACAATCCCCTTGGGAAGATTCACTTTATGATTGCTTACATCAAACGCAACATCGTCAATTGCGACAAGAAATAATTTGTCAGGTTCGTAATTAATCCACAGCCAATACCAGTGCGCCCATTTTACGTAGAATATGATCATCGCACAGACAATGACAACCAATACGCCATATCGAAATACCAAAATTCCTTTATGCATAATCATTCCTCGGTTATCCAATTTCTTTGTTTTGCAAAGCGGCTTAAAGCTGCTTTGACTTGTGATGGAGTAGGAAGCCAACATGAAACATGAGCAAGCGAAGCCATTGCCATTGCCTGTTGCTTTCTGCACGCTCACACGATTTGTCTTTACCCACCCTGACTGCTGCAGATCCTATAACACTAAATGTGAAAGTCATGCAGTTGTTATTGATTGTCCAATCAGACCTCATATAGCGCATTTTGTATTCAGGGGATCCGGGGCGCTTATTATATTTTGCCAACACATCTTCCGGAAGGTATTTAAGTCCCGAAGCAAATTTCTCATTGAGTACTTTCGTTACCATTTTGTCAACCAAAGGGCACACAGAAAAACGATAACGAGTATAGGAATTCGACCCTTCAAGACCGTTGCCTTTGATTAGTATATTGTATATTGGGGCCAGAGTGATTAAACTTACCGAGGAATCCAATCTTATACTTTCCATGATACCTTCCGTAATCAAAAGTTGTTCCTGCTTTATTGCTTATTCCTACATGGCCCAATTCATCAGTGTGAATATGTATTGTGAACAACCCCAATCCATCATACAAACCACTCGCATAATTTCCACAAAAAGCATATAGATTCACACCCCCATCTTCTTCAATGGGATCGCGGTTGAGCCAACGCATGAGGAAGGGGTGGTAGAAGCGGTAGCCGTAATAGTAGAGGTCGGTTTCAGTGTCGAAATACTTTGTCGAGAAACGGTGACGGAAGATGTTGGCGAGAGAGCCGGATTGAGATATGGTGTTACCGAAAGCGTCGTAGGTGTAGGTGGCGACGGTTTCGTCTGTGGAGTCGAGGTAGCGAGTAATGTTGCCGTTGTTGTCGTAGAACGGGATGTAGACTGAATCGTTGACCGTAAGGTAGAGGAGTCCTCCGACGCCAGTACCTTGCAGATCGCCAGAGATCCGGTTGCCGTCGATGTCGTATGAGAGAGTAGTCTCACGCAGAGGTGCAGCGCCGCAGAGACTGAAGATCAAGGTGTACTGCGTGTAGAACTCGTCGTTCTTTGAGCGGTCTATCGTCGTGTTGAGCGTTCTTTTCATGGTTGGCACTTCCGTATAAAACGCAGTTTAGCCATAGTAAACTTACTATTATTACTCTTTAGTTGAGTTTACCAAATTCCTATTGCATTGCCTTCGTATGAAATTGCCGAACGTGTGTTAATCCAAACCTTGTCTGCATCCCATTGAATATGATTTATGTTTTGCAACATATCAACATTCTTCCGCAAAATTATTTGCCTGTCATCCATCCTGCGCAATTCAACAAAACATTGAACATCCGATCCCTGGCCTGGCATGACAGACAAAAATGAGTCAATGTTTCTTTTAGTGATGACTAGCACATATCTTCCATCAGGCGATTCACTTACGCGAATAGTCGTTTCTTGAAACATCCAAATAGCGCAGACGAACACAATGAGCGCAACGACAAGAAATACCGATAACAGTATCCTGATTTTCATGGGGACAATACTACTTTCTCCGCTTTTTCAAGTGTGGTAATCATAATATCTGAGTAAATAAGGAAATCGGCGCCTTTGCCTGTTTGCTTAGCGTAATCGCGAAAACTTGCATTCGACACCTTATCGCCTTTAAGAAAATTTCTGCCTGCGTAATTTGTTCGACTATTCCAGTACCCCAAGCTTTGCTCATCTACAAAATCGTAGCTGTCTTGGACATACACACCTACACTGGTGACAAAGGCGCATTTCCCCTTAACATAGCCACTCACCGCCATCCGTAAATTGCCCCTCCCTAATGCGGCTAACATATCATCAAGCGGGTCAAAGATGTTTCCAACAGGTCTCGTGTTAACATAGTCAGCCTCAACTTGAGATGCGGGTCTATTCAAGAGGCAAAATGATCCTTCAGCACCTCTTAACGTACGCTTGATCATTGCAATAATTTCTTTGCGAGTAGCTTGATTGACATATTGCTTTTCATAGAAAATCTTGTCGCAAACAGTTTTTGCACGATCAAAGCCCAGGCCCCAATTCATCTTCACAATTGTTTCATTTGGGATTGTTGTCGCTCTTGAATCAAGCGACAGCCAATACCTCATAAGAGCGGCTCCTACCGACCATTTCTTGTTATCCATAATTCCTGGAATATCAGATACTGCGATATCTCCAAGCGGATCGATTATATAAAGTGGGGAATTGTTGCAAAACGCACATAAGTTACAACCGCCGGATTCTTCGATGGGATCGCGTGTGAGCCAGCGCATGAGGATGGGATGGTAGAAGCGGTAGCCGTAATAGTAGAGACCAGTTTCCGAGTCGAGGTATTTGGTTGAGAAGCGATGGCGAAAGAAGCCGACGAGAGGTCCGGATTGGGAGATGGTGTTGCCGAAGGCATCGTAGGTGTACTGCGCGACGGTGTTGCCGCTGGCGTCAAGGTAGCGGGTGATGTTGCCGTTGTTGTTGTTGTAGAATGGGACGTAAATAGTACCATCGACTGTAAGGTACAACAGTCCACCGACTCCGCCTGCGCCTTGCAACGTGCCGGAGATGTCCTTGCCCCAGAAGTAGCGGATCGTCGATGTCATTCCATTTGTATAGGCGATACGCTCTTCTTTGAGGTTCCAGTCGTCATAGAAGAATGTCGTAGTGGCTTCCACCGTGACCTTCTTGACCCGGCGGGACTTCGCATCGTAGAAATTCGTGACGAGCAAAACATCATTTGACGAAATGGTTTTCAGCCGATTGGCGGCGTCGTAAGTAAAGGTGAAGACACCATCGGAGAGCAGATTGCCGTCGGCATCGTAGGATGGCTCAC
>JAEDLN010000090.1 GCA_016295275.1 Kiritimatiellia bacterium
GGACGGGCGAGACAGCGCGGCGGCGCGAGCCGGGAGGGTGGGGAGCCCCCACGGGCGGTGGCGGCCAGGCATCACGCCCTACCGCAACGGGACACGAGCGTGGGGCGCGGCGAGGGGTGGTGGTGGGGTGCAGAGGCGGGGGGGGGCGGCAAGATACGGCCTGGTGATGCGGGGGAGGGGTGGAAGAATTCCGGCGCGTTTGCTAGGATGGTTTTGTTCTACGAATTCTTTTGTTGTTCATTATGCTTGAATTTCTTGCTTCCCAGTTGGAACTCATTGCCGCCCATGCACCGGTTTGGGGCTTTTTTCTGATTTTTGTTTTCATGGCCATTGAGAGTTCGTTTGTGCCGTTTCCAAGCGAGGTTGTGATGATCCCCGCCGGGTTTTTGGCGGTTCGCGGGGAGCTTACCTATCATTCGCCGTTTGTTGACGGTGCCATTGCGCTTTTGGTGGCGCTGGGCGGTTGCCTGTTGGGGGCGTTTATCAACTACTATTTGGGACTCAAGCTGGGGCGTCCGGTTTTGAGTCGGTACGGAAAGTACTTTTTCCTGAAAAAGGAAGCATTGTACCGGGCGGACGAGTTGTTTGCGGAATATGGCGACATTACGACATTCGTCTGTCGGCTTGTTCCTGTCATCCGGCAGATTATTTCCATCCCTGCCGGCATCACGCGGATGCCGATCGGGCGCTTTGCGTTTTTCACGGGGCTAGGAGCCACGGTATGGAACTGCATTCTGTTTGGAGCCGGCGCGTTTTTGGGTCGGCTCTCGCTACAGGATGGCGAGAAGATGTCCTATCTCGAGCTCATTGAGAAAGGAAAAGAGCTTGTTTCCGAGAATTACGGCATCATTGCGGCAGGGCTTATCCTCTGCATTGTGCTGTACGGACTGATTCACCGGTTGGTGATGCGGGGGAAGATCCGCAAGACGGCGTAGCGAAGGCGGGCTCTTTTTCCGGTTTGTTCCGGGGAGGAGATCAGTTCAGAAGGCGCATCTTCCGGTTTGCGATTGGAAGGACGAGCGTAAAGCAGGTGCCCTCGCCGGGTTTCGAAGAAACATCGATGCGACCGCCGTGTTCCTGCACAGTTCGTTGGATAATGGACAGACCGTATCCATTTCCATTTGTCTTTGTTGTCTTGAGCGGCTTAAAGAGGTTTTTTTCGAAGAAATCCTTTGAAATACCTTCACCGTTATCGCGGAAGGAGATGGAAACGTCCCGATCGTCCGCATAGAGTCGGATCATGAGTTTTCCCTGATCTTTCATTGCCTGAATGGCGTTTTTGATCAGATTGAAAAAGACATGTTGAAGGTGTTGGTTATCGGCCTGAATGACGGGAAGTTTTTCCGGGTGGTCGATTGAGACGAGAATCCGGTGTTCCTCGATTTCCGGTTTCATATCCCGCAGGGATTTTGCGAGCACTTCCAGCACATTGCAGGGCTCGAATTTAAGGACACCCGGGCGGAGTGCCCGGAGAAAATCCCGGATGTAGGTATCGAGACGCTTCACCTCGTCGGATGCGACTTGGACAAGCTCCTCCAGATCGTCGCGTGTTTCCTCGTTGGGGAGGGACTTCATTTCGCGGGCGAGGAGTTGCAGGTTAAGGCTAATGGCGTTGAGGGGGTTTCCGATTTCGTGTGCCAGCGAACCGGCGAGCGTTCTGACCCTCTGCATGTGTTCGCTATTGACGTATTCCTCTTCGTCGACCTTTTCGCGGGTGACGTCGCGCAGGATTGCGACAAATCCGTCCATGCTATCATCGAACGTTCCCTTTTCGAGGGGGAATGCGGAGATTTGCAGAATCCGGTGTTTCGGGCGGAAGATTTCGATTTCGGCGGTTGATTTCTTTTCCCAAGACGGATTGTCGTTTCGGGCGATATTGGCGCAATCGATTCCGGGGAGAATCAGTTCGATATTGTGGTTTTTGAACCGGGAAAGTTCAAAATCCAGCATTTCTTCTGCGGTATTGTTAGCAAAGAGGATTTTTCCATCGGACGATACGGCGATGATTCCCTCTTGGATACACTGAATGATCTTGCCAAGCATTTCGCGTTGGCGGGCCAGCGAACGAAGGACATTCTTTACGCTTGCGGGATCGAGCGTATTGAGCTGGGCGGAGATATTGTTTACAAGCGAGTTGTAGTTCATTTGGAAACGGGGGCAAGCAAGGCTTCCGCAACATGGTTGCGGACGGTTTGTCCGGCGAGCGCCTCGATCAGAAGGAGTGCGAATGGCATTGCGGTTGCGGGTCCGGAACCCGTTATCAGGTTTCCATCGCGCAAAGCCGGCGTATTGGGGACATAGGTACCGCTTTTGATTTGGCGATTGATTCCCGGGTAGCAAACATATTGTTTTCCCTCGAGCAGTCCGGCGGCGTCGAGAACGGCGGGGGAGGCGCAGATCGCGCCATACAAGCGATTTGCCATTGCGAAAGCGCGAAAGGTATCGAGGACTCGGCTATTTGCGGCGAGGGCTTGCATACAACCCATTCCGCCGGGGCAGGCGACGAGATCGAATCGGGAAGCGAGGGAATCGGGCGAGCCTTCGGTGGCGAGGGTCGAATCGGCATGAAAATCGATTCCATGGGCACCATGGATCAGCGTATTGTCTGTTATGGCGCAAACGGTCACTTGGACATTGGCCCGGCGGAGCAGGTCGATGACGGTAATGGCTTCGGTTTCTTCGCAGCCATCTGCCAAAAGGAAGAGGGTATTCATGATTGACAAGCAAGAGGCGGGTGGGTGGGATTTTGGGCGAAGTTGCCGAGCGGCCTCCCGACCAAAACTATAATCCAAATAAAGCGAAAGGAAAAGAGGGCGATCCGGTGGCGGGCGGTTTGAGAGCCAACCGGCGGCGGTGGGGGTGGGGATTTGCCTGTTCCTCCATGCGTATGGTATTCTTTCGGCATGATAAAGGCAGGAAAAACATCAATAGCCGTTTTGTTTCTTCTCGCATGGGGGATTTTGACGGGATGTGCGGCATGGCATGGAGACTCCGCTTATGTTGTTCGGAAGAACCGGCATCAGGTATCGGGCGAAACCCGGCATCGTGTTTTACCGAATGGGGATGTGGTGTTGGCGGGGATGCCTGCGGAGGTTCAGGAATCGCCGCGGCACTGTGCGGCTGCCACGTTGGCGCGCGCTTTGGCGTGGGAGGGTGTGCGGATTCCGCAGGCGAATTTGGCGTTGTACGGAGGCGTGACGGCGGAGCGTGGCGTCGGCATTGACGAATTTTACGAAGAATTGTTGCCTCTGTTTGCCGATTACGGGTTGCGGTTGCGGACCTATTTCCGGTTGGATGCTGCGGCGGCGTTGGAGCGTGGGAAGCGTCACAATGCGCTGGCGAGTGCGGATGGGCTACCGCTTTTGCGGGTTCCTTCGGAGGATGATACCGGGCCGATTGCATTGGAAACCTTTTTTTGCGAAGCGAATCCGACCTGCCTGCGTTTGGTGACGCGGGCGGGGCGCGAGCGGTTTTCCAGGACGGTCATTCAGACGATTCGGGCGGGGCATCCGCTTTTATGGGGCATTGTTCTCGGCGTCATTCCGGAGCAAGGCGTATTGTCGCCCGGCGGGCATTTGCGCTTGATTGTCGGGTATAATGAAGCGGAGCAAACGATTCTCTATTCCGATCCGTGGGGACCGGACTGTCCGGTCAAAACGATGGACATTGTAGACGCGTGGGCGATTACGATGTCGCTCGATTCGCTTGAGACGGGATTGCCGGTCCGATAACGGCGGTGACGTTTTTTTTGTATGTACGAATCTTATAAGGAGAAAACAAATGAATTCTGTACTTGGGGCGACGGGTGTTGCCCACATTGCGTTGGTTTGCGATCATTTTGACGATACGATTGCCTTTTACGAGCGGCTGGGGGCGGTTCGCCAAGCCGGCTGGGGAGAAGGCGACAGGCGCATTCAGCTGATGGAGCTGGCGGGCGGCACGTGCGTCGAGTTGTTCGCATGGGGGGATGGAACAACGCCGCCCTCCGGGCGTTGGGTCCATGTAGCCTTGGCGGTCGAGGATGTGGAAGCGGCGTATCAAGCGGCGCTTGCGGCTGGTGCGAAACCGAAGAATCCGCCGCGGGTCGTGGAGATTGACAGCACGATCGGCAAGCGTGTCATCCATTGTGCGTTTGTCTTTGGTCCGGAGGGGGAGGAGCTGGAGTTTTTCCGTTTCCAGTAAGCGATCGAGCGAATCGAACTCTCTACAGAAAGACCTTCGTTTCCGGAATCGGGAACGAAGGTCTTGATTTTGCGTATGCGTGTGTGGGGGTGTCGTATCAGGAACGGGTAATTTGGAGGCCCGTTGAGATTGAAATGGAAACGAAGCGGGCGCGGCTATTCAGCGGATTGGCACGCAGTTCCTCGCGAATTCTCGCAGCGGCTTCGATTGTCGGGGCAAGGATCAGCATATAGCCGCCACCGCCTGCGCCGAGGAGTTTATAGGCGGCGTCGTAGCGATCGAGGATTCCGGTCAGCGGAAGCAAGGAAGAAGGCAAGGTTCCGATATCCAGCTCGCGGTTAAGGGTCCAGCTACGGCGTATCGCTTCAGCGAGGGCGGTTTCGTTTGCGCGTTGGATTGCCTTGGCGGCGAAATCGGCATTGAGAGCGATATCGCCGATACAGCCGAGCGTGTGTCGGTTGTTGAGGAAGATGGAGCGCACGATACTGGCGAGGATATTTCTGGCGACACGAGTAACGCCGGTATAGTAGAGCATTGCCCGACCGGACGCAATCATATCGTTGAGCATATTATCCGGGAGCCACCGGATATCGGGATTCTGGCTTAACCCGGGGAGGGTAGAGACGAGTTTGGCGCCGGAAACGACGCCCCCGATTTGGTCTTGCCAACCGCCGCCGGATGTCAGCAGTTGTTCAAGGGCGGACGTACGGGTAAAGATATCCCTCATTTCCCAACCGAGGGAGCAGGTTTCGTTGAGAGCGCCCAAAATAGCGGCGGCCAGAATGGATGAAGTACCGAGACCGGAGCCTTTGGGAATTGCGGCGAGGGTACTGAGTTCGATACCGCCGCCGAAGCTATCCTTCAGTTGTTGTTCCAGTGTCGGGTAGGAGCGGCTTCCGAAGCGCGGATCGAAACCGGCGAGGCGGAGGGCTGCGCGGGAAATCGAGAAGGGGCCGAGAGCGGATGCGGAAGTCAGATCCTCGTATGATTCGATGGTTTCGGAGAGGCCGAGATCGATCGAATGGAGGATGATTTTCGGTTCCTTGCAGATTCGAACGAACGTTTGGATTGGGGGTTGTCCGTTCAGATCGACGGCGATATTGAGGACGCGTCCTCCGTGTTCCAGGCAATAGGGCGGCGTATCGGACCAACCGCCGGCGATATCGAGACGAGCCGGGGCACGGCTCCAGACGATTTGATCTTCGAGGATATTGCGGATCGGGGTCGCGGGGCGGAGCGCCATTTCGTCGACCATGATATTGCTCAGCAATTCATAGGCATCGGGGGATTGGAGCTTCTCGCCGAGTTCGACCCGGAAGATGGCGTCATGGACGGCGGGGAGGCCCAATGCCGGGGCATTGGCATGAGGAGGCGGCGTTGCCGTATCGTCGCGGCGGATGGCATCGGCGGTTGCGGCGAGGTCGAGGAATCGTGTCGCCTGCGTCCATTCTTCGGGGGAAAGGGTAGCGATTTTGGAGCGAACGGCATTCCGGCGGCGTTCCAAGCGTGGTGCGAGGATTGCCTGTTGCACGAGGTCGGTCGCGGAGACGCGCGAAGCGG
Organism: Kiritimatiellia bacterium; assembly: GCA_016295275.1. GTDB lineage: Bacteria > Verrucomicrobiota > Kiritimatiellia > RFP12 > UBA3636 > JAEDLN01. The sequence goes on from JAEDLN010000090.1 coordinate 5,743, forward strand.
CGAGCCAGGCGTCCCGCAGGGCGATGGCATCGGGGGCGTTTGGATTATCGGGGGGATTGAACATCCAATTTGCCAAGTATTCCGCTGCGGGGTCGTTCCAGTGAATCAGCGGAAAGAGGGGAGCATCCTGGAGATCGGTTTCCGGGGCGAGCCGTGCGGAATCGAAGGAGAGACCGCGTGCGTTCAGCCAGTCTGCAAACGGTTTTCCCATCCAGCGTGTAGACGGGGAATCGAGCGGGCCTTTGAATGCGTCATCGAAACCGTAGATACGGAGAGCTTCGAGGAGGGGGAGATCGGCCTCGGCGACATCCGTCGTATTGTGGAGAGAAAAAGGAAGAGAATCGATGCAAATGCCGTAGGGGAGCGAGAGCGACCAGTTGTTTTCGGGAATACCCGTAAGAACGTGTTCGCCGGAGAGTTTCCAAGAATCGGGGATATTGGCATTTTCGATCCAAAGCGGACCATGAAGGTTGTCGAGTCCGGCATTGGTGGAGCTATGCAGAATGATTTGGCAGGAGTTCTCTTCGATTTGGGAAGCATGTCCGAAGGCGTGTCGATCTTCGGCGGGGTGTCGCAGTTGCTCCATGGAGGAGAGGACGGAGCGGTTTGTGCCGAAGTGGTAGAACCGGGCATCGTTCAGCGGGAGGACGGCGGCGGTCAGCGATGCCAGCTCCTCATCCGGTTCGGAGGGGTGGTTTCCGAGGGCGGTTCCGAATCGGTTGTAGAGTTCGTAGCAGGACGGGTATCCGTTTTTGAAGGACTGTGTTTCGGGATCCCATCCGCATTTAGCCAAGAGGATCCGGGTTGCGCGTTCGGAGAAAAGCCAAACACCGCTATCGAGGGAGAAATGGTATTCGGTTGCGAGTTTTTCGATGGTTTTGGGGTCTGGCTTTTGGAGGAAGAATTCGATTTTACCGGGTTCGTGCACGGGGGTGAAAAGGACGCCGTGAGCGGAAGCTTCCTCTGGAGAAGAAGGGATGCCGATGATGAGCACATCCGTTTCGGGGAAGAGCGGCATCGCATGCGGGTAGCGAATCAGCGTATCGCCGCAGGTCACGCAGAGCCGGTAGGATTCGGGGGCGTGGCGGAGGATGTGGGTAAAGGCTTCCACCTGAAGATCGACGAGCGTCTGATGATAGGTCTGCCCGCTCGTATCCATGAGCGGCACGGGGATTCTCGCCTTTCCTTCGGCGGCGTATGCGGGAAGGCGTCGAGACTGGCCGGAGGCATGGATGATGAGTTTGCGATCGACGGCGAGCCAATCGTTGAACGACGCTCCGGGGGCGAGATTGCGCCAAGCTCGGAAGAGGAGGTGAGCGGTTCCGCCGCCGGAGCCGAGTTGATGACCGGGAGGATCGCTATCGACGTGTGCGGCGGAGGGAAGGGAGGAACTGCCGAGACGAGCCGCTGCGGGCGGAAGGGAAAGGAGGGTCTGGATCATACAATCGAAGAATTACGGTTGGAGCGGAGCTTCGGGCGAGCGCTTCTGTCCGCCATGGATTTTCGCATACAGCAAGAAAAGAAGCGAATAGAGGAGGGTAGCGCTTGCGGCCCCGATGCAATTGTGGAGAAAATCGGTGACGGTGCACGTTCGATTTACGAAAGGCTGCAACAGTTCCAGAATGCCGCCCATGATTGCGAAGAGCAAGGAAATCCGGACGGCTTCGGGAAACGGGGTGAACGGCCTGCAGAAAAGTGCGGTCGATGAAAGAAGAAAATAAAACAAGGCATGTGCGCACAAATCGTAGCTTTGCACTTCGGGGGAGAATGTCGTTTGAACCGCATGACCGGACATCAGCGAAAGGTACAAATCGGCGATGATGCCGACCGGCAAAAGGACGCGCGCCACGGGCGTGAAAAAACGGTAGAAAGGAAGAGGCGTCATCAGTCGTTTATCCGCAGCAGGTAGTGTCCCAGGACGATGCAAACGGGGACCGGCACAAAGACGATCCAGGAGGCGTTCAGATCGGGATTTTTGGCAAGCGATTCGCCGGTCAGGCAAAACAGATAGAAACTGCCTGCAATGACGAGTGAAATAGCGATTCCCTTCGAAGATTCGCGGCGATGGTTTTGGAGCCCGAGGGGGATGCCGACAAAGACGAAACAGAAGCACGCGAGGGCGAATGTCACGCGGCTTGTCAGCTCGGTGAGGGCGCGGGTCAGATTTTTGCGGTCATCGCGTGTTTTGGGAGGATACGAGCGTGAAACGATGATATCGCGCAGCAATTCCCAGGAGTAGCGGTCTTTGATTCTGCGTTTGATTTTGGAGGGCGTATTTGCGGCTTGTTCCTGTGCCTTTGCCTCTCCCTTGGCGGCAGCGGTCAATTCTTGCAAGGGGATATCCCAGGTTTTGCTTCGAATTCCGTCATTATCGGTTTTTCCGGTTCCAAAGATCGTGACATTCTGAAGGCTCAAGAAGGAATCGCCGGTTTCGGCGTTTTTTCGGATGACGGCCGATTCGGCGCGCATTTCGCGCAGCAGGCCGTCCGGCAGTTTTTGGGTTAGATTGACATTATAGAGAAAATCGCCATCGCGGCGTGCGACATAGACTCGGATATCGTTGATTTCGACCCAGGATCCGGGCTCGATCAGAGCGGTAACGTCTTCCAGCTTGAATTGTTTGCGGAGTTTCAGGCGCGACAAAGCGGCATCCGGTGCGAGATCGTTGTTGATGAAGAAGCAAATGAGGGAAAGGAAGACGGAAAACAGGATTGGCGTCCACATGATGTTCCGCAGGGGAATACCGCAAGAACGCAAGGCGGAGATTTCGCTGTCGGAGGAGAGCCGGCTGAAAACGAGCAAGGAGGAGACAAGAGCGGCGAGGGGCATGGTATACGTCATTGTTCCCGGAAGGTTTCGGGCAAGCGACGTCATCAGCGTCCACATATCCATACCGCGTGCGATATATTTGACCGATTGGAACAAGATTCCAATGGTCATGACAAAGGTCAAAAGCAACATGGCAAGAAGGAAGGTTGTCAGGAAGCTTTTGAAGATGTAATTATGGACGATACGCATGGGCTTTATTCTAGCAAAAAAGGCGGTATGCGCCAACGTTTTTGTAGGGTGTGGCGTGTTCGCGAGGGAGCGAGAGGGGCGGTGGGGAGCCCCCAGGGGCGGTGGCGCGGCGTTACCGCGCCTAAGCGACGGGGCGCGCGTGGCGCGCACGGCGGACATCGACCGGGGTTGCACCCCGAGCCCCGCCACGTGGCAGGGCCACGCTGCGGCGCGAGCCAGGAGGGTGGGGAGCCCCCACGGGCGGTGGCGGCCGACCATCGCGCCCTGCTACCGCCATGCCGCACGCGGGGGATGGGCACCCTTATCCCGGAAAATAAAATTCGGAGCATGGCGGCCTGGATTGGACCGTCAAATGGAGCGCTCGACACTTG
>JAEDLN010000003.1 GCA_016295275.1 Kiritimatiellia bacterium
TTGCGGCGTGTACCACTCCACTGGGAGTCGGCTCTTTTTGATTTCAGCTGGTACAACCGGCGCGCCGGTCCAACGCTCGTTTGCAATGATGTCAACGGCGGGTCCGATTGCGGTAATGTTCCGCGCCAAATCATGGAAGCCTCCCATTTGGATCGGAAACGTATCCGCGAACACATTGAAACATTCACGGATGGACCCATGCTGGCGCGCCTCATTCAGGACGGCAACCGGCATTGCTCCGAACAGAATGCCGACTTCGAACGGCAACGGCATGCGGATGACCGTCTTCTGACCCGGAAGCCGGAAGTGGATATACCTCCATTTTTCGTGCGCCGGAAGATTCTTCCACCATTCTTCGTCGCGGTTTCTCAGGAATGCAAGAACGCTGATCGATGTCAGGAGTTGACCTGCCCGGATGAGCGTGTTGGCCAGCTTCTTCCGGCGAGACTGAACGCGTTCGAATGGGAGCGCGTGCGCAAGACCGACTGCCCGCGCGAACTTGTCGAGCGACTGGACACCGGCATTGAAGAACAGGACATGCCGCATTAAGCCGCGCGCAGCTGTACCTCCTCTCCTGAAATTGACGCTAATGTCTCCGGCGGCCATTGCGGCCATGATTGCGGCGGCCGTTTCATCTCCGTCCGTACGGTCGAGCCAGTAGTTCCTCGCGCCGTTGAACTCGAACATTCGAGTTCCGATTTCAGGTAGTCCTAGAATCTCGGATCCTCCACGTAGCTTGGCCATTAGGTAGTCTTTCGAAAACCTGTTCAAAGCCTTCTTGGATAACGGCATATCTTCCGACGCATTCTGCTCGATAAGCGAAACCATTGCGTCGGCCGAAAGCTTCTTTGCCCCGGATAGGTCGTGCGTTGTGCGTGTGTCCATTTGCAAGCCCATGGCCTTATACAGGTTCACGTCTGGGTCTCCGCGCAATACCTTGATCATTCCCTTAACCGTGGAGTAGAACGGCCACGTCCGGGAATAGTCGCCATAGACATATGCGGAAAGCGTATCGCGGATCGGGTTGGATACGAGCGAGAACGATACGTTCCACGCCGTTGCGCCGAGCCTCGTCAGCGACAACAACCGCTCCGACGCCCTCGAGAGTACGTTAGACGGAACATGGTTGTCGAGATTACCGGTCAGAAGGTCGTACAAGTATTGGTTCCCGATTTGCCAGAATGACCTACGGCCATTGATGACAATCGGAACAATCGCCTCCTTGCCTTTGTATTGGCTTGCAGGGACGAACACGGTAGCCGGATTTAGGCCTTCTATATCCGGCGTTGTCTCAGCACCTACGGCACGGAACACGCCTGCCTCTTTGGCCAAATCAACGATTTGTGAGGGGGTGAGATGTACGGCTGCCTTCGGCGTAGGAACGTCAACCATCCATTCTTGCCCGAGCGAGGAGCCTTGCTCCGTCCGCATGGCCACGAGTGCACAGCACCGGGCGAGGTCTGCTCGTTGAGCCGCCTCGATGATTTTCTGCACGTCGAGAATCATTGCCGCAATCGGGTGCTCGATATCGCGGACGGATCCCTTCCGACGGTGGACAGGTCGTCCGGAGCCGGATGACATTCCGCGGGTTTTCAATTCGCCGCGGAAGTTGCGCAAAAACTTGATGTAGATTGGATTCTCATTCTCGATACGGGCGAACTCCTCTTCCGTCATTGCGCCACCCTCCACCAATAGATGGAGCACGCGCCTTGACCAGTCGGTGACCTCTTTCAAAGTCTCTTCGTATTCCGGACATTGAAGCTTTTCAACAACAGAACGCGCCTCCCTCTCCGTCAATCCGGATTCAAGACCTTTCGAGTTGTAAATCAACGCTTGCCGAGCAACGGCATAGTCGATGAACCTGTTCAGGAACTCCTTATCCTTCCCACGCACAAGGCTCAACGCTTCCTGCAACGATTTGCCGGTACGATTCACTCCGCTTAGGTCGGTCGTATATTCGAGCACGGCCTGAACCGTCTTTGCCGAGGAAGCACCTTGGTATAGCGTGGCTTTCAAATACGGGTCGTTCTTGATGGCCATGGCAACCGCTTTCGGCGAAAGGCTCTTGTCGAAATAGTCGACGAGAACACCGGCTTTCTTCATCTGTTCGTAAAGGAAATGCTTTGAGTCGATGAGCCGATGAATGATACCGGATTTTGTCGCACCGTAACGCTCCCGCCACTCGAGGAATCTAGTACTGAACGGGAGCTCACCATTCCAGAATGCGCGCACCGTCTCCTCCGGAGTCTGTGCGTGGAAATCTGCAACGGCATTCCGTATCTTTTCGAACTTCGAGAAAACCTCTTTGTTGGCCGGTGCCCATGCATGTAGGAACCAGTCAAACAAATCCGGGCACTGCTGGCGGAGGGATTCATCATTGCTGAGGATATAGTGTTTGATGAACTCCGCCCAGCCTTCCGACGCATACCCGCCGGTAGGACGCCGATTGCCGTACAATCCTTTGCCGACACCCACTAGCTGTTCCCGGACGATTGTCGGAATCTTCAAGCTGTCGTTGCTCTTCGTCGATGTTTTTGCCCCGACTTTGTAGAACTCGTCGACAGCATGCCCCAACTCGTGCATGAGAACCGCTGTATACGCACGGTTCTTGAGGCGTATCATGCCCTTTCCGATTTCCCACCATCCGGCGGCGCCGCGCATGCTGTGCGTAGCAGGGCCTTGGATGGCCACCTCCGGGAACAGTTTATGCACAAGCTGAATGATCGACTCGCGGGTGATGGAGGTGCCATGCGCCTCCGCGCCTTTCGACTCGACTCTGAGCATGTTTGGAAGGCCGTCCTCACCTGTTTCGACATTCGCCTCGACTTTCGGCGTAGACTGGATTGGAATCGGTGAACCATTTTTGTCATTTCCATCCGGATTGGACAGCCTCGGAAGCGGGTATCCGTTTCCGTCCAACACCGGCTCGCCGTGTTCGTCGAGTTCAATGTCGGCAGAGTCCGGGTCTTCCATCCAATTCCCATGTTCGCGGATGAACTTTTCACTTGTCGCAATCTTGAATTGCCGATCGGAGAGGTCGGACATTGGATTGCGCCCGGCGACAAGGTCGGCCACAGGCATGAGAGAGAATGCCCGGATATCAATTTCAGTGTTTTCGTTTTTAGACCACGGCATGAATTGGTTCTTAACGCCAGTCCAGAATTTGCGCAGGTATTCAACCTCCTTTTTGCCGGGATTCTTACCGGATTTCATCATTTCCTCGATGAGCGCTGAGCCATTCTTGCCGGAGAGTCTGGCCAGCACTTCGGAGGCGATATCATCATCCGTCCGCAGGCCGGTGTCTTGTTTCACCTGATTCCAAAGCACAGATTTCTTGAAGATATGCTTTCCCTGCTCCCAGAGAACCGGCTCGTTCTTCCGTACGGATTCAGCCCAAAGCCGTGTGTATTCGCTAATCATCGCATCCGGATCAAGGCCGTCCTCGTTCAGGTAGATTTCTCCATCCTCATGGACGCCGCCGTATACAATGCCATCAGCTGTCGTCAAGTATTTTTGGCCATCTTCTGCAAGCATCAGCTTTGATGTTCTCGCGGCCGAACGAAAGTCTGAATACTCGTCTCTGTAGGCAACATCAAGGACACGAAGACCTGTATTCATCGCGACTGTAGATACGGCTCGCATTTCTGCGTCAATGTCATACCCGTAAAGCCCGCATGCGTCGATCATGAGATAGCACGCGCCAAACTTTCCTACATCCTTGAAAACTGAGGACTTTAGCGTATCAGAATGAATATATCCACCTTTCGTAATCTCCGAGACTGGGATTCTCCGAATCGCATTTATCTTTAGGTGGTGATTTAAATAGATGACATGAATATATTCTCCATCTCTTCCATTCCTCAAATTATCCTTGATGAATGCCTCATATTTTGCAAGGGAACCGAGTCTTGTTGTTCCGTCAGAAGCCTCCCAACTCTCCTTATGTGGAGTAGTGAAATTGATTATTTTCCCATTTTGGAATGAATAAAAGCTTTTCCCATTTGTAATGATATGGTCGAGCATTTCCAACCCAAATGCCTCTTTTGCATAGGTCCTGAACCTTGACGTAACCCCTTGGTCCTGATTGCTAGGATCGGGATCTCCGGAAGGATGATTGTGAGAGATGATATACGAAACAGCGCCTTCCGGGATGTCTCCAATCGTACTCACAATAGGAGCTGGAGCTGACGCGATATCTCCGACAGACGTTACGCGTATATCAAGAACCCTATTATCTTTGTCGAGGAATGCGACCTTGAACGATTCAACGAACGGAGACCGAAGCGTCATGAAAAGAGCCGCCATATCTTCTGCGCTCGCAACACGCTTCCCTTTCAGGTGCTCGATTCCGGTGTTCCTAGCCTTAAAATAGTCGTAAAGGATCCTCGAAACGGTGTTCCCGTCCGCAGATGCCTTGAAGGCTTCTTGTAGAAGCTTGGCTTGTTCCGGATTTCCATCGCGTAATGCATCAAAAAAGGCGGAGAATGTCTTGTCGCGGAGGGCTTTGTCGAAAGTAGCGACGTCCGCCTTCATTTTATCCTTTCGCACCGTCGAAAGCCCGTTTTTCTTTGCGAACGCATCCAGTCCTTTCGCTGTCTTGAGCGCGTCAAAGAAGTCCGTTTGATAGGGCGTGTTGGCCAACATTCCATCACGGACGGAAGAAGAGTTGACACCATTATTCGGGTTTTGTATATTTTTCTCGTAGCTCGTTGATGTATCGCCTGCGTTGTCTTCGAGTGAAAGGCCTTCATCAGCAGGATTTGAGAAGGACTTTTTAGCCACCTTGTCGCTTATGGCGACAAGGTGGTTGCCATTTATAAACTGCTTTGTTATTACCCTTCTGTGAGTCGTCGCAAGGCCTAACGTATTTCCATCTCCATTTAGGACAAACACGGCAATGTCGCTGTTTTTGCCGTCTGTATCAAATTTCTTTATAAGCGTGTATTTGTGCGTATTGTTGAAAGGCTTTCGAATGATTGCATCCGGGGACTTTAACGCTTCCAATGCAAACGGTAACGTAGCGGCTCGTGCTGGAACATATCCGGCTATATCAGAAGAGGTAATAGTTCCTTCTTCGATCATTTGACGAGCTTCCTCTGGACTCTTGGCCTTTGAAATCCATCCCTTTCTAAGTGATTTGTCTTTTGGAGTTTCACATACGAAACGGAAGAAATGTCCTTCGTTGACAGTGAATGTCCTGCCTCCGAGATTGAATGTTTTCCCAACTAGGTTATCCTTAAACCATTTATACGCTGATTGCGGGTCTGAATTCCGCAAGCGATGTGGGGGAGTTGCGCCTTTATACTGATTCAAAATCGAGACAAATTTCTCTGCATTTTCAGGGTTTGATAAATCCGTCTGCGGAACAATATTCAAATCGTTTACGGTAGTTTCGCCGTATGACGCCTCCGACATTTCCCGAACTTCCGTTCCGGTAAGGACATGAATGTCCATACCAGCGCGCTTGGCCATGGAGGCGATCTTCTTGGCCAACTTGTGCTTCTGTTCCTGCTGTTCGGTTCTTTGAGGAGCCTTGTCTTTCTTCGGCTTAGACCTTGGCATGGGTGACGCGTTCACGTCTTGCCGCTGCGCGTTCACGTCTTGCCGCTGCGTCACCGGCTCCTCCATTGCTTCGTCTGCGGCCTTTTGCAAAAGTTCGTCCGTCGACACCGGCGGAATGCCGAACATGTCCGGCTCATACGCTGCCGTTTCAGCCCGGCGTACGTATCCACCTAAGAATCGAGAGATGGAAATGTTCTTGCGGGCCATCTCGGCAAAGTTCCGGACAAGAGAATCCACGCGGGACGTGTCTTCCGTTCCGGGAATCATCGTTTGCCGGGAGAGTTCGTCAACAATTTGTTGGTTCGTCTTACCCGAAGAGCGCAGAGACGCATACTTGGACAATGCCTTTCCGACGTCCGCCCGGATATCACGCCCTGCCTTGCCGGCTGGCAGCCGGGAAAGACGGTAGAGCGCGGGAGCAGAACGAACAACGGCGTTGTAGGCACGCATCATGCCCGCCCCGCTTCCGGAGGTCTTGCGCTCGATGATGGAGCGGGTATGTCTACGCGCCTCCTGCGTCGGCTCGGTCTCAAATAGCGACGCAATGAACGCATTTTCCATGCGCTCATAGACCCTAGGCGTCAGGTTTCCGTTCGAGTCCAACAGCCCCTCGGAGGAGGCGTTGATGGAAATCGCGAATTTGGTAGCGGCTTCCTTGAAGGCTCCATCTCTCAATTGGGTATCGTCCGACGCCTCGACAGCTGCAATAGCGTCGGCCAACTCATTGTCGGCACCCATGACTTTCGCGTCTGCTTCCGCCTGCTCATATGCACTGCGTTGGAGAATCGTATTCCGGTTCGAGCTCTCTGCAAACTTGACCGCTTCTCCTTCCGGCATGTCGACCTTTTCGACATACACCCAATAATCGCCGTTCTTCAGCTCCGGCAATTCGATCCCCATGTCGGCCGCCTTCCTCCGGACCGCCTCGTCGTACGCGCCGCCTAGTTTCTTTTCATGAGCACGGCGAATCATCATGGTTCGCCCGTTTCCGGACAAAACAATCCCGTTTGGCAGAATCTTTGGTGCGCCGGTCTCAGACCCGCGTGAATCTTGAATGAGCGTATCAGGATCGAGATTGTTCGCCGCGTTCTCGATCTGGGCCTTCGATGATGCGTTTTGCGCTCGGTCTCGAGGCTGGAATTGTTGAGGATAATCCTTGCTATCCGACGCGATAAGAGATGTCGCCGGCACGAACGATGGCGTTACATCCGCCTCCATCGATCCATCCGGTGTGCGGATCTTGCGCTTGCGGGAAGGGACGTCAAGATGGACGAAGTTTTGATCTACTTGTCCTGTTTCAGTGCTTCGGCTTTGAGAGCGGCCTCCTGATCCATCTTCCTCGCTGTCTCCGGGTACTTCTCCCGAAAGTCTGCCACGATTCTCTTTCCGGCCCGTTCCATCATCTGGTCGATTTCCCGTTCGAGTTCCGCTCTGCGTTGCTCTGTCATGTTTTTCAATCTCCGATAAAATTTCTTCTTTCGTCCAGTCCTTCTTGGCGCGTAATTCGTCAAGCGAAATTTGCCTAGGCTTTTCCTCGAAAGCGTTTTCATACACCTTGACGACAATCCTATCACCGAATTCTTCTGCCAACAACAGAGCGTTCTTTCGAGACTCGACATGAGTGCTGGCGAATGTTTCCGGAGATACGACATGCCCTCCTTCATTTACGCGCTTCTGAATGACATTCACCCATGCGTCTACGGGCTCGCGGTAAGTGAACAGGATAATCGGGTCTTGCCCGTTGTCACGGTCGTCAATTTGCGATGCAAAGGAACGAGAAAGCGGTCCATTGTATTTGGCTAATTGCGGAATAAGTTCAGGTCTGCTCGCCAATATGGCCGACATGCGTTTCTTTCGAATCTCTCGGTTCGCCTTTACGATTTCCTCGATTTCAGACTTCCGGAGCTCTTCGTCCACCTGCTTCGTGAGTTCGGCTTGTTTCTCGGCCTTCCTTGCTTTGATCGACGATGGGATCCCGATCACGTCTGAGTTTTGGCGCCCGAATAAGCTATTCGAAGATGGCAAACGCGTTAGCGAGGCAGAGGCAGAGGAATACGCCATCCGAATGTCTTCCAAAGAGGAGCCTCGAGAGTAGATCATTTCAGAGAATGATCTAAAATCTGCACATACATCCTTCAGTTCACGTGGGATGTCGTCTTCGTTCGGCCATTTTGCTTCTATTGTCCGGATGACTTCGTATGCCTCGTGTCCGCCGCAGTTGAATTTCACATCATCGCAGAATTTTGACGCGACAATGATCTCTCCGACGCCTCCGTTCGGGAACCGGATCGACACTTTGATATCGCGATAGCTCGGTTCCGGTGATTCTCGCACACTTCTCATCACATCGTCCGGCGTTCTGCTTTTCCGTCTGCTCGACGTCTGGTTGATTTGTCATCCGGAAACGGTTTTGATAAACTTCCGTCTGTTCGAACATGGAGGTTCCCGATGTTTGTATCGAGATAAGGCAAATGTGGCATTCGAGACGAGTAGAGACGGGTTCGCCACATGCAATCCTTCCGACGGCGATTTCAATGTACGAATGTTGTCGAAAGAAATGAGATTTCATCCTCTACATCCTTAGGGGGCGTTATCGAATCGATTGCGCTTGTTTTTGTCCGTTTCCCCTGTCTCCGCCTGAAGAGCCTATCTCCCCGTAAGCAAAATACGCCAGAAACGCGCTTTATGTCTTTATTGAACTGCAGGTTGCAGATTCGCCCTCTGTCTGGGTGCCGTCAATGAAGCGCCTTCTTTACGGGAAGCAAACGCTTGAAATCGCGCCTCCGGCCGATTCCGTCCCATCCCCATGCGCGACATCGAGTCTCCTCCTCCCCCGCTTTTCGGAAACGTTTCCTGTTTACTTCGCTTGAATGCCCGATTTCCAACATTTACCGGTTGAAAAAAACCTGCTTCCGTCATTGGAATTATCGCATGCCGAGCCGTATGGGTGCCCCGGGCTTGGTGAATTTCTGCGTCGAAAGAAACTGCTGATCGCCGTCTCCGGCGGGGCCGATTCCATCGCCCTGCTTGAGACGCTCGTTCGAATCCGACAGTCCCCTGATGGTCTTGTCGTCGCCCATGTGGAGCACGGAATCCGGGGCGATGCCAGCCTGCAAGACGCCGCCTTCGTACGGTTGCGCGCTGAAGCGCTCCGTATTCCGTATGAACAGGTATCCGTCGATGTGCCAAAGGCGAGAGGCGAAACCGGTGAATCCCTCGAAATGGCCGCCCGTCGCCTTCGCTACAACGCTCTCCGCGAACTCGCCCTCAAACACCGGTGCGAGGGAATCGCCCTCGGTCATCATTTGAACGATCAGGCAGAACTGTTCTTCCTTCGCGCCGGTCGCGGAACCTCGCTTCGCGGCCTCGCCGGAATGAACTTTCTGACGCCTTTCGAGACACCGGATTCAGGTATCACGCTCGTGCGACCTTTTCTCCGTATTTCGCATGCAGAGCTTTGCCGATTTTTGCGTACAAACGGCCTCGAATGGCGGGAGGATGCAACAAACCGCGATGAAGACGCCTTGCGAAACCGGGTTCGGCTTCGCCTTCTTCCCGTTTTCGAAGAAATCTTCGGTGCATCTGCTCTTGCGACACTGGCACGAACGCAATCTCTCCTTTCCGAAGATGCGGCCTTTCTGGACTCCTGTTCGGATCGCATCTCCTGCAACACGAACGCCAATCCGCTCGATTGTGCGCCATTCAAAAACCAACCGCCGCCGCTCTTTCGCAGAATCCTTCTACGCTGGCTGCAAACGCAGAATCTCCCGCCCCATCTCCAAACCTTCCGTCTCCTCGATTCTCTCTGCCGATTCTTGCAGACGGGAAAGGCAGGTCTCCTTCAAGCCGGAGAAGACTACGCCATCCAGACGATCCACCACGTTGCATGGTTCTTCGCGCCGGACTTTGCCCCCGCGCTCCCCGCCACCGAATCCTTTCGTCTCTCCGAAGGTTTTCCAACCCCTCTGCTGCGCGTAACGCCTGCCCAATCCGTCCTTTTTTCCGTCCGAGAGTTCCCGCTTCACCGCCCCCTCGCCTGTACCCTTTCCGCATCCGCATTGGCAAACCGGATACTTTGCCTGCGCCCCGCATGCCGCGATGATCGTCTCCAACCCGTCGGCATGGCCAACCATCTCCGCGTTTGGGACCTTCTTGCCGACTTCGGAATCCCCGCCGCCCTCCGCCCTACGGTCACCGTCCTGGCGTTTGCCGATTCCGAAACGGAAAGCCGCGAAATCGTCTGGCTTCCCGGTTTTTCCGTCTCTGCACTCGTAGCCGCAAAACAGCCCGGCGACACCATCTGGCGCCTTGAACTTCTTCCGCCCTCCCTGCCATGACCGCTCCTCTTTCCATTTCCCGCATCGCTTTGCTCGGCGGCAGTTTCGACCCCGTTCACAACGGACATCTCGCCTTGGCAACGGCCGCATGGCAATCCGGAAAGTTCGACGCGGTCTGGTTCGTCCCAGCCGCCTCTTCCCCGTTTAAAATCGGTCGGATGAACGCTTCCGCCGAAGAGCGTATCGATATGCTTCGCCTTGCCCTAAATGGATGTCCGGCTTTCGATATCTGCTTGGAAGACATCTCCCGCAAGGGTGTTTCCTATACAATCGACCTCATCGCCCGTCTCTGCAAGCTCCATCCGAATGTCCGATTCACATTCCTGATTGGCGGCGATTCCCTCCGGACGCTTGCAAAATGGAAACGGGCCACGGATCTCGTCAAATGCTGTGATTTCGAAACCTTCGGACGCTCAGGCATTCCTCTGGATGCCGATTCGATCGGTTTCGATCCGCAAACCAATCGCCGCCTTCTGAAAAACTACCACCCCGAATTCGATTGCCCTGTCTCTTCTACCCAAATCCGAAACGCAATCGCAGCCAATGCCGCCATCGACGGTCTCGTGCCTCCCGCCGTCGCTGACTATATTCGCAAACACCAGCTCTACTCGGCATGACGCTTTTCGCCCGTTTTCTCGCCCTCCTCCCCCTACTCCTCCTGGTCGCTCTTGCCGATGCGGCCTCGCTCCGCTTGAACGCTCCCGGAGACCCGGAGGTTCTTCTTTCGACGACAAACGCCAATGCGTTGACACTCTCCGTAGCACCATTCCAAACCGGAACAAAAGCATACCAAGCCTACGCACAGATCCTCTCGGCAAGACAATCCAAATTCACCCAATTCGAATCCGAATTTCCCGCTACCATCGATTTGAGCGAGGAAAAACTCGGAAAGGGCTTTCCCAGACTCTGGATTTCAATCGACTGGATGCGCCCAAACGGCTCCATCGTTCTAAGACGAACCTACTTTACCGACGAAACCGGCTTCCAACATCTTCCGCCTCGCTCGATCTCCGATCTGCACGCTTTCGATCCTGCATGGCTCCTTGAGGAGTGGCAATCCCCCACGGGCTTTTCCGTCTTTCCGTTCTACCTTCCCGCCGATTCCATCGTCTCTATCGAAATTCTGAATGCGGAAAAACGCCCCGTGCGGAAGCTCTTGGAAGAAAAACGCCTTCCCAAGGGAGAAAACAGAGTGCGATGGGACCAACGGAACGACACCGGGGAAAAACTCCCGCCCGGCGCCTATACGGCCCGCGTCATCGCGCATCCTCGACTTCGTCTGAGAAAACTCTATTCCATCGCCGGAGAAACCACAAACGTTCCCGCGACATCCGTTTCTGCGCCCGAACGGAGAGCCGGAGCCTTCCCGACCCTGCTCACACCATTTACCCATATTTTCGATAATCGGCTGTGGCGGATTTTCCCAGACGGCCGGAAAGACGGAGGAAACACACTGTTTTCCTCGGAACTGCCGCCGGACGGCGCGGCCGCCGTGCCGAAAAATGCGGCCCGCTACTACCTCTTTCGCCAATACGGACGGATTTTCCTCGTCGCAATTGGAAAGGTTTCCCTCCTCTGCGAATACACGGATAAAAAACTCGTCCCGCTTGCAATGTTCGGCTCCGTCGATGGCTATTTGCAGGATGCGGCATACGAGCAATGCCCGATTTCCGCATTCTCGGACAAGTCCGGCCGTCAACCGGATTTCTTCGTGTGGAGCGATCTGAATCAAGATGGATTCCTGCAAGAACCAGAAGTGCAATGCACGCCTCCGGACTTCGTGCCCGCTTGCGCTTCTTCCGGGTGGCTTGTTACCGGCTTTGCTTTTCAAATACCGTTCCGCACCCCTTCCGGACTCTGCCTGCTCTCCTTCAAACCGGAAAAATGGACCCGCGACGGAACCCCCATCTACAACCTCGAAACAGCCGTTTCCTCCGCGCAAATCCTCCCGGAAACCGATTTATCGGATGCAAACGCCCCCTTTTCGGGCGGCGCCTCGATCGATGATTCCGGCTGTCTGTTCTTTCTCGGCTCCCATCTCTATCATACGACCGGGGCGGATATACGGCTCTGCGACGCCCGCCACGGCTCCATCCTGGGCATGGCCACTCTCAAAGCAACCCAACTTCCCCCAACAGACTCGATTTTCCGGCAAGAATACGATAAACAGACGTCATTCCTGAACTTGGTGGCAGTCTTGCAGAAACCGGGAAACCTCGTTTTCTATACCGATACGGGCTTGCGCCTCGATTTGCAGCCCGTGCCCGTAGATGACGCCATCCTCGAGGGCGCTTGCTTCGCCGATGCACGTCCCCCGTACGAACCTGCCGTCCTCATGACGGCCGAACCTGCCGTCTACGGACTCGAGAACAGCCAATCGTTCGTCTGTATCGAAATTTCGTGCACAATCCCCTAATCGGATTTCTTGCCGGAAAATCCCAGATGGACCGAATTTCCAAATTGCGTACGTAGCTGGTCAAGCGTGTGCGAAAGCGCTTCACGCTTCTCCACTGCGGCATCCGACGCCGGAGAAGCGAATAAATCCTGCTGGGAAGGTGGCGGTGTATCGCAAAAATGCGAAACGCCAAAACCGATGAGGCGAACCGGATCCCGCAAACAGCCTTCCTGCTTCAACAGGCCGCGTTCTTCGTGAAGAAGCGAATCCATCAGACGCAAGGCCGCCTCTCGGTAGCTGAATGTGTCGGATACCGCACGGGAAAACGGAATCTGGCGCGTGCGCGTCTTGAAATCTCCTGTACGCCATTTGAGATGCGCCGTTCCGGCATAACGCTTCGCCGCGCGAACACGCCTGGCAACATCGTCAGCCAGAAACAGCAAGGTCGCACGAATCTCGGACAGCTCCGTCGTATCCTCCAAAAACGTGGTTTCCCGGGAAATCGATTTTTCCTCGCGCAAAATCTCGACTTTGCGCGTATCACGCCCAAATGCAAGAGCGTGAAGTCCTGTGGCCGCATGCTCGCCGAACCAATGCTGCAAATGCGTCAGCGGCGTTCGCTGCAGATCGCCGATCGTCAGAATTCCGTGCGTTCGCAAAAACTCCGCCTGCGTCTTCCCGACGCCAAAAATGCGGGTGACGGAAAGCGGTTCCAAAAAACGCCGGATTTCCTCCGGATCGTTCGGCACAACCGTCAGCCCGTTCGGCTTGCGGAGATCGGAGGCCAATTTCGCCAAAAAAAGATTCTTGGCGACACCTACGGAAGCCGTTAACTGCAACTCGTTAGAAAGATCGGATCGAATGCGTTTCGCAATCGTGACGGCATCCCCAAACAGCAAGCGGGCACCGCTGACGTCCAAAAACGCTTCATCGCACGAAAGCCCTTGCACCAAAGGCGTATATCGCTCGAAAATCGAGAAAATCTGCTCGGAAACCGAAAGGTACAACGCCATATCCGGACGAACGAAAATCGCATTCGGACACAGCCGAGACGCACTGCGCGACGGCATCGCCGAATGAATTCCGTATTTGCGCGCCTCATACGAACAGGTACTGACAACGCCACGCGCATCAGGCGGACTTCCGACGACAACCGGCCTTCCCCTGTACTCGGGATGATTTCGCTGTTCGATCGAGGCAAAAAAGGCATCCATGTCCACGTGAAGGATGCTGGACTCTTCCTCCGCGATCGCCTCCTGCCCGTTCTTCATAAATGCGTTATCCTAATAGTAGAATGACAATCCGCCCTGCGCCGGATTCGATGGGAAATGCTGTCGGTAGATATTACTCGCCTTTCAGATTCTCATAAACCTCTGGAGTATTCGCCGCAAGCTCGCCCAAGATGCCGCATGTTTGCATCTCGCAACAGTCGCCACAGGTATCGTATCCTTTTTGCAATACGCATTTTCGAATTTGGCACATGTCACTGCAATAAAAGGTCTTGCATCCTTCCGTACGGCAACCCATGCAGTTGATCCATTCCGTCTGAAATTCCATCTGGTTCATCTCTCCCCACTCTTTTGCCACTTTCTCGCGCAGACGGTTATCGTCGCGCAGAGTGGCCAAACGCGCCTCGCATTTTTCACAGTCAAGGCCGCAACAAGCAATCAGTTGTTTCATGAGTCTTCCTATGGTTTTACGGACAAGATTGCGACAGGACAGGTATCTTCGCTCCGCACAGACAACTGGGAGAATGGAATTCACGCATCGTGCGCCATCCCCAGATGGTGCTTGACGAGCCCGCAAGAACGGCACGATTGCGCGGACGCCCCGCAGAATCCTTTCCAGACCTCCAGCAATCCTTGCATCCGAAGCGCACTCTTCGAGTAAATCGCCGAATTGTGGTCGCCCCCAAACAGACGATAGGCCATTTCTTTCATCGAAGCCCCGATATCCTCGCCGGGAACCCCGGTCGCCAATGACCAAGCCGATTCGTTTTCCAACGCAAAAAACGGAATGACCGCATTGATGAGAATGGCATGCACACGCCCCGTACCCAATAACCCGACACCCGCTTTTCGACTCGGCGAAAGCAATACCGCCGCTTCCTCGGCTTTTGCACGGAACAACTTGTCCGCCGCCCGACACCACGCCTTGGCATCCTCCCGCGACAACGCCAGAAGAGAATCAAGCAGCCCCGTTGCAGTCCCGAACAAAACCGCCGCAACGGCTAGCCGGACGCGGGGATGGTTCGAGGGCCGCACGCCAACAAGCCGCCACGCACGCGCCGCTTCCGGAACGTCCATCGCCCCGGCCCGATAAGAAGCATTCCAAAGCCCTACAAGATACTCCTCCGGAAGCGTTGGCGACGCTTCGCGCGGCAACAATCCCGCACTGCCCAACAAGAGCGCATACCGCTCCAGGGGATCCGCATGATGGACCAACTCTTCCAGCGGAACGGCATCCGCCAAAGCACGCATCGGAGTCGCATTCCATCGCAAACCCAATGCGCCCATGATTTCCGCATAAAACGATTGTTCACGAGACCCGGCACGCTCCATCCGAGCAGCCAACTCGTTTGCCTTGCGTGTAATGCGGGCTCGCCCCGCCGATTCCAGCCACGCCCCCGCAACATCGGGCGACAGCCTGCCCAAAACCCCTCGACACGGCCTATCCGTATCCGGATGCGCATTCCAGGGATAAAGCTCCGTTTCGATTTGGTCAAATGAAAAATTGGGCTTCTCCGAAAGAACCGCGTCCTGCAAAACCGCAAGCGGAATCTCCGGATGAACCTCGCCCGCATTCGGTGCAAACCAAGTGACGTGCAAAATGACGCGATCGTAATTCGAATCCGTGTCATGACCATGCAAATACCAGTCCGCCGGATGAATGTGAATCTCGACATCGCCTTTGCGGGGTTCGCCCGCAATCCGAATGACCGCATCCCGGAAATCCGGCCCCGCCGTTCCATTCCATACCCCCGGATCCAATACTTCAATCCGAGCCCCGCCTGTCGTATGCAATTGGGGGCGAAGCCGCGAATCCAACCATAGACACTGCAAATGGCGCTCGCTCCACCATGTTCCATTCATCTCCGGTTCGCGAACGAAACCGATCCGTGGGAAACAACCGGGACGAAAATCAGACGCCCCCCGAGATACCTGCCCGTCAATCGATGTGCTCATTTCCGCTTCGCTCCTTTCTGACCGCCCGAAACCGATTTTTCCCCTTTTTGCAACAGCGATTCAATCAACTCGTAATCCTCTTGGGGGGCTTCCGAATAAACATTGCGCGCCGTCCGCAACACAACACGCGGAATGCCGGCCCGAACGAGCTCCTCGCGCAAATCCGTCAAATCGCTTTTGTGAACGGACGGATCCTTGGCGCAAACAACCACGACGCGCTGATACCCGCGCCCTGAACATTCGCGCTTGATCCGATCCGCTAACTCTTCGCGCTCAATCGGTCGCCGGAACAATTCCAGCCTGTTTCCGGCATATACGTCCACGATTATTCCGTAATCCGTGTTTTCACTGCTCAACAAACGATTCTTCCTAGGCGCATTCCGGGGCTTGGAGGAAATGCACCCAAAATCCAAAATAACCAACAAAACGGATAAAATGACAAAAGGCAGGTTTTTCTTCATGTCCGTAGAATAACAGATTCCTCCCATTTCATCTACAAAGCACATTCCTTTGGTTTCTTGCCTAAGCAGACACGGCTTTGTCAAGGTCTTTGTAGAACCGCGCGCATCGCCATGCGGCACCGAACCGCCACGCGCCCGTGTCCCCTTGCGCAATCCCGTTGCCATTACTCGCGCGCATGACCCGGGCGGCGCGATGGGGACATCGCGCCCTACCGCCATTACCTACGCATGGTGCGCACGCGCATCGGCTGTCGGGCCTCCCGACCCGCGCCACTGCGGAGGACTCACTTCACAGCCGGACGGCGAAACAATACACGAGACGCCCATGCTCCCAATTGAATTGTCTGCGGCCCAGCTTCCTTCGTGAAGGCGTCTCGCCATTCGTCAATACCCAAATCGATCTTCGTCTCCATCTTCGTCGGATTGATCAGGAATAGGTACGCGGTTCCATCCGCAGCAATCCGTTCCGTTACGTCAATGTAACTCGGGAGCTCCGATGCGACAAGACGCGGCACGTTGGCACCATCGAGCAGCTTCGCATACAAAGCCGCCAGCCCATCATCCTGGCACTCGGCGGCAATGTACCACGCATTGCCTTTTCCGGCCTTGCGACATGTAATGGCCGGCTCCCCTGCATAGAAATCATGCTCGTAGGTGGCAACAACCGTCGCGTCCTCCGCATGAATCCGAGAACAGACGTTCCGGACTTCGCAACATCCGGTCAAGGCCGATCCCGATTCAAACTGGAACCGGATTTCGTTCCGCTCCTCCGGATAAAGATAATCAATCTCTTCGTCCCAAACGCCAAACAAACGGCGCAAGCCATCGCCCGGCCAACCATGCGAAAATGTCAGCCCATACTGATTCACAATCCCCGTCAAATACGTGCCGACAAGCGTTCCGCCATTCTCTACGAATTGCTTGCATTTCTCGGCAAAACCGTCTTGCAACAAATAGAGCGACGGAAGAACCACAACCTGATAGCGCGATAAGTCACGCTCGGGATGAATGATATCAATGCAAACCCCATGCCGCCGCAATGCGTCAAAATGCTTGCGGATCGTGCGCACAACGTCCTTTGCAATGTCCAGCGGTCCACTCGATGCGCGAAGCGCCCAGGAATTCTCCCAGTCCCATACCAATGCGACTCGCGCCGGCGTATACGCCCCGACAACAGGCTGCAAGGTCGTCAAATCCTTCGAAAGCGCCTCCACCTCCCGGAACATGCGCGTCTTCGATGTCTCCGCTCCGCAATGGTCGATGACCGCTCCATGGAACTTCTCGCTCCCGCCGCGCCCTTTGCGCATCTGGAAATACAGAACCGAATCCGAACCATGCGCAATCGCCTGCAGCGATTTTGCACGATGCTGCCCCGGCCGGAGCAGACGGTTGATCGGCGCCCAATTGATCGGACCCGGAGAGGATTCCATCAAAATAAACGGCTTGTCCTTCAAACTCCGATTCAGACAGTGGGCAAGCGCAAAGCCCTGCGTTTCCTCCGATCCCGGTCGATCATGGTACTGCGGATAGCAATCCCACGAAATCACATCCACGACTTTTGCCATCTGAAACTGGTCGTGCCACGGATTGAAGCCCATTAGATTCGTCGTAACGGGAATCCCCGGCGCATGCTTGTGCAACACATCCGCTTCCATCGCGCAGAAGTCCACCGTCTGATGCGAAACAAAGCGCCGCCAATCCAAAACCATGCCTTCGACCGACGGGTCAATCGTCTGAACCTGATCCCACGCTTGAAACCGATGCGACCAGAAACCTGTCCACCATGCTTCATTCAACGCATCCAATGTTCCATACCGCGCCTTGAGCCAGTTGCGGAATGCCGCATAACACAGCGGACAATGGCATTGCCCGCCGAATTCATTGGATATGTGCCACATCGACAAGGCCGGATGCTTGCCGTATCGCTCCGCCAATGCGCGATCGATGCAGGCCACTTTTTCCCGGTAAACGGGCGATGTGTAGCAATGATTGTGGCGCCGAAATTGCTCTTCGCGAACCGGCGGCACTCCCGGCCAATCGTCATGACGCACCATTCGGCGAACTTCCGGATAACGCTGCGCCAGCCAATTCGGCTTGCCGCCCGATGGCGTCGCCAAAATAATCCCGATTCCATTCTTCTCCGCCCGCTCGAAAATGTCGTCCATCCACCCGAACTCGAAACGCCCTTCTTCAGGCTCTAGTGACGCCCACGAAAAAATGCCGAGCGAGAGCATATTGATGCCCGCTTGCTTGAAAAGCCGAAAATCTTCATCAATCGTACCGGGATGCTTGAGCCACTGGTCCGGATTGTAATCTCCTCCATGCCAAATATACGGAAAACGCGCCTGAATGGGAGGAAATGCATGAAAATCGTTCGTCATGGAAAAACCGATTGTTAAGGGTGAAATAAAAGCTTTTCGCAACATGCGATTCGCTTGCGTCAACAGGAACGATTGAATCATATTCGCATCCGGTATGGCAAGCAATGCCTGCCTCTTTCTTCCGCTTTTTCCAAAAAAAATGCCGATTCTCCACACGAGCAACCTTCCCTTCCGTACGGCGCGACTCGGAAAATCCCGCTCCCTCCCAGTCCTATCCTTTCACCGAAGCGACGGCGTCGCAACCGCAAACTCAATGACTATTGCGGTACCGGAACCGTCGTCTGATTGGAAAGGCTTAGAAGAATTTTCTCAAGCTCTGTTTCAAAATCCAATCCTTCGAGCGAAATGGTCAAATCGGCATACTGTCGGTACAGCGGAATCCGTTCCCTGAACAACTCGGCCAATGTTTCGCCCGGCGCCATGGAAATGCCACGGGTTCGAATGTTCTGTACGCGTCGCTCAATCTCCGCCAATGGCAAGGAGAGATAAACGATAGGGCCCAACCGCTTCAAATGCGTCATCGCCCGTGAAGAATAGACGGCACTGCCACCTGTCGCAATAACCGCATCATCGGCATCTATGCTGCAGAGAACCCGCTCCTCCGCCTGACGAAAATAGTCATTGCCTTTCCGGTCGATGATCTCCTGCAGCAATGCTTTCTCCTCTTCCTGGATTCTCAGATCCGTGTCAAGAAATTGCTTTCCCAGCGTCTTTGCGAGCAATACCCCGATCGTGCTCTTCCCGCAACCGGGCATTCCAATGAGAATAATCGAATTCATATTCCAATTCTACCGAACATACCATTTCCCCTCAACCTCCCCCCGCCGCGCCCGCTCCCACGCCGCGCCATCGGCGCGGTGCGCGGCTTGGCACCCCGTACTGCCCCCCATCGCCGTGCCTCGTTGTGCGGTCCCATGGTGCGCTCGCGCATTACCCGGGCGGCGCGATAGGGACATCGCGCCCTACCGCCATTACACCCGAACAATTCCCTCTCGCTCCCACGTCGCGCCCGCTCCCACGCTGCGGTCTCGTGGTGCGGTCCCGTTGCGGCAGGGCGAGATGATCGGCCGCCGGGCCTCCCGGCTCGCGCCGCCGCGCCTTTGCGCGGTGCGCGGCTTGGCCTCCCGTCTCGCGCCGCCGCACGCACCCCGTACCCTGCCGCATCCCGTACCCCCTCGCCGCGCACCGTTTGCACGCCCGCGCATCGTTTCCGTACATGCACCGCACGCATAAAGCCCCCCCGATTCCGAATGTCGCACAAAAAAACACCGGACAAATCGCTTTGCCCGGTGTCGATTCAGAAAGGCTCGACGTCAAATTAGACGCGAAGAACGCTGTTCAGCGTGCCAAGACCGTTCTGCGTCCAATCGCGATCGGGATCCGGATCCAAAGACCACGTTCCGTTAATCACGAACTTGTACTCATAAATGCCCGGATCGAGGTTGATGGCAGCCGTGTAAACGCCACTGCCGTCTTTATCCGTCATTTCAATCTCAGTCGGATTCCAGTTGTTGAACGAGCCGGCAAGATATACCTTGCTGCCGACAGCAGCTTGAACCGTGAGGACAACACATTCCTTCTTGGACTCTTCCTTCTTGGACTCCGCAACGGGAACGGCACACGCCTTTGCGGCAACAGCCGTCTTCCGCTTGCAGGTGGCCTTCTTGACAGAAGGAGCCGCCTTGGCGGCAGGTGCCGCTTTGTCAACCGGAGCCTTCTTGACGGAAGGGACTGCCTTGGCGGCAGATGCCGCCTTGTTCGTTTTCTTACATGCCATAATGGTTTCCATCCTATCGATAACAACAAAGTCCGGCAAACGAAAATGGATCGAGTGCCCCTTGTTTGAACGAAATCCTATTCCTGAAGCAGTGAAAATGCAAGAAGTTTCTAATGCGGAATGTATTTTATCATAGGATTGATATAATTTTATATGAAGTTGTCTTATTCTTTTATCCATGCTTCATGAATTCTTTACAAACCCGTAACATGGATAACCGCAACCTGACATCTCAGTTCATCCTGATCCTCGCGCCGTGCATGCCGATGGTGGGCTTCGTCAACTGCCGCTACTTCACGCTGCGCACCGGCGGCAAGATGTTCGTCACATTCATATTCGACAGCGGCTTCATGTGGGCCGTGTCCATATCGCTGGCGTTCGTGCTGACGCGCTTCACATCCCTGCCCATCGTCCCGCTGTATCTGATCATTCAGCTGACCGACGTGCTCAAGTGCATCCTGGGCTTCATATTCATGAAGCGGGGCAGCTGGGTCAACAACATGCTCTCCGAATTCCGAGCATCCGCCCGGCGGCCGATGAAACCGACAGCCGGGCGGCTTTTTGGCGGTTTTGGGCGCACTTCCCTTGACGGCGCCGCATACATGAACGATAATACTGTCATCCTGGGCGGAAGCCCGGCAAGTACGGAGGAATGAAACTTGAAACTGTTGTTCAAACAGCGCCTGTTTTCCTGGCTAGACAGCTACGACATCTATGACGAGGACGGCAACACCCGCTACACCGTGTAGGGCCAGCTGGCGCTGGGCCACCGGTTGCACATTCTGGACGCGCAGGGGCGGCACGTGGGCACCGTGCAGGAGAAGCTGTTCCACTTTCTGCCCACGTTTGAGCTGTATAGTGGGGATACGTACATGGGCCGCATCCGCAAGGAGTTCACGCTGATCTCCCCCCGGTTTACCATCGACTGCAACGGCTGGCAGATCGACGGCGAATGGCTGGAGTGGAACTACACCATCCGAAGCGCAAACGGCGACGAGGTGGCTACGGTCAGCAAGGAGCTGTTTCACATGACGGACACATACGTCATCGACGTGTATCACCCCGACGACGCACTGGGCGCGCTGATGGTGACGCTGGCCATCGACGCGGAGAAGTGCTCGCGCGCCTGAACCCGCCCAAAACAGAGCTGCCTCCATCGACACATATCGCCGATGATGGATAACCGCCCCCCCCAACAAACTGACACAGGCCGGTGCATTTGCCCCTGCAATGGTGCATTTCATTTCGCCGCCTCCATGGCTTATCCTCAAACGCCGAGTTCGTCTGTCAGCCGCTCCGATCGCTCCTGCCCTTGAAAACCATCCCGTCGCATGGTACATTCGCAAAATCAAAAGTTCTCACCTTTGCGTATGCGCAAAAGGAACGTCAATCTGCGGAATCGACACTATCTTTTTTTTTCTCCATACCATGGACTCCATCATCAACCTTTTCAAGATTGGACTGGGCCCCTCTAGCTCGCACACCATGGGTCCGATGCGCGCCGCCAGACAGTTCCTCCGAAACTGCCGGGCATCTCGCTATCAGGTCACACTCTACGGATCCCTTGCAGCGACCGGAAAAGGCCATATGACCGACAAGGCGATCTATGACGTTCTGGGAAAAGAGAAAACCGAAATTCTCTGGCAACCGGAGGTATTCCTTCCATACCATCCAAACGGAATGAAGTTCGTGGGATTCGATGAAACGGGCATAGAGCAGAAGTCCTGGACGGTCTATAGCGTCGGCGGCGGCTTTCTCAGCGACGGACTGCACTCCGGAACGGAAGAAACCGTATCGCCCTATCCCTATGGCACAATGCGGGAAATTCTGCAGTGGTGCGATGAAACCGGTTGCTCCCTTTGGGAATACGTCTGGAGATTCGAAGGGGAAAAGGCGCAAGAACATTTGGCAAATGTCTGGAAGGTCATGAAAGAATCGGTCCAACGCGGTCTCGAAACCGAAGGCGTCCTTCCCGGAACGCTCGCGCTTCAGCGAAAGGCCGCCGCCTGCTTCCTGCGCGCACGTACCTTGCGTACGAATTTGCAGAAACGAGGCGAACTCTTTGCATACGCCTTGGCAGTCGCCGAAGAAAATGCCGCATCTTCCGGCCCCATCGTTACAGCCCCGACATGCGGTAGCGCGGGGGTCCTTCCGGCCGTACTCTATTCGTTCTGGAAATCGGCAGAAGCCGAAGAACCGCGGATTATCCGGGCGCTTGCAACCGCAGGCCTCGTTGGATTGAGTGCGAAAGAAAACGGTTCCATCTCCGGAGCCGAAGTCGGTTGCCAAGGCGAAATCGGAGTCGCGTGCGCAATGGCGGCGGCAGCCGCTTGCCAAATGGACGGCGGCTCTCCGCATCAAATCGAATACGCCGCCGAAATGGGACTCGAACACCATCTCGGACTTACATGCGACCCCGTTTGCGGGCTTGTGCAGATTCCTTGCATCGAGCGCAATGCATTCGCCGCAGCGCGCGCAATCGACGCCGGTCTGTATGCGGGCCTGACCGATGGGCATCATCGGATTTCATTTGACAAGGTCGTGAAAACCATGCTCGAAACCGGGCATGACCTTCCCTCCCTCTACAAGGAAACCTCAACCGGCGGTCTTGCACGCGACGACGCCTCGAAGCCGCATCCGGCTGACGGATTTCCCCGCTAATCGGCCGGTTTCGCCAACGTTCCAAGCGCGGTCACAATCTCCGCAGGTGTCGTGACGCCCGCCCGCAACTTTTCAATCGCGTCCGACGCCATGTCGCAGAATAGCCTGTTCCGGATTGCGATATCCCGCAAATCCGCCGCAGACGGCGTCCCGTCATGAATCGCTTCCGACACGCTCCCGCGACAGGCGAGAAGTTCGAAAATGCCAATGCGGCCGCAATAGCCTTCCAGACAATGCGCGCAGCCATGCACCCGTTGAATCGTATCGCAAGCGGCATGGCGCGCCACCTCCGCCTCCGCTGCCGACAAGTCGGTTGCCGCCATCCGCGAAATGCGCTCCGAACACTGCGGGCAAACGCGCCGAACCAAACGCTGCGACAAAACGCCGCGCAGACAGGAGGAGAGCAAAAACGGCTCGATTCCCATGTCGAGAAACCGTGGCACGGCCGATGGTGCGTCGTTCGTGTGCAACGTTGTGAAAACAAGATGCCCCGTAAGCGCGGCTCGAACGGCAATTTCCGCCGTCTCCGAATCGCGTATCTCGCCGACCAAGACAACATCCGGATCCTGACGCAGAATCGTGCGAAGCCCGGCCGCAAAGGTCAGGCCGATCTTTGGTTTGACTTGAATCTGGGCAATCCGGTCAAGCCGATATTCAATCGGGTCCTCGATCGTCATGATGTTGCGGTGATCCGCATCCAGCGTTCGAAGAGCCGAATAGAGCGTAGTCGTTTTTCCGGATCCCGTTGGACCCGAAACGACGACAATGCCGTTCGGCAATCCAAGCATCTCGGAAAATTCCTTGAATACCCGACCCGTCATGCCAAGCTCGCTCAACGGCAAAAGAGAATCGTCCCGTTGCAACAACCGCAATACGACGCGCTCGCCGCCCGCAACGGGAATCGTCGATACGCGCAAATCGATTGCGCGATCGCCAATATGCACTTGCGCCATTCCGTCTTGCGGCAAACGATGCTCGGCAATATCCATGGCCGCCATCACTTTGATGCGCGAGACAAGCTGCTCCGTCAACCCGGCAGGGGGAGACAATTGCTCGTAAAGTCGTCCGGAAATGCGAAATCTCAACCGGGCGTTTCCGCCATCCATGGGCTCCAAGTGAATGTCCGAAGCCCCGCGCCGGACCGCTTCCAATAAGGCATTGTTCCAAAAACGCGATGCCGGTTCGCTCGTCTCAACCAACAAATCGATTTCCGACGCCCCTTTTCCCGCCTGCAGGCCTCCACGTATGCCCGACGGTTCCGCCGCCTGCGGCACTTGGAAATCGAAAACCGCAGACGTCCCCGCCCTGCGGCGTTCGTCAGGACGCTCGGACGGCTCCGGCCCCGTATGCCCGCTTTGCGTATTCTTGCCGGCGTAATAGGCGGCGTCAATCGCCGCCAAAATGGTTTCCCGTTCCGCAAACGCCGGCTGAAACTCCACCCCCGTCGCTACCGAGGCTTGCTGCAAGCTCGACAACCCTTCCGGACCGCTCATGAGTAGCGTGGGAACACCATCCAGCCGAATCGGCAAGACGCATTGCTCCCGAACCCATGTGACCGGAATCGTTTCAATGAGCGAAGCGTCGAACACCCCGGGGTCAACCGTTTTCAAATGCGCAACGCCATACTCGTCGGCCCACTGCGCCAATAAAGAATCATCTGACATGAATGGACTCCCCCGTTATTTCCCGAGCTCCGGCAAATCCTTGCGACGGCACCAAAACACCAATGCGGAAATCGTCAACATGACGCCGCATAACGATAGGCAAAACGCTCCAAATCGCCAATGCGCCTGCAAGACAACGCGCACCTTCCCCTGCGGAACCGGAACCGCCGTATACAAACCGTTCGCACGAACCGGATCGACTCGTTCGCCATTTACTGTTGCATCCAGTTTCTTGAGATGCCGAAGCGAATTCTCGCGGAAAACGAAATAGCCGGGAGCCGCTGCGTCCGCCTCCGCAATCGCACGGACTCCGCCGCCTTCAGCCGGCGTTTCGATCCATTTAGCAGGCTGCATCTCTTTTGAAACCGGATTCCGCATCGCTTCGGGAATCTCCGCTTCGACCAATACCATGCGCCAGGGATCGAAATCCTTCTCGCGAAAGGCCTTTGCAACCGCCTCCGGATCCGAACCGATACGCTTCGCAGAATAGTAGACGCCTATGGAAGGCGGAATGTTTTTCGGGCGCAAAAGCGCCAACTGGGCTCGTTTCAAATCCTTCGCAGGAACAACCCGAGCCGGACCGGAATCGATCTTGCCGCTCTGATTGGACAACGGCGGCGCCAAATCGTAGAGCCCGATCGCTTCGACCTTTCCGGTTTTCAGGAGCATGCGAGCCGTTTCCATCTGCGAAAAAACGCCTTGCACGCCCCAAAACGCCCAGGCACGGGTCATTCCGTCCAAATCGACGGAAAACAGTTTCCATGTGTAGCTTTCCGGCTTTTCCGTCGTCCACGGATCGGCACACGCGATCCCATTGACGGGAAATGCCGAAAAGGGCGTGTATTCTGGAGGCGGCAAAATCGATCCGGTCGCCGGAAAATACGAGTACGCCAATCCGTCTGTTTTCCCTTCTTGATGCTTCCGGAAATCCTCAACCGCCGGATTGGCGGAAAAGGCCGCGCGAAGATCGTAGCCCCGGACATATCGGGAGGCATTCTCACACAAATCCGCACATCCGACGACCGCCAAAAGAAGGCAGACGATCCGCGCCAGCCGCGTCGACGGCAGACGCGCCCCAACGGGGAAACTGCACAACCCGATCCCAACCGCCGTGGCGGCCAAAAGCCAGGCACCGCGGAAAATGGCATCGCTGAATCGGTTTTTAAAGGCCAGCGAAATCGCCCGATCGGTTTCCGCCGATCCCGTCAAAAGCCCCAGACCTTTCCACTCCTCCTGATGGGCTGCAACATTGAACTGCAAGGCGGCAACTACCAAGACAAGCACAATCGCACAAAGCGAAAAAACCGTTCCTTTGGCAACCGTCTTGCGCAACGGCTCAACGTCGCTCCCGCCTTTCGAATACTGCAAAAGCCGCGAAACGCCAAAAGCCGACAATACGGCAACCGAAAACTCCG
Source organism: Kiritimatiellia bacterium (assembly GCA_016295275.1). GTDB lineage: Bacteria > Verrucomicrobiota > Kiritimatiellia > RFP12 > UBA3636 > JAEDLN01. Next base: position 25,839 of record JAEDLN010000003.1, read on the forward strand.
TCAAATGGAGAAACTTGACCGGCGCGCGAATCATGTCAAACAACGGAAGACTGTACAGAAGACGGTAAACCGGCGTGTAGCGCCCCATGGCAAACAGTACGCACAAAACCGCCGAACATCCCCAAAAAAGAATCAGGCGATTCGCATCCGTTTCCGCCGCCGAAACCGGATATCGCTTCTTGCCGATCGTCGGAACGAGAGCCGATACGAGCGCATACAACGCCAAGGCGCAAGGAACCGCTCCCAAATACAGCGAATGCTGACGGAAATTGCCGAATCCGCGTTTCGTTTTCTCCCAGCCTTCGCTGCGCCCCAGGCGCCCCCAATACGGACCGTTCGGATTCCCGCTGTCCAATCCGCGCAACCCGGGTGCCACAAACTCCAAACAAGCCTCCGGCGGCAAACTCCAATTGGTCGCAAAAATCCATTTCGCTCGCTTTTGTTCCGCTTCCGAGTCCTTCTCATTTTCTCCTTCCGCCTGCCGGTCGGCCGAAACAACCGCCTCTCCTTTCGAAATCTGCTCCATGCGCCCCGGCAGAACATCCGTCAGGAGATGCTCGATCGTCCCCCGAGAAAAGAACCCGAAACAGATTCCGCCGGCAAGAGCCCCGAGCAGCCAGCGCACCCACCGCTGCCGCAAATACGGCTTCTTTCCGTCCCGGACCAAGATGAAAAAACGGACCAGCGTGTACGCCGCCGCAAGCCCTAACGCCAAAACCATGCCGTCAGGCTGCGCGGAAAGCCCGCACGCCACACACACCGTCAATAAAACAAAGGCCTCCAAATGCGGTTTTCGCAAGATTCGCTCCAAACAGGCAAACATGAATACCGCATACGGTTGCATTTCAAATACGCCGACATGCCCCGCATTGAAGAGCGTGAACAAATACCCCGAAAAAGCGAAAAAAACGCCGCCGCAACAACTCGCCGCAACCGAAAGCCCTACGACGCGCAGATAACAGCCGACGGCAATCGCCGCCAAACTCGAACTGAGCAGATAGGTCAACTTGTTCCAAAGCATCGATGGCACGAGAATCTGAAGGATTGCATCGTGGTCCAATACGCTCGATCCGTTGAGCATCCACTTTGCAAGCCGCCTTTTGAAACCCGGTTGCGTCCAATCGACAGGCGCATCGGGCGCCTGCAACAGCGTATCGGCAGACAAAACCGGCGAGAACACACACAGCCCCAATGCAAAAACGCCCAAAAACAAGAAAAGAGGCCAATATTTCCGAAGTGACATGACAAACAAAAAGGCAAAACCATGAACCGCAAAACCTTCCTATGCACGGAAGATCATACCTTCCCAAGTTTATCAAACCGCCATACGCAAGGCAAATCTCCCCCCACGCCACGCCACCGCTCCCGCACACGCGCTTTTTCACGGGGGTTTACCCGAAAGTCGAAAATCGGTAGGATTGGGGGGTTCATTATTCACGTAAAGAGAAATTTCGGTACGGTGCCGAATGCGGAGTATCTATGGCGTTAAAAGAGTATACCGATCAATCGATTCAACAGCTTTCCTCGCTTGAACACATCCGAAAGCGCTCCGGTATGTATATTGGCCGGCTTGGCGATGGTTCAGACTATAACGACGGCATCTATATCCTGCTCAAGGAAGTGCTGGACAATGCCGTCGATGAATTCATTTCCGGCTACGGAAAACGGGTCGAAATCAATGTCACGGACGATCGCGTCACCTGCCGCGATTATGGTCGCGGAATCCCCTTGGGAAAGGTGCGGGAATGCGTCTCTCAAATCAATACGGGCGGAAAATTCAATGACGACGTCTTCCAATTCAGCGTCGGCATGAACGGCGTCGGTACAAAGGCCGTGAACGCCCTCTCCACCCGATTCCTCGCAAAATCGATCCGAAACGGAGAATTTGTCCAAGTCGAATACGAACGGGGAGAATTCAAAGGCGAAACAAAGGGTTCGACAACCGAACGAAACGGAACCTTGATTGACTTTACCCCCGACCCGACCATTTTCAAGGGATATCGGTTTCTGACCGAACACGTGGAGCGCAGAATGCGCCTCACGTCCTACCTGAACTCGGGCCTTGCCATTGTGCTCAACGGCACGACATACCGCTCCGAACAGGGGCTGCTGGATCTCATGAACGATGAGGTCCAGTTCGAAAAACTATACGATCCATTCTACTACCGGGATGCCACGCTCGAATTCTCGTTTACGCATACGAACCGGTTCAACGAGGAGTACTTCTCTTTCGTCAACGGACAATATACCGATGACGGCGGTACGCATCTTTCCGCTTTCAAGGAGGCTCTGGCACGTGGCGTCAATGAATTCTCGCCCAAGTCCAAGTTCGAGGCAGATGACATTCGCGAGGGAATGGTCGGAGCCGTTTCCGTCCGCTTGAAGGAACCCATGTTCGAGTCGCAGACGAAGAACAAACTCGTCAATGTGGAAATCCGCTCCGATCTGATTGCCAAAATCAAGCAGCTCGTTGTCGAGATGCTGAACCGCAATCCCGCATGCGCACAGAAAATCGTCGATAAAATCGAAGATACCCGAAAGCTGCGCAAGGAGCTGAACTCCGTCAAAAAGGCCGCACGGGAACGCTCGAAATCCGTCAGCATCCGAGTTCCGCAACTCCGGGACTGCAAGCAACACTACGATCCTAAAAAGGGAAAGGGCCTCGGGACGGAAATCTTCATCTGCGAAGGAGCTTCCGCCGCAGGAACCCTTACCGCCAGCCGGAAACCCGACTTCCAAGCGGTTTTCACCCTCCGCGGCAAACCGCTCAATACCGTCGATTTGCGACGCGACGTCCTCTATAAAAATGTCGAACTCTTCAATCTGATGTGCGCGCTGGATATCGCCGATTCCATCGATTCCCTCCGCTACGAACGCGTCATCCTCGCAACCGATGCCGATGTCGACGGTCTGCATATCCGCAATCTGATGATTACCTACTTTATGCGGTTTTTCGATCGGCTGGTGCGCGAGGGACACCTCTATATTCTGGAAACGCCGCTTTTCCGGGTCCGTTCCTCCAATAAGAAAAAGGCCGACCAGAACGTCTATTGCTACAACGAACAGGAACGCGATGCCGCCGTCGCCAAAATCGGCGCATCCGCCGAAATCACCCGATTCAAAGGTTTGGGTGAAGTTTCCACCGAGGAATTCAAGGCGTTTATCGGAGAAAATATGCGCCTGACGCCGGTGGACGTCAACCACGATACTCACCTTCAAGATACCATTCAATTTTATATGGGAGAAAATACGCGTACGCGCCGCCAATATATCCTTGACCATCTCGTCGTCAATCCGGAGGACGTGGTATGAAGAGAAAAAAGCCCGATTCTCCCCAAAAACCGCCGACACGCGACATCTTCCTTCCGGGATTTCTGGACGAAATGCAAGGATCGACGCCCGACCCGAACACCCCTGCCCCCGCTCAAGACGCCGCCGTGCCGCCACCCGCACCCGACGAATCCGGTCGTTTTGACGTCGAATCGATCCCGCCCGAAACGGTGTCCGAACAAATGCCGTCTTCCGCCGATGACACTTCCTCCGATGATCGTGTCGGCGCCGGAGACGCATGCAACGGCGAGGGAAACGGCGAAAACGGCGAGCGTCGGAACACGCCACCGGATAACGACGACGTCCCTCCCGCAGACAATGACGAGGATGCCATGATCGCATCCGAACCGGAAGTCTTCGATCCGCGTTCCTCCGGTCCCCTCGCACGCGTCATGGACGATAACTTTCTCCAGTTCGCGTCCTACTCGATTTGCGATCGCGCAATTCCCACCGTCGAGGATGGTCTCAAGCCCGTTCAACGCCGGATCCTGCATACGCTGTCCGAAATGGATGACGGCCGTTTCATCAAGGTGGCAACCGTGGTCGGACGCACCATGTTCTACCACCCGCACGGCGATCAGTCCATCTACGGAGCTCTCGTCAATCTCGCCAACAAACGCTATCTGATCGAGGGACAAGGCAACTTTGGCAATATCTATACGGGCGACGCCGCAGCAGCACCCCGTTATATCGAATGCCGGTTGACGGATCTGGCCCGAGAAGAGATTTTCAATCCTAAAACGACGCAATTCATCCCGAGCTACGACGGACGCAACAAGGAGCCGGTCTTCCTGCCCGCAAAACTCCCCCTGCTTCTCATGCTGGGAGCCAACGGAATCGCGGTCGGCATGTCGACGCTCATTCTTCCGCATAACTTCATCGAATTGCTTCAAGCGGAAATCGAACTGCTCCAAAATCCCGACGCAAAGCCCGTTCTCTATCCCGATTTTCCGACAGGCGGCCTCATCGACTGCACCGAATACGAAGACGGTAACGGCCGGATTCTTTCGCGTGCCCGTTTCGAAACGCATGGCACGAACCAGCTCATTCTCACGGAGCTTCCTTTCGGCCAGACGACGGAGGCGATTCTCGAATCGATCGAAAAGGCCGCACGGGCGAAAAAGGTGCCCGTCAAATCCATCCACGATGCCACCGCCGATCACGCCGAAATCGTGATCACGCTGCTTCCGGGTACCGATCCGGAACGGGCTAAAAAACAACTCTACGCCGCCACGAATTGCGAACTGTCCGTCTCCGCTAATATGACGGTTCTGGAAAACAACCGCCCGCGGATCACAACCGTTTCCGAAGTTCTCCGCTCCAATGTGCGCAATCTTCTCGATCTGCGGAAACGCGAATTCGAAATCCGGGAGGGAGAACTCCTCGATGAACAGCACCGCAAAACCCTCGTCCAGATCTTCGTGGAAGAGCGAATCTACAAACGAATCGAAAAAAGCCCGACCGCCGAAAGCGTTCGGGAGGAAATCTACCGCGGTTTCAAGCCGTTTGCGGAAAAACTCGTCCGCCCCATCAACGATCAGGATATCGAAACCCTGCTCGCCGTCCCGATTCGCCGCATCTCTTTGTTCGATATCAATCGAAACCGCGAAGAAATCGAAGGGATCCTGAAAGAACTCGCCGCCGTCCGAAAGGCGCTGAAACACCTCACGGAAAATACAATCGATTACCTCAAGGGAATGATCAAAAAGTATCAGTATACGACCGAACGCCGTGAGGTGACGCCGGAACAACCGCCCGCCCCCGCAAAGGGGAAGGGCAAAAAACAGGAAAAACCCGCCAAAAAGGTCTTTCAGACGGTTACCGTCGAACGATTCCCTCGTCTCACTCAGGTCGAAACCTTTACCCGTATCGACGTGCGCGCCGTCACCGCCAGCAAACTCGAAATCTGCTACGATCCGGAAACCGGTTTCATGGGCAACTCCCTCCGCGGAATCGAACCCAGCTTCTCCTGCTCTTCGCTCGATAAGCTCCTCATTCTCCGCAAGGACGGTCGCTATCGCGTCATTCCCGCCCCGGAACGCGAAAAGGTCTTTGTCGATAAAGACGTCTTCCGTTTTTTCGTTTTCAACCGCGACCAGATCTATACGTGCGTCTATACGGAAACAGAGGTTCCGTTTACCTGCCTGAAACGATTCTCGTTCGGCGGCGTCATCCTCAACAAAGATTACGAACTTCTGCCCGAGCCGGGTACGATCCGGTTCTTTGAACCCGGAACGCCACCGACCCTCTGGATCAAATTCCGAAAGACCGCCGGACTGCGAATTCTGCAAAAATCCCTGAAACCGGAGGAAGAAGTCGCCGTCAAGGGTGTTCGCGCCCGCGGCAAACAAATTACGACAAAGGTCATTTCTGCAATCGATGGCGGAGAAAAACCGCCTCGCTTCTGGGACTCGACCTTGGAAACCGATAAAGGATCGCTCTTCTAAGCCCCCCGTCTCCTTCCCCTCCCTTTTTCCCTTTCATGCTCTACCCCTTCTGATCCGTGTCTAGATTTATCATTGAGGGCGGCATCCCCTTGCGGGGCGTGCACAATACCCCCGGCAACAAAAACGCGGCACTGCCCATGCTGGCCGCTACGCTTCTGACTTCCGAACCCGTTACCTTGACCAACGTTCCGCTTATCCGAGACGTCCGCTGTATGCTCGAACTCCTGAAAACGATCGGAGCGACGGTGGAACTGGACGAGGAAAAGCGCATCGTCACGATTCAAGCCGCAACCATCGCCACGACCTGCCTTCCGCACGAGCTTTGCCGCCAAATCCGGACTTCCTTCCTGTTCGTCGGTCCGCTTCTCGCCCGCTGCGGAAACGTGATGCTCTACCCGCCCGGAGGCGATGTCATCGGACAACGCCGCCTCGATCCGCATGTTTGCGGTTTTCGCGCAATGGGAGCCGAATTCCATGAAGGCCCACCCTACTCGCTTACCGTCTCGCCCCGCCTCCACGGAGCCGGTCAGCACCTGCTCAGCGAAGCCTCTGTCACCGGCACGGAAAACCTCGTCATGGCCGCCGTCCTCGCCGACGGCGAATCCAATTTCTACAATACCGCCTGCGAACCGCATGTTCAAAATCTCTGCGAAATGCTGGTTCAGATGGGAGCCGATATTTCCGGCATCGGAACAAACCGGATTGTCGTCCATGGCGTCCATAGCCTCCACGGGGGAACATTCCGCATCTGGGGCGACTATATCGAAGCCGCTTCCTATCTGGTCGCAGCCGCCGTCACACACGGCTCCCTCGATATCGGCCCCGTCGAAGGGCGCGAATTCGAAGTTCTCCGTCGACCGCTGGAACGATTCGGCCTCTCCTTCTCGATCGAGGACCATCGGGTTCGCTATCAATACGATCCCGCGCACCCGCTCCGGATCGAAACGGACCTCTCGAACGCCATTCCTAAAATCGACGACGGAATCTGGCCCGCGCTTCCGTCCGATTTGCTCTCCGTTCTGATCGTCCTCGCAACCCAGTCGGATGGTCTTGTCACCTTCTTCGAAAAAATGTTCGAAAGCCGACTCTATTTCGTGGACCACTTGATCGGAATGGGCGCGCAAATCGTCCACTGCGATCCTCATCGCGTCGTCGTCCGCGGTCCATCGAAACTCCGCTCCTCGGTCGTCTCCTCCCCGGATATCCGAGCCGGCTTTGCCATGATCATCGCGGCTCTCTGCGCAGAAGGCCGTACGATCATCAATAACGCCGAATCTATCGATCGGGGCTATGAAGCGCTCGAGGTGCATCTCGCCGCTCTCGGGGCTAATATCACCCGCGAAACCGATAAAGAAAAAACGCCCCTGGAAAACAGCGAAATCCTGCACTGATTCGCCGGTTCCCGTTTTCTACGACCCATGAAGACGTCCGTTTCTCTCGCCGAACGCGCTCGAACCGCGGAACTGTTGGCTCCCTGCGGTTCTCAAGCCGCTTTGCACGCCGCAATCCGGGCCGGCGCCAATGCGGTGTATCTGGGACTCGACAAGCTCAATATGCGCGTGGGCGCAGTCCGATCCTTCTCCCTTGCCGACCTTCCCGACGTTCATCGCATCTGCCAAGAGGCAGGCGTTAAACTCTATCTTACGCTCAATACCATCGTTTTCGAAAACGAACGTCGGCAAATGCGCGCAATGCTGGATGCAGCCGCACCCCATATCGACGCCGTTATCGCCAGCGATTGGGCGGTCTTCGAGGCATGCCGCCGACGGGGTATCGCGGCACACGCATCCACGCAACTGTCGTGCGCAAACTCCGATGCGGCAAAATTTCTCCTCTCGCAAGGGATTCGCCGAATCGTTCTCGCACGGGAATGCTCCTTGCACGAAGTGTCGCAAATCGAACAGGCGATCCGTCCGCTTGGCGGCGAAATCGAGGTGTTTGTCCACGGCGCACAATGCGTCGCCGAATCCGGTCGTTGCTTTCTTTCCCATTTCGCATACGGTGCTTCCGCCAATCGCGGTGTCTGCCAACAACCTTGCCGACGCCCTTTCACCATCATTCGAGAGGACGATAACGAGGGCAGTCCGCGCCCGCGCGCAGAATTCGCCGTCGGCGCGCACACCATCCTTTCAGCCCGCGATCTTTGCTCGCTCCCATTTCTCGATCGAATTCTGAAGGCCGGTGCTTCCTCCCTTAAAATCGAAGGCCGCGCCCGCCCTCCCGAATATGTCACAACCGTCGTCGGTGCCTACCGGAAGGCGTTGGATGCCATCCGCGATGGAATATGGTGCAAGACGCTGGCAGATGAACTCGTCGAACAATGCGCACGCGTCTACCACCGGCGATTCGGTCTCGGTCTCTTCCACGGACGCCCCGGCTCCGACCAGTTTACCGATAATGACGAAAATCTCGCAACTCGTCAAAAACGGAATGTCGGCGTCGTCGAACACGATTATCCGCGCGCCGGCTTCGTCCAAATTCGCGTGCAGGACAACGCTTTCAAAATCGGAGATACGCTCTCCATCCAAGGACCTACCACCGGAGAAGTTTCACTGTCCGTCGATTCCATTCGTCACGACGACCTCGTTCTCTCCGAGGCCGTACGCGGCGATTGGTACACCATCCCCCGCCCCTTCCGCGTGCGCCCCGGCGATCGCGTCTACCTGATTCGCCCCGTCCCCGGCCGCCATAAGCAAGACGTCTGCTGACGCCCGCCCCGTCAAGAACAAATGCCGATTCCGGGAAACATACCCGCATGCTTTTGCATCGCGTGGACATGATAGCGCCCGTTGCAGCCTGGAACAATCCGGTTCCAAACCGCTTTCCGTATAAGGCGCTCGACGGCAGGATACCCCTTCGGCCGAATCGAATCTCCGTTTTCTACATTCCTTCCGTATGCAGATTGGCTGCCGGCATCGCTACACACGCGAATGACGCCACTCGACGACCTTGTCGCCTGCATAGCGCATGTACCCATGGAACATACGGGGATCGTCATCGAATACCAACGGCAGGAAAAGCCGGTCTCCGTCCCACATCGGCAACTGCCCGAGCCTGTCAATCGCCTGCCAGGAAAGCGTTCCTTCTTCGTTTTCCGAAAACGGTTCGCCCGAAAACGAATCCACCACAAAGATGAAGCCCAGCCAATCCTCGGCTTTCGGACCAAAGTCGGCCCACGCCAATATGCCCCGCATGCGCATGGACTCCACGACAAGTCCCGTCTCCTCCCGAATCTCGCGGATCATCCCCTCGGCAACGTCTTCGTCACGCTCCAATTTGCCGCCTACGCCATTGTACTTCCCAAGCTGTTCGTCACTCTTCCGGAAGGTTCGATGGACCAATAGGACGTTCTTCTTGTCCGGCGACAAAATGTAGGCAAGCGTTCCGACAATGGGACGATGCCGTTTATCGGTTCCGACAGGCTGCATCTTACCGTACCTCCTCAATCGGGACCTTCGCGACAATCTTGCGGACCGCTTGCGAACCGCTCCCTTTCACACACCCGGGAGCATGCGCCTCATGCGGCCAAATGACAAGCATATCCCCCGCCTTCATCCCCACGGGAATGCCTTCGTTCGGCTCTTGTGTCCAAAACGCAATATCCCTCGTTGCGTCGTATGCATGCTCCGCTTTCATTTCCGCGGCAGAACCAATGTAGATAAACTCCTCCCCGGAAACGACAACCTGGATATCTATGTAGCGGCAATGCGTTTCGTAATGACGGAACGGATGGACCGCATACTCCTCAATCGACGCATACGCGCCATCGCCGATCTCATGACGCCCCGGCTCCGCCGTGGCGCCATGCTCGCGCAACCAGGCAAATACACGCGGAAAAAGAGGATGCACATCCGTGTATAGCCCGGCATTCGCCAAGCGGTCGAAAATCATTGCGCCACCCCCGTCTCCGCCAAGGCTTGCTCAATCTCTTCATTGATGCGAAGCGCAGCTTCGCGGCGATTCGACGCCCCGACAACCGGGCGGCCGATCACCAAATACGTGGAGCCCGCGCGAATCGCATCTCCCGGCGTCATAACACGCTTCTGGTCCCCGACTCCCGCCCCCGCCGGGCGCACGCCAGGCGTCACCAATACGGGACCGGCTCCCAACGCCTGTCGCAACAGCGAAACCTCAAGCGGCGAACAGACCAAGCCGTTCGCACCCGCCTCGACCGCTAGCTTGCCAAGCGAAACCACCTGCTCCGCAACGGGACGAACAACCCCCATCTGAACAAGATCGTCTTGATTCAAACTCGTCAAAACCGTCACGGCCAAAAGCTGGGAGGACGCCCCCGCCTCTTGAATCGCTTTTGCCGCCCCCGAAACCATGGCCTGTCCGCCGGACGCATGAATCGTCAGCAAATCGGGACGATACTTCAAAACCGATTGAACCGCATGCTCGACCGTCCGCGGAATATCATGAAACTTCAAATCCAAAAAGATGCGCTTGCCTTCTTCGCGCAACAGTTCCAGCACACTCGGACCTTCCGCCAAAAAAAGCTCCAATCCGACTTTGTAGAAGGAGACGGCATCCCCGATTTCCTTGACAACCGTATGCGCCGCCGCAGCGGTAGGAACATCCAACGCAACAATAATCCTCGAATCCATGGCAATCGTAATGAATGGTGTTAATCAAAAAAAAATGGTCAATGATCGGCAAAAACCGGCTCCGGTAGCCCCAACAGGGAACAGGCATCCCGCATAATCAAGGCGTGATCGAAGGCTAGAGGCGGTAGACTCGCAAGCGTCCACCAACGGGCTTCGGCCGCATCATCGCGGCCCGAAACCGGCAACCCGTCTTGCAAAATGCACGTGTACGCAACAGTCAGCACGCGCTCGCGCGGATCGCGCGCAACAGCGTCGTAGACGCCGACACGCCGGAGCTGGATGCCGGAATGCGTCTCGTCCGCTTGCACGCCCGTCTCCTCCTGCAGTTCGCGCTTCGCCGCCGCCTCCGTCGTCTCGTCTATATTCATGAATCCACCCGGAAACGCCCAGCATCCTGCATACGGAGGCTTTCCGCGCTTGATCAGCAAGACCGAGACGGAAGCGCTATGCGCAGCACCGGAAAAGAGAACAACATCCGCCGTGACAGCCGGATGCGGATGTGCATACGTATAAACGGCTTTTTGCATGACCCAATCCTACCAAAAGCCCCATTTTGGAGCAAATCGCCCAAGAGACAATCGTACCGATTCCTTACCCGCTCCACGCTCGTGTCCCGTCGCCTCGCCCATTTGCGCGCCCTCCGTCGTGCCCCGTGGCCGCGCTTCCATCGCGTGCCCCGTAGCCGTGCCCCGTGGTGCGGTCCCGTTGCGGTAGGGAGCGATGGTCGGCCGCCGGGCCTCCCGGCTCGCGCCGCCGTCCCCCATTGCCGCGCCGCGTGGCCGGGCCGCTTGGCGGGGCTCGGGGTGCAACCCCGGTCGATGTCCGCCGTCCGCGCATATAGCCGTGTCCCGTCGCGGTAGGGCGCGATGTCCCCATCGCGCCGCCGTCCCCCATTGCCACGCCCGCACGCCCCCGCACCTCGCCTATCCAAACCGCTGAATGGCACCGTTTCCGCTCCCAAGGAAGAACCGATTATCGGTTGAGAGAATCCACTGTTTTTGCTACCATCCGAATAAATCGACGTCAAGCCGTTTCAGCGCTTTCCTTCCATCCGCTTCGATGCCCCCTTCTATGCAACTACAGCCTTTGGATGATCTTTATCGCCCGTCTCGTCCGCCCG
>JAEDLN010000091.1 GCA_016295275.1 Kiritimatiellia bacterium
CGCTCGGCGTGCGCCCCCTCCCGTCCGATATCGCAGCCGCCGTCACATACCTGACTCGCGCCGTCAACGTCACCGGACAAATCCTCTACGTCGATTCCGGTCAGCATCTGCTCTAATCCCCGCTTCCCATCCGCTCGATCCATCTCTTTCCCCTTTCTCTCCCCATGATTGAAACCCTCAGCGTCCGAGATCTCGCCGTCGTCGAAAAGTCCGACGTCTCCTTCAGCGCCGGACTCAATACCATCACGGGTGAAACCGGTGCCGGAAAATCGGTCCTGCTCGGCGCCATCGGCCTATTGACCGGCAGCCGCTCGGATCGCTCGCAAGTGCGCGCCAACGCCACTCAGGCGCAAGTGCGGGCAACCTTCAAACTGCCCGAGCCCGTCCTGGCTCTCGTCTCTCCGCTCCTCGAAGAGGCCGGTATCGACCCCTGCGAAGACGGCATCCTGCTGTTGCATCGCACCATCACCGCAAACGGCGGCGGCCGATGCACCGTCAACGGATGCCCCGCCACCGTCCAGACACTGCGCCGTATCGGAGTCCATCTCGTCGATTTCCACGGCCCGCACGACAACCAGTCGCTTCTCGATCCGGCCTTTCAGCTCATGGCTCTCGATTCCTTCGGAAACTGCAAGCCCATCCGCGAGGAATACGCCGCAAAATGGAACGCCGTCCGGGAACTCGAAGCACGCCGGAAAGAACTGCTCGGCGACAATACCGAATCCATCGCGCGCGAACTCGATCTGCTGCGCTACCAAGTGCGGGAAATCGAAGACGCACACCTCGATCCCGAAACCGACGGCGAGGCGCTCCTCGCCGAATACCGCTCCGCCGCCAACGCCGCACGCATCCTCGAACTCGGCTCGATCTCCACCCAGGCCCTCGCCGAAGGCGAAATGAACGCCGTCGATCTCCTCGCCGCCGCCGTCCGCTCTCTGGAAGAAATGCGCGATCTCGACTGCCCGAAGGCCGCCGAATGGCTCGATCAGCTTCGCTCCAGCACCAATGCCATCAACGATCTTGCGCGCGAAATCTCCTCCTCCCTCTCCAAACTCGACTGCTCGCCCGAACACCTTCAGGAACTCGAATCGAGAATCAGCCTCGTGGAATCCCTGCGCCACAAATACGGCAGAACCATCCCGGATGTCCTCGAATTCCTCAAAAAGGCCCAAACGCGTCTCGAATCCCTCGAAAGCCGCGATCAGACCCTCGCCGATCTCAACCGCGAAATCGCCGAACGGACCGATCTCGCCGCCGCAATAGCCAAAAAGCTGTCCGCTGCACGCCGGACGGCCGCCGATCGTCTCGCATCGGCCGTGAAAAGCCAACTTGCCGATCTCGGTCTCGCCCGCGCCGGATTCCAAATCGAAATCACTCCCGTCGCAGAATTGCGCCCAACCGGCGCCGATGAGGTCTCCTACGGCTTTGCCCCCAATCCCGGCGAGCCTATGCGCCCCCTTCGCCTGATCGCTTCTTCCGGCGAAATTTCACGCGTCATGCTCGCCCTCAAAACGGTTCTTGCCGCCCACGATCTCATTCCCGTCCTCGTATTCGATGAAATCGACGCCAACGTCGGCGGCGAAATCGCTCGCGTCGTCGGCGAAAAATTGGCAACGCTCGGAAAGTCCCGACAAGTCCTCTGCATTACCCACCTCCCGCAAGTCGCCGCGTGCGGCCATCGACACTTCGCCGTGCAAAAACACGTTACCGGCGAACGGACTTTTACGCAAATCACATGCCTCTCCCCGGAAGAACGGATCGAGGAAATTACACGGATGCTCGGCGGTGCGGCCCTGACCTCCGTTACGCGCGAACACGCGCGCGAACTACTCTCCCGAAGCGCCTTGCCGCCTTCTCCCTCCATCTGACATCGGTTCCCGGCTATATGATTACGACAAATTCCAAAGCGATCCATCCCGGAGATACGTTTCTCGCCGTCAAGGGAGATGCCACGGATGGCGCCCGTTTTATCCAAAACGCCATCGACGCTGGTGCCGTCCGTATCATCGCCGAAGTGCCGCGCCCCCGAAATACCCCGGCCTGCGTCGAATGGGAATGCGTGCCCGATTCCAGAATCGCCGCCGCTCGATACGCCTGCACGCAAGCCGGAAACCCTTCGCAATCCCTCTCCGTTTTCGGTGTCACGGGAACCAACGGAAAAACAACCGTCGCCAACTTGATCCGTTGGCTGCTGACCGGCGCCGGAATTCCCTGCGGTCTCGTCTCTACCATCGAAAACGATGTCTACCCGCTTCCCGAAAGCAACCCCTTCGGAAGCCTGCTCGGAAAACCGGCTCTCAATACGACGCCCGGCCCGTTCGAACTGCAAAACCTCTTCCGGTCAATGCTCGACAACCGCTGCCGGGCAGCCGCAATCGAGGTCTCTTCCCACGCCCTCGCGCAACATCGTACCGATGGCACGCGCTTTTCCGCCGCCGTTTTCACAAACTTGACGCAGGATCACCTCGATTACCACCATACGCTCGAAGCCTACTTCGCCGCAAAACGACGCCTCTTCATTCCCGACACCTCCTCCGCCGCGCCGCCGGCCTGCGCCATCATTCAAACCGACGACCCGTTCGGACAACGCCTCGCCGCCGACTGCCGTTCCCTTTCTCCGCAAACGCTCTGCCGTACCTACGGCTTCGGAAATTCCGCCGATTTCCGGATTCGCTCCCTCCGGCTCTCCCCCAATGGAACGACGTTCGAAATCGCCATTCGCGAAGATTCCTCCGTCTCCGCATGCACCATTCGTACGCATCTGCTCGGACGGCATAACGCGCTGAATCTCACCGCCGCCCTCGCCGCCGTTTCCTCCGCCGCCAAAATCAAACCGGCCCGATTGGCCGATATCCTCGAATCGGCACCGCCCGTGCGCGGCCGACTCGAACCGGTCCATGCTCCCGATTCCCCCGCCTCCTTCTTCATCGATTATGCCCATACCCCGGACGCCATCGAAAACGTCTGCCGGACACTTCGCGAAATCACAAAGGGACGCCTTTTCATCCTATTCGGAGCCGGCGGCGACCGCGATCGCACCAAACGCCCGCGCATGGGCGAAGCCGCCGCACGGCTCGCCGATGCGCTTATCGTGACATCCGACAATCCGCGCTCGGAAAATCCGGATGAGATCATTCGCGAGATCCTGGCCGGAATCCCCTCCGGAACAACTTGCCGTGTCGAACCGGATCGCGCAAAAGCCATCCGCCTCGCACGCCGCCTGGCAACGTCGCCGGACGATACCGTCTTGATCGCCGGAAAAGGCCATGAAACCTACCAGATCATCGGCTCTCAAACGCTCTCATTCGATGATCGAAACGCCGTCCGCGCCCCTTGACAATCCCCTCTCCCCACTGGCTGACGGACATCCCGCCCCGGGCGTGGCGGCGGAAAGAGAGTATTCACTGGCTGTGGCGCCTCCCGCCCCGGCTTACGGCTCGCCAATCGGCTGACGGGCCTCCCGCCTCGGCTGTGGCGCCTCGCCAATCGGCTGGCGGGCCTCCCGCCCCGGCTCCTCTTCCGGAATGCGCTCGATGATCAGAATGTGCCGAACGCCCGGCTCGAACCGAACCGGAGGCCGCGGCGGACGAGACTCCATCGCAGGCGGCGGTTGTACGCCAAGACAGGTCTGCAAATCGCATCCTTCTTCCTTCACCGGTTGCTTGCGGGGTGGCCGCTTCTTCCCCGAACCCGGACGAAATCCTCCCAAAATCACAGGCGCTTCCGCCGAAATCCGAACCGAAGACTGCAAAATGCGATTCCGATTCCGCAAAACCGTGACCAAAACCCTCCCCTCGCCTTGCGGAAGCAAATCGATCCAATAACCACGCAGCATGAAGGTCTGCCGATCTTCCGGATAGGGAATCGTCTTCGTGTCCAGCAATACGCAACAGGGCAAATTCAAATTGCGCTGCAACACCTCTGCAATCTCCTGCAACTCCGGCGTCACATCGCCTTGCGATGCCGTGCGAGCGAGCCGTACCCTCAACAAATCGGCACGAACATCCGAAACCGCCAGCAAAAAGAACGCAAGGAAAACCGAGACAAAAAGAAGCAATTTTCGTTTCACCGCATTTCTCCCGTTATTTGGTTCGAAACCATGGCACGAATCTCCCGGATGCCATCCTCCGTTTCCGGTTCGAAACTCTCCGGATCGTCGACGATTTCACCGGACGCAGCCTCATAGCAAATCGCCCACAACAGAACCGCATCGGTCGATTCGTCCGAAATGACGGAAGAGCCAATGACATCCGTATCGTAAAAGGCATAAGTCTGGATTTCGGACAGCGGCATCCCACCCGCTTCGGCCGATACCGGACGCAACATCGGCAGGAAAAACAACAGGCTGGCCGCTACCGCGGAAATTCCGGCCGCAATGCCGCGATACCGCCAATAGGACGCTCGCTTCCTCTCGACTTTCTCCGCTGCCGCACGTGCCCGGAAATCCGCCCAAAAACATTCGCGACTCTTCAAACGGGGCACGGGAGAAGCCGCTCGGATGAGCTCCGGCATTTCCTCGCCCAACCCCGCATCCTTCCTTGCCTTTTCGCGAAAACGCGCCCAAAACGAACCGGCTTCGCCCAACGAAACAGGCGGAACGGCTTCTTGAATCAGGTTTTTGATGGGATCGTTTTTCATCTTTACGGGTCAGGGCGAAAATCAGAGAGAAGGGTTTCCAGTTTTTTGCGGCCGTTGTGCAGGCGAGACATCACCGTTCCAATCGGAATTCGGAGCGCTTGGGCAATCTCCGTATACGAAAATTCGTTCTCATAGTAGAGAATCAAAACCGAGCGGATCCGCTCCGGCATCCGAGCCAAGGTCTCGCGTACGCATCGCACGCGCTCCTTGCGGAGTAGCTCGGCATCGCTTCCGACCGTGTACGAACGCGGATCGATGGGCGTGATCCGAGCCGGAGAAATCTCGCCGGATATCTCCTCCCCGGAATCACCGTCGGTCTGGAAAAAGGAAACCGTCGGATGCGATTTCCGCATACGCCGCACGTCCAACGCCCGCGTCCGCAAAATGGTGTAAAACCATGTCTTGAACGAGGAACTCCCGCGAAAACGGTCCAAGGACCGGAGCGCTTTGAGAAGAGCATCCGAAAAAACGTCCTCCGCGTCCGTTTCGCCGGCAAGCCCGCTGGCGACAAGATACTTGCAGGCTCCTTCGCGAAGCGGTTCGCATAACAACGCAAAGGCGTCCAGATCCCCCTGCTTTGCTCGCGCAAGCAAGGAAAGCTCCTCCGGAGAATTCTCCAATACGGGACAAGTCTTTTTTGAGATTCCGAACATGGGAAGATCAGACGGAGAAGAGGGGGAGAAAACGCATCGCAGGTAGTCGTGCGGTCATCTGCTGCAGTCTCTTGGACGCAAAGCCCGCCCGTTTTATTCACACCGGCGACGGTTTGCAGCGGAAAACCTCGGGAGCCACACCGCCAATACCGCCGCAAGCGTCTGCTCCGCAATCAATCCGTTCTCGCGCGCATACGCAAGGGCATCTTCGCGAAAGCGCCCGTTCGCACCGCGCGCCACAAGCGCCGCCGATACCCCCGCCGCAACGCCGCACGCCAGGTCGGAAACCTTGTCGCCGACAACCAGACAGTCCTCCGGACGGAGGCCGTGCGCCTCCATCCGCTCGAGAACATACGCAGGCGATGGTTTGCGGTAGCGCGAAGGCTCGTCCGGACGCTCGGGCGCAATGCAAATGCCGTCAAACGCACCCGTTTCGCCAAATAGCAACTGCTCCAGCCGCCGATTGCACGCTTCCGCATCCGCCATCGTGTAATACCCGCGCCCAATGCCGGATTGATTGGTCAGCAAAAACAATTTGCACCCGGCGGCTCTGGCCCGGCTCAATGCTTCGGAAACGCCCGGCAACAAGACCAACTGCTCGGGACGGCTCATATACCCTTCGTCATAGACCAGCGTGTCATCGCGATCGAGAAATAGCGCAGGTGTCGACATGGCAATCCGGTCCGTAAAAAGGCATCAGCCCTTCAAAAGCGTTTTCGCATACGCGCGAATCTCGTCCGGCGATGCGGTCGCCGTTCCCAATTTGCCGACAACCACGCCCGCCGCCGTATTCGCAAAACGCGCCGCATCCGGCAGCGGAATGCCCGCCGCCATCGCCAGCGTCAAGGCGGCAATGACCGTGTCGCCCGCACCCGAAACGTCAAATACTTCCCGCGCAAAGGTCGGAATCCGCTCCAGAGGCGTGCCGTTTTCCGCCAGCAACATGCCGTCCGGCCCCATCGTCACTACCAAATGCTTCGGCGCCCATGCCTCGTGAATCGCACGGCAAACCGCTTCCGCAGGAAACGCCATGCCGGGAATATCCTCAATGCCCGCAAGCCGCAACGCTTCCGAACGATTCGGCGTCAGCAGCATGAGCCCCGAATAATCAATGCCGGAACGCGGCTTCGGGTCGAGCGTCAAAACGGCCGGACGATTCGGTAGGCTCTGAATCGCACGAATCGATTGCGGTGTCAAAATTCCCTTTGCATAGTCCGAGAGAAGAATCGCATCGACACGCGCCGCGGCAGGGGCAATGTACGAACGGAGGGCTTCCTCCGTGAGCGCATACGCCGCCGGCTCTTTCTCGCAATCCAACCGGCAAACCTGCTGCCGGCGGCAGACAACCCGCGTCTTCGTAATCGTCTGGTGCGCCGCGTCGGCGGCCCCTTCCGACAAATGGACGCCTCCTTCGCGCAACAGCCCCTGCAGACACGCGCCCGCTTCGTCTTTTCCGATCCATCCGAACAGCTCGACCGAACCCGCGCCCAATGCGGCCAGGTTGATGGCGACATTCGCCGCTCCGCCCGCAACGGCCGTCTCCCGATCGACCCGGACAACCGGAACCGGCGCCTCCGGAGAAAGGCGGGACGCATCTCCCCAAATGTACCGGTCCAACATCAAATCGCCGACAACCAAAACGCGTTTGGAGGAAATGGCGGAAAATATGTCTTCAAGCGAATGGTTCATCGATACACCCGGTCGGCAGATTCAATACAACGGAAAAGACGGTCGCCGCTCGACGAACCCCATGCAAACACACGCTCGCACGGGGTCGAGCCGGCAACGACGCGGCAAATGTTACGGGGCGGGAAAACGGGAGGCCAATTCGGCAACCTCCGCACGGACCTTCTCCTTGACCGCCGCATCGTCGATGTGCGTGAGAACCGTCGCAATCCGATCGGCAATGAAATGCATTTCAGGCTCTTTCATGCCACGCGTCGTCACCGTCGCCGTTCCAATGCGAATGCCGGATGTGACAAACGGTGAATTCTTGTCGTACGGAATCGTATTCTTGTTGACGATGATGCCCGTCTCGTCAAGCGCCGCTGCGGCAACCTTGCCCGTAAGGCCGGACGCCGCAACGTCCACGAGAAAGAGATGGTTGTCCGTTCCCCCGGAAACAAGACGGAACCCGCGCGCCGCCAAATCGGAAGCGAGAACTTTGCAGTTCGCGACAACCTGATGGGCATACGCCTGAAACGCCGGCGTCATGGCTTCCTTGAAACAAATCGCCTTCGCGGCAATCACTTGCTCGAGAGGACCGCCCTGCATGCCCGGGAAGACCGCATGGTTAATCTGCTTGATGTACTTCTCTTTGCAGAGAACCAAGCCGCCGCGAGGTCCGCGAAGCGTCTTGTGCGTGGTCGTCGTGACAAAATCGGCATACGGAACAGGCGACGGATGGGAACCGCCCGCAACCAATCCCGCAATGTGCGCCATGTCAACGAGAAAATACGCGCCGACCTTGTCCGCAATGGCGCGGAACCGGGCAAAATCCAAGGTGCGGGGATACGCAGAAGCGCCGGCCAAAATGAGCGCAGGCTTCACTTCCTCCGCAAGCTTCTCCAAGGCATCGTAATCAATGCACTCGGTCTCCGGACTGACGCCGTAGGGAACAATGTTGTACAGCTGACCGGAAAAGTTGGCGGGCGAACCGTGGGAAAGATGTCCGCCCTGATCGAGCGACATGCTCAAAATCGTGTCGCCGGGCTTGAGGACGGCAAAGTAGACCGCCATGTTGGCGGCAGAGCCGCAGTGCGGCTGGACATTCGCCGCTTCGGCTCCGAAGAGCGCCTTGGCACGCTCAATCGCAAGCGTCTCGATGGCATCGACAAAATGGCAACCCGAATACCAACGCTTGCCGGGATACCCTTCCGCATATTTGTTGGTGAGAACCGAGCCCTGGGCGGCACGGACGGCACGGGAGGTCAAGTTCTCGGAGGCAATCAGGTTGATGCACGAACGCTCCTGCTCCTCATGCTTCATGATCTGCTCGTAAACCTCGGGATCGGCATCCTTGAGATGCGAAACCTCCGTTACGCGATTGCCGACCTCGGCAAGCTCGCCGACACGGCGGCGATGACGCTCGGCCATGTCCGCATCCGTTGTCAGAAAAATCTCCAACAATTCCGGCAAATCAGCCTCGACAGCGTCCTTTCCGCCCAAAACGAGAATGTTGGCATCATTGTGCTGACGGGCAAGACGGACGCGATCCGGCGTCTGCGCCAATGCGGCACGGACGTGCGGAAAACGATTCGCAGCCATACTGATACCGATCCCGGTGGCACAAACGAGAATCCCGCGACAGGCTTTCCCCGTCTCTACGGCACCGGCAACCTTCTCGGCAAACAACGGATAGTCGCAAGACGTTTCGTCGTGCGTTCCCATATCCTGTACTTCGATATCCTTCTTGTCGGCAAGAAGTTTGCAAATCGTCTGCTTGACGGAAAATCCGGCGTGATCGGAACCAATGGCGATAATCATGGCAATATTTCGGGTTTCAAAAGTGGTAAAACAGAACAGAAAAATCGTACCAAAAAAGAACCTTTTCCGCAAAGGTCAATATGCTCGTCTCGATTGGACGCCCTACATGCGCAGCTTCCAAAAGAAGATTTCCCTTAAAAGGGTCAGCCCCTTCTGTATAACTTCCGCCAGTAGGCAAGCGGATCCTTGCTTTCGGTCAACACCGCCACCACAT
>JAEDLN010000092.1 GCA_016295275.1 Kiritimatiellia bacterium
CTGAAAACCCCTTGCATCAAAAGCCGCCATACGTAATTGCGCGGATGAAGATTTGGTGTGATGCCGGTTGCCGAAGCCAGCAAATTGCTGGGTTCGCCGGGGACTGCAAAGGGGACCAGTGTCGTCGTCGTGTAGAAGAGAAAACTCCCTAGAAACAGAAACAGCGCTATCCAAAGCTGAAACCGCGTGGTTGCCAACAAAAAGAGCAACGACTGCCGCGGTTCCAAATCGGATTTGGTCGAACCGAGGTTCCCTTGAGGAAGATTGTTGGTGATGGCCATAGCTGTAACTCCGTGAATCTGGAAAATGCCTTATTCGTAAAATGTGAAAATCAACGAAACCAAAAAAATAGATTCCGTTTCATGAAGGCATTCGGACGCTTTAATCAATGTTTTGCTACTTGGCAAAGTATACCATTACGGCCGCAAACGGGCAACTCTTTTCACCCGCGGATACAGCGCTCTGCGGGCTCGCCGTTCCTAAGAATAGACAGCATGTTTTGTTGACGCGATTCCGGAAAGAAGCAAGGCCCGGCGACCGGTCGCCGGACTTGCGGGATCGTCTGGACATTTGGTACTATTTCGTCCGCTTTTCCATCCCATCGTTTTCCCTTTTCGGCACGTTCGTAACCGGTTCTTTTCCTGTTTGCGCCTTTCCGTTGACGAACGAGCATTGCGCCATGAAACTTCCTTCCCAATATTCTCGCTGGTACGAACTGATTTCGATTCTCGTCGAGCGAAATCTCAAGATCCGGTACAAGGGATCCGTTCTCGGTTTCTTTTGGTCGCTCTTGACCCCTGGCGCGACAATCCTGATGTATGCCATTTTTGCCAAAATCTTGAAATTCAATGGCGGGCAGACCAACTATTTGCAATTCCTCGTCTGCGGTATCCTAGTCTGGCAATTTACAGCCGGAACTCTGAATGACTCCCTGTACGCAATTGCAGGCAATGCCAATCTCGTCAAAAAAGTCTATTTTCCGCGGATTATTCTTCCCATTACGACCGTTTTCGCAAATGGCGTCAATTTTCTGCTTACCATCATTCCTCTTCTTATCTATCTCGCTGTAACCCATACACTCGACCTCTCGAATGCCTTTTGGCTCGTTCCGGCAGTCGTTTTCCATCTTCTGCTTTGTATGGGTATCTCCGCATTCGTCTCGACGGCGAATGTCTACTTTCGGGATACGCAACACATGGTTGGAATCGGTCAGCTTGCCTGGTTTTTCCTGACACCTGTTTTCTATGACGTGAGTATGCAAATGGGCGTTTTCCCGGAAAACTCCTTCTTCCATCCCGGAATCGTTTTCTTGAATCCAATGACCGGCATCCTTTCCTTTTACCGCCGCGGTTTGATGAATGCCGACCTTTTGCCGACTGCAGTAGCATCAATTTCGCCTGCATGGGTCTGGCTCTCCCCCGCCCTTTGCGTAGCCGTCTTTATCCTCGGGCTGTTTACACTCAATCGCGGGAACCGCGGCTTTGGAGATGTCCTCTAATGAATATCGTCTCTCCCGACAGATGGGCAATCAACGTTCAGAATGTCACAAAACGGTTTAGCCTATCCACGGCATCACGATCGCTGAAGACAACCATTGTCGATCTCCTGACCGGACGGCGCGCAAAGGCATTCACCGCCTTGGAAGATGTTTCCTTCCAAGTCCAAAAAGGAGAAACCGTAGGTCTCATTGGTCACAATGGAGCCGGAAAATCGACTCTTCTTTCGATTATCGCACACACCATTACCCCAACCAAGGGCTCCGTGACCGTTCATGGCTCCATCAGTTCTCTGCTCGAACTGGGCGCCGGATTCCATCCCGATCTCACCGGACGCGAAAATGTCCTTTTGTATGGCGCGATCATGGGAATTCCGAGGGAGACCATGAAAAAGCGTTTCGATGAAATCGTCGAATTCTCCGGTTTGCAAGATTTTATCGACCAGCCCGTCCGCTTCTACTCTTCGGGTATGTATGTCCGACTCGGCTTCTCCGTTGCCGTTCAAGTCGATCCGGACATCCTGCTTGTCGATGAGGTTCTGGCTGTCGGAGATACTGAATTCCAACAAAAGTGCCTCGATAAGATGGATCAATTTCGTCGCGAAAACAAATCGATGCTTTTGATCTCGCACGATATCAATACCATCCGGCGCGTCTCCAACCGCATCGCCTATCTCTCGCATGGGCGCCTCCTTTCGCTGGGCGATCCTTCGGAAATGGCAGAGCGCTACGCCAACGAAACGATTCGCCAAAATGAAAAGGGTGTTGTCTCCCCGAATGGAATACCGCCGCGTTTGGCCGCAAAACGCCGCATCTGGGGTACGCAAGAGGCCTTTATCCGAGAAGTCGTCTGGCTGAATGCAGATGGTACGGAACGACACGACCCGATTGGAATCGTCTCCGGCGGCTATGCCCGTCTTCGAATCCACTATACGGCAAAACAGCGAATCGAAAACCCGGTCTTCGGATTCTCGATTGCAGATTTCGATGGCGATCGCTGCATCTTCGGCTCTAATACGCAAATCGAAAACCGCTCCATTCCATTCATCAAAGACGACGGCTTCATCGACTTGTCGATCGATGTCTCAAATGTCCATCCCGGCGACTACACTGTTTCTTTCGCACTTCACAGCGCCGATCATTTGCACAATTACCATCGGCTGGAATCGTTCCTCTGGTTGCGCGTGGAAGGGGCTGCATCCTTCGACGGATGCACAAGATTGCCCGTTTCATGGACTTGCTAAGGAGAGGACTAAAAAATGAATACCCGTTCCTTTTCAGACAATCATGTGCCTTTCTCCGAACGTCCCTTTGTTACGGTCATTACCCCGACTCGCAATTCGGAACGCTTTCTGGAGGAGACCATGCGTTCCGTTGCCATGCAACGCGATCGCGGAACCATTCGGGTCGAACACCTTGTCATGGACGGAAATTCCACCGACCGTACCGAACAAATCGTTTCGAAATGGGCGCACCCGGATACCCGCTTTATCCGACGGACCGATGATCAAGGACCCGCCGATGCCATCAATGCCGGACTTCGACTCGCAAAGGGAGAATACGTCTGCTGGCTGAATTCCGATGACGTCTACGCTCCATTCGCACTCGAACGGGCCGTCGCCGCACTGGAGCGAAATCCAAAAGCCCCGTTCTGTTTCGGCCGATGCCGGATCATCAATCAAGAAGGACGTGAAATCCGACGCTTTGCGACCCTGTTCAAAAACGCGTTTTTCCCAATTTCAAACTCCTTTCTGATCCATGTCGTCAATTACATTTCACAGCCCGCAATGGTATTCCGGGCAGACGCATTTCGGAAAATCGGTTTCCTCCGGACCGATTTCAAGGCGGCTTGGGATTACGATTTTACGCTGAGACTATGGCATCTGGGAAAGCCGATTGCAATTCGCCCCCCTGAATTGGCCTATTTCCGATGGACCCCGTCGTCCATTTCCGGGTCCCAGTACGAACGCCAATTCAAGGAAGGCCTTGTCGCTTCGGAAGAAGATATCGGACACCGCTCATTCGCGACTGTTCTTCACGGACTCCTTGCTCGAGGCCTTGTTTTTCTCTACAAACGCGTCTGCTCCAGGACGCCCGAACCAGTTACCGAAGAGCGCGTTGATCGACAATGCCCCGATTCTTTCCTTCAAGCAAATAAAATGCTGATTCCCGCTTCAAAAGACGCGGAAAAAAGCCATAATGCGGCTTCCCCATTATGAAAATCGGTGTCAATGCGCTCTTTCTCATTCCCAGCGAAGTCGGCGGATCCGAAACGGTTGTCCGTCAGACGCTCTTGGCTCTTGCACGCCAGCTCTCCGATTCCGATGAGTTGGTCGTCTTTTTGAATGCCGAGAACCGAAATGTGCTTTTGCGAGATCTTCGAAAAGAGCCCCGCGTTCGTCTCGTCGATACAAACATCCGGGCTACGTCTCGCATTCGACGCTTTCTCTTTGAGTCGTTTGTCCTTCCGAAGCTTTTGCGCGCCGCCGGTGTCGATGTCCTTTGGAATCCCGGCAATACCGCGATTCTACACGCGCCTTGTCCGCAGCTGACTACGATTTACGATTTGCAATACAAACATTTCCCCGATGATTTCAACCGCGCAACCCTGCGAACACTGGCGACGCTCGTTCCCTTTTCCGCCCGGAAAAGCCAAATCATTCTGACCATCTCCGAATTCTCCCGGCACGAACTCGTTGATTTGCTCCATGTTCCTTTCCAAAACGTCCGTGTAGCCAAACTTGCGGCCGAAGCGTCTTTTGCAATGGAGCTCCCCGGCGATTTTCTTGCGGAACGGGTCATGACACTGACGCACTATCCGAACCCGTTCGTTTTAGTGGTCGCCAATTCCTATACGCACAAAAATCTCGAGACGGCCGTTCGTGCTTTCCGACTCATCGCAGACGAGTTTCCCGAACACCGCCTTGTCATCATCGGTCGCCCCCGTCGCGGCGAACCTCTTCTTCAACAGGCAATCCAAGAACTCCCCGATCCTTCCCGGGTTACACGGATATCCTACATCGAACACAAAGACCTCGTCGCCCTCTTCCAACGCGCAGAAGTCTTTCTTTTCCCGTCGCTTCACGAGGGCTTCGGTCTCCCGATCCTTGAGGCGTTTTGTTGCGGATTGCCTGTCATCTGCTGCCGTGAAACCGCCATCCCGGAGGTCGCCGGAGACTGCGCCATCTATGCCAAGAGTGCCGATCCGGAAGACTTCGCCCGTCATCTGAGAACACTCCTTGCCAATACCTCGGAGGCGTTAGCCCTGCGCCAACAACTTGCGGAAAAAGGCCGCGCCCGAGCACGAGAGTTTTCCTGGTCGGAATCCGCCGCGGTCCTGCTGGACGCCGCACGATCCGTCACACAAAAAGACGAATGAGCGCCGGCGCGACAACATTCGGCTGAATGACGAATTAGCGTGCGAAACGCAAATATCCGAATTTGGACGGCTGGTGAAACGCCAACTCTTTGCCAATATCAGCCCAAGCGCCCCAACGCGGTTCCTTCAGCTCATCGCCGCAAATAAAGAAGTTTCCCCTCCAGACATCGCCCTCGGTTGGTTCGACAAACGCCGGCTCGTATCGTTTCAAGAGGGAAAACGGAACGCGATACGCAACCGTCCACCGAATTTCGCCAAACTGTTCCGGAGAAACAGTCTTCGGCATACTATGGTGAATCAGCATGGACGGAATCGACGCTTCATCGCCAAGTGTCCAGTCCACATACTCGCCGGAGGAAAGACGTTGCGGATTGCGAATGTACGAATAATGGATAATGCCGCCGGGGTTGATCTCAAAATTGAAATGCTTCGGCAACTCGGTTGGTGTTACGAAAAACTCGACGCAACTGTCGCACCAGACGTCGCCAAGCTGTTTCGTGCGAATCGACCGCACGCTAACGTCCGTAACATCAAAGCGGATATAAAGCGCCTCCGAATCCCATAGAGCACGGAAGGTCACATTCTTCGGTTGAGCACGGCTCGCTTCATGGAAAGCCGCCACCTGACCGATCTCTGCCCGCTCCCATCCTTCCGACAAGGCCTCTGGCGTTGCCTGCAGATTCGGCATCTTCGGGGTATAGTGAATCAAATAGGTCGGCAAGCTCGGTTTCATTTCGGTTTTCATTCTGTTTTTCTGATTGAAATCGGTCGGAATAATCATGCGATCGGGAACGATAAAGGTAAAGACGATGGCCTTGGCCGCCAGACGCTTCGCAAAATCCCGGATAACCCCCGCCTTTCCTTCATCCAAGTCCGGTGCTCCGGCAATCCCGAGCGGGTCTCCGTCCAACATCAGCAAAATGCCGATGGGACCGCTTTCAATCCGTTCCTTGAGCGCGTCCGCCAAGGCGCCCGGTGTCTTGTACACGTTCGGTTGATCAAGCGCTTCGAACTGGACAATTCCTTGCGGATTTGAAGTGAAAAAACCAGGGGCGTACGAAAAGCGCAGGGCACTTTCCGAAAAATCGATATCGATGAGTGCCACCACCATCGTACGCGGAGATTCGAGCGTACTCGCTAAAACATACGGCCGATCCGAGTCGATCGGCGTAAATGCTTTTCGTTCCGGATCCCTCAAGTCGTTCACCGGCTCCGTGGCACAGCCCGCCAACAGCAAAAATGCCCCGACGACTAGATTGAAAATGCGAAATCCCGCTCTTCTCATGCGATTTCTCCTTGAATGGTCATCAACGATCGATACTTTACACTTCGCTGTTGCGTTGTTGCGATTGTTTCTTTTGCCCGGTTTCCGGCTCTTCTTCGAACCGGAAACAGCATCGGATCTTTCCGCAACATCCCGCAACGCTAACGTTGCGCAAATCCGCCCCGGAAGCACGGGCTTGCTCCGTATCGACAGACGTACAGAGTCCCCGCATGCAGCAAAGACGCAGTCCGCAAATCCCCAATCCGCCAATCCGTCCCGCCATCTCGCGGGGCGACAAAAACCGTATTTGAATTTCTTGCTTGAACTGGCTCTTCATCTCTCCATAAAGAGAACGGACGTCCAAAAAGCCGGATAGCGAGAGTGTTACGTAGATGCGCTCGCAAAATAGCGTTGCACGCGTCCGCAAAACCCCTTCGTTCAAACGGGCGGCACGCATTTTTTTCAAGACGAATGCTTCGGCACGCTGCGCCAGCCAGACGCCCGCTTCTCGTGTCAGCAGACAGTTTTCATCCGCTCTTCCAATCAAATCGGCATTCTCCATGCACGGCGCCCGATACGGTAGCGTTTCGAAAAAACGTCCGAGCTCCTTGAGCCCGTCAATCCGCAGAACATAGAACGCGCCGACCTCCGGAGTCAGGCCCATCAACAAGCTGCAGGCCCTCGTTCCATCGGATAATTCGAAAACGGCATACGTACTCATCGTTGATCGACAAACGCCATGCGGCCTACGATTCCCGCGCTTCCAAAACAAAGCGCTCCAACGCTTCCGCATAATCATGGAGCGACTGCGTCCATACCCCCTCGGAAGCACAATGGATGTGGAAACCGTCAACCCCCAAAACAGCTACGGGAATGCCAAGCGAGACAAAATGGCGGGAATCGGTCGCACCGTTCAAATGGGAAAAGCGAATCTCGCGATCCGGCCATTGAGCCGCCAAAACCCGTTGCAACCGTTGCATCTCCGGCTCCGAAATATCCGAAAAGACTGGCGGAGAAACACTCACAAGCTCAACATCCAACCCCGTCAATTCACGCAACCGTTTTGCAATCTTCTCTTCTCCGCCTTCTTCGATAAAACGAAAATTGACGGTCAATTCGGCCGTGTCCGGAACCATATTCCCGACCTTTCCGGCTTGCAGAACCGTTGGTGCCATTGTATCGCACCACCGATCCTCCGTCGGGGCCGGCCATCTCTCGGAGAACACACGGAAACGATTCATCAGCTTTTCAATCGGATTCTCGAGATTCCAAGGTTCGGAACTGTGACCGCCGCGACCATGGGCAATCAATTTGAAGGTCGCCGCCCCTTTTTGGGCATTGACGATGCAATACGGGTCGGCGTCGACAATGCAAATCAAGCGTTTGGCACCATATCCGCGCGAAACCATTGCCGCCGTCGTACTGCCGCCGATCTCCTCATCTGCCGTAAAAATCGCGCCTACGCTGGCCTTTCCTGCCAAATCACACAGAATCTGGGCAATGACAACCGCCGGTCCCTTGCAATCGGAAGCTCCGCGTCCCGACAAACGCCCTTCGCCATCTTCAGAGGGTTCAAACTGCTCCTTCTCGGCCGGAACAACGTCAAGATGCGCATTGAACAGATAATCCGGTTGTTTTCCGGGAACCGTTGCGGCAAAAAGCACTCTGCGTCCGTTGCAATTCTCGATGGTGCAGTGAAGTCCGCGATTTTCCAAATAGGCATGCAAAAAATCCGTTGCGGAATTGACAGCGTCCACATCGGCGGATACGGAAGGAATCCGGATGAGATCCTTCAAAAGCTCAAGGTCAACATTCATGCCCCGTATTGTCATGAATCATCGTTTGTCTGTCAATGAAAATTCCGCCTTTCCGAAGGTCGCCAAGGCAGTGCGTCTCCAGGTAGTATGATCCGGTCGTGTCGCGATTTTCCCCAATCGAGCCACGCCCCCCCGTTTGCGCCGCTACGTGACGGCTCGGAATAACCGGATGCGGGAACACGGTCCGCACATCCGCCAAAGGAAAACAGGATTTTTTCCTCTAGCGCCCTCAGTCGCCCCCCCCCGCCTTCCCCCGACACCGAATCACTCCTGTTTTCCTTGATGAAAACAGTCTTTTTCGCTACGATAAGAAGACTGGTAAACCCTTCCTAATCTCGCGAATTTTACTCCCAATGACTTCTCTCCGGTTCTTTCCTCCAGCTACCGCCCATTTTGTCGGTATCGGCGGTGTCGGCATGGCCGGCCTTGCACATCTGCTCCATCGCATGGGATGGCAAGTGAGCGGTTGCGATTCACAGGCCGGAACCTATACGAAATGGTTGGAAACAAATGGAATTCGCGTTGAAATCGGCCACGATCCCGGTCATATCGCCAACGCAGAACCGCAACTCGTCATCCGAACACCTGCCGTCCCCGATTCCGCCCCGGAGCTGCTCGCTGCACGGGCCCAACGGATTCCTGTCGTCTCTCGGGGTGAAGTGCTTGCCGCCTTTAGCGACCTCTTTTCGCTTGTCGCTGTCTGCGGTTCTCACGGAAAAACAACGACAGCCGCATTTCTCGCAACCATTCTTCGCAATGCGCTCGCCAATGCCGCATGGTGTATCGGCGGACTCTCCCCTTCCCTCGGCGCCCTCTCCCATATCCCCGATTTGGCTCTTCCGCTTCTTTGCAAACCGAGCTGCCCGTTCGCAAAAAACAGTGGGACCAAACGCCCCATCCTTGTCGCCGAGGCCGATGAGTCGGATGGGACGCTCGCGGAATACCGCCCGAGCCTGACGGTCCTCACCAATGTCGATCTCGACCATGTCGATC